>JAJZDZ010000036.1 GCA_021851325.1 Pseudomonadota bacterium | reverse complement strand
TCCGGATCCACCTGCAAACGGAGTGTCGGTGGCCGGCAGTCATGTTCAAAGTTGATATCGCGCGCCGTCATCTCGGGGCCAAGCAGCCGCTCGAGACGGGCAAAGACACGGACCAAGAGCGTTTCCTCGGGACGCGCCGTCATGCGTTGGGTGAGGCGCCGATGGTTCTGCACAAAGTGCAGCAAGCCTTCGCTGCGCCGCGCCACAGCCTCGAGGGCCTCAATGGCATCAGCGAGGATATTTGCGGTCTCTCCACCTTCCTCAAGTTGGGATCTTGCTTCTGTTACCAGCTCGCGGGCCGTCTGTGACAAAGACGAGATCGGCGTCAGGGAATTCATCACTTCATGGGCAATGGTGCGGATGAGGCGATGCCAGGCATCAAGCTGCTGGGCGCTGAGTTCATCCCCGATATTTTGCAGCGAGATGAGCGTACGATGCTCTCCCCGCGACCAGAACCTTGTTGCGGCCGCCTTGACAACGAAGGTTCCCGTACCGCGCTCAAGCTGCAGAAGCTGGCGTCCTCCGGCCTTCAGCTGTTCAAGTCCGGTACGAAATTCCAGGCCATAGCGGGAAAGATCGAGCGTGGTATTGCCGGGCAGATCAAACATCTGCCTCGCCGCGGTATTGAGGAGCACATAGCGACCATCATCTTCGCGGGCGATCAGCGCCACGGGCACATGCGCCAGCATCGCCGCGAGATAGCGACTCATTTCTTCGCGTTCGCTGCGTCCCTTGCGCAGGCGGTCCATGACGTGCCCCATCGCCGTTCCCAGTTCACGATAGGGCGCAAGGCGCGAGAGTCCGCTAAAGCTCTGGGTGGTATCATCATAGGCGATGGCATCAAGAAACCGCGCAATCTCGCGATTGGTGCGGGTCAGGGTATGGATGATCTCGCCCAGCTGTACCATGACCAGCATGAACAGCAGGCCTTCCGCCACGTACCAGCTGGTGTCAACGAGGGCATAAGCAAGCAATGAAAGACTGATGAGCAGCAGCACGCTGCGCAGCATCAGGCCTGCGGATAGCTGGTCAGAGGCCATGCTTTTCCATCCGCCGGTAAAGCGAGGCGCGGGTGAGGCCAAGGGCCTGCGCCGCCCGGCTGACATTGCCCTGGTGCTGTTCGAGGGCCCGCTTCACCGCATCGCGCTCGATGGCGTCGAGATCGAACGCAGCTGAACGTTCGGCCGCGGGCACCGGCTCCGGAGCCCGCAGCGCAAAGTCCTCCACCTCCAGCGCCGCGCCCCGCGACAGGATCACCGCCCGTTCGACCGCATGGCGCAGGGCCCGGACATTGCCCGGCCAATCATGCGCCGTCAGCGCGGCCAGAGCCGCCGCACTAACGGGCTTGCGCGCCATATTGTATTTTTGGGTATAGAAACTGACATAATGTTCAACCAGCGGCGCGATATCGTCCTTACGCGCGCGCAAAGGTGGCAGATCGATGGTCACGGTGTTGATCCGCCAGAGCAGATCGGCACGAAAGAGATTGCCATCAAAGAGACGGCTCATGGGCTGATTGGTGGCACAAATGACCCGTACATCGATCGGTTCTGCCCGCTCACTACCCACCGGCACCACTTCCCGGCGTTCCAGAACCGAGAGCAGCTTCGATTGCAGGTGCAAGGGGACATTGCCGATCTCATCGAGGAACAAGGTACCGCCGCTGGCGGCGCGGAAGCGGCCGACCCGGTCCTCCTTGGCATCGGTAAAGGCGCCGCGACGGTGGCCGAAGAG
Organism: Pseudomonadota bacterium; assembly: GCA_021851325.1. GTDB lineage: Bacteria > Pseudomonadota > Alphaproteobacteria > Micropepsales > Micropepsaceae > Rhizomicrobium. Next base: position 25,438 of record JAJZDZ010000036.1, on the reverse strand, counting down.
CTCGGATTCAAAGAGCTGCGCCGAAATCGTGCCAAGATCGACGCGCACAAAAGCCTCGTCGGCACGCTGCGAACGACGATGAAGTTCACGGGCAACGAGCTCCTTGCCGGTACCGTTTTCGCCGAGGATGAGGACGTTGGCCTCGCTGGGGGCGGCACGATCGATGAGATCAAAGATCGCGCGCATGGCACTGCTGGTGCCAATCATGTCCCCGCCACTGCCGGCGGCCGCGATAAGTCCCTTGTTACGGGTACGGGCCTCGCGCGCGGCGAGCTTTGCCCGGCGCAGATTTGCCGCCGCCATCAAGGTGGCAACGAGACGCTCGTTACTCCAGGGCTTGGTGATGAAGTCGGCAGCGCCCTTCTTCATCGCTTCGACCGCAAGTTCGAGTTCGCCATGAGCGGTGATGAGAACCACCACGGCATCGGAATCGAGCGCGAGGATCTCCGCCATGAGACCGAGGCCTTCGCGCCCGCTCTGCGCCCCGCTGCGAAAATTCATGTCGAGAAGAATGACGTCAAAGCCGCCGGTCTTCACCTTGGGGATGAGCTCGGCCGGAGCCCGCAAGGTCTCGACCCCGGCAAAATGCCGCTTGAGCGCCAGGCGGGCCGCCAGGAGAACATCTTCCGCATCATCGAGGATGAGAATGCGGGCAGGGCTGACAAGAGAGGGCATGGACTGTCCAAATCCGGACACACGGACAAGAACTGTACGCAGCCGGACAGTGACGGACAAGGTGCACCCCCCAAATAGTTGATCTGGTGGCAGTTTCACTCTGGCACGGGGTTTGCGTAGGTGGACGCGGTGTCCTGTTCCACAGTTGGCCATGAGCCGCGTTTCGCTGCTTCCGCGTTCTCCTTCCCCGTCCCCCGAGCCAGGCCCGGGCATGGACCGGCCGATCGCGCCGCCCTCCTGGTGGCGGCGCTATTGGCCCTATGCTGCCGGTGCCCTGGCGCTCATCGTAGCTGGCGCCTGGCTCCTCTCCGGCCCGAGCGGACGGATCTACCGCGTGCCCATCGACCGGTTGACGATTTCGACGGTCAGGCGCGGGCCCTTTGAGGATTATGCCGCCGTGCGGGCTAACGTCGCCCCACTCATCACCGATTATCTCACCACCGAGCAAAGCGGCACTGTCAAGCAGGTGCTGGTTGAGGACGGTGCCGAGGTCAAGGCTGGCGAGGCCCTCATAGTCCTCTCAAGTCCGCAGCTTGAGCTCAGCGTCATCAATCGCGAGGCTGACACGGCCCGCCAGATCAGTGAGCTCGAAAATACCGAACTGGAACTCGAACAGACGCGCTTTCAGTATCAAAAAGATCTGCTCAGCATTCAGTATCAGATGCAGAAGCTGCGCGGTCAGCTCGCGCGCGATCGCCGTCTGGCCGCGGCCAACGCCATTCCCCAGGTCACCTTCGACAAGGACAAGGAAAAATACCAGTATGAACGCAAGCTGCGCGATGCCACCATCGCCTCGCACCGAAATGAGCAGACCATTCGTGCCCGTCAGCTCGCCCAGCTTCAGGCAACGCTCAAGGAACTGCATGCCAGTCTGATTGCGGCTCGCGCCAGTCTTGATAACCTGACCTTGCGGGCCCCCATGGATGGCCAGCTGAGCGCCCTCAATGCCGAGGTTGGCGAAGCCAAAGCCCAGGGCGCTGTCCTCGGGCAAATTGACTCACAGAACCGCTTCAAGCTGACCGCGCGCGTCGACGAATTCTACCTTGGCCGCGTCGCGCTCGGACAGTTTGCCCTCTTCCGCCTTAATGGCCGCAATTACCGCGCCAAAGTCGCCAAGATCTACCCCCAGGTCACCAATGGCACCTTCCGCATCGACATGACCTTCCTCGGGCGAGCTCCCGTAGGTATTCATGCTGGCCAGGCGATCGACATCAAGCTGGAGCTGGGCGGCGCCAAGATCGCCAATATGCTGCCCAATGGTCCCTTCTACCAGGACACTGGCGGCAACTGGGTGTTTGTACTCACGCCTTCTGGCGACAGTGCCATACGCCGCAACGTCAAGCTCGGTGCACGCAATCCCGATGAGGTCGAGGTCCTAAGCGGGCTGAAGCCTGGAGACCGGGTCATCACCTCCAGCTACGAGGCTTACGCCAACATGGACCGGGTCGAGTTTGAAGCAGCCGCAACGCATCATTCAGGAGCTTAAGGAGGAAGCATGATTACCCTCAAGCAAGTCAGCAAGGTCTACCGCACCAGCGAGGTCGAAACCACGGCTCTCAGGGATATCAATCTTCATGTGGCCGCCGGTGAATTCGTCGCTGTCATGGGTCCTTCAGGCTGCGGAAAGTCGACCTTTCTCAATATCGTCGGCATGCTCGACGCGCCAAGCCGTGGTGAATACATCTTCGATGGTGTCAATATCGCCGGCTATAGTGAGAGCCAGCTCACTGAGCTGCGCAAGAACGCCCTCGGCTTCGTCTTCCAGAGCTTTAACCTGATCGACGAACTCAACGTCTTCGAAAATGTCGAGCTGGCGCTCCTTTATCACCGCGAGGTCAGCCGCGAGGAACGCAAGATGCGGGTCAAAGAGGCGCTTGACCGGGTCAAGATCGCCCATCGCGCCAAGCACATGCCGCAGCAGCTCTCAGGCGGCCAGCAGCAGCGCGTCGCCATCGCCCGCGCCGTCCTCGCCCGCCCCAAACTGATCCTCGCGGACGAACCTACCGGCAACCTCGATACCGCCAACGGCGAAGAGGTGATGCAGCTCCTGACTGAACTCAATGAGGCCGGGACCACCGTCGTCATGGTTACCCACTCTCATGCCCACGCCGAATACGCCCACCGCATCGTCAACATGCTGGATGGCTCAATCGTCACCGAACAGGCACGTCAATTCGCCTGAAAGGGCCGCTCATGCTCCGTAACTACCTCGTTGTGGCCCTGCGTAATGCGAACCGCAACCGGCTTTACAGCTTCATCACCCTCGCGGGCCTCACGGTGGCGCTGGTCTGTGCCATCTTCATCCTGCTCTTTCTCGCAGATGAACTGTCCTATGACCGTTTCATCCCGGACATGGGCAACGTCTATCGCGTCGACATGGGCTTTTATGTTCCCGGCCACAATGTCGAGCGCGGTACCAGCAATATCTTTGCGCTTGGCCCGGCGATGAAGGCCTCTATTCCCCAGGTTGTGGCCTATACCCACATCTCGAATTCGACCGTGACCCTCAAGGTGGGAAACCGGCTTTTTGCCGAATCCGTGGATGCGGTGGATCCGGATTTCTTCAAAGTGATCCCGCTCAAGCTCAGCGCCGGAGATCCCACTTTGGTGTTTGCCCAACCTAACTCCGTCGTGCTGTCCCAGAGCGAGGCCCGCAAGCTGTTCGGGACCCAGCGTGTTCTTGGCAGAACGCTGATCATCAATGGCACCCACCCCATGACCGTGACCGGTGTGCTCAAGAACCTGCCCCACGATACCCAGTTGGTCGCCAAGGTGCTGTTTCCCAACACCTCCAAGGCCGATCCGATGAAGCGTTTCTACAAGCACCATTGGGAGAGCTTTGGCCCCTATCTTTACGTACGGCTTGCGCCTGGAAGCGATCCTGCCCACGTTCTCGCATTGGCGCGGACACTGATAGACCAGCATATCGACATGAAGAAGGACTGGGGGGTGGACATTCCGGCAAGCACGGTCTTTCGCCCGCATCTGACGCCCTTCTGGCACGGCCATCTGAGCACCTATGGCGGTGGCATGACCCCCGGTGGCAGCTGGCTTGAAGTCTATGGCTTTGCAACGATTGCCGTACTTATCCTCCTCATGGCGGGCTTCAACTTTACCAATCTGGCGACCGCGCAGGCGATGCTGCGAGCCCGCGAGGTGTCCTTGCGCAAGGTGCTGGGGGCCCGACGCGGGCAGCTGATCACGCAGTTTCTGGGGGAGTCTGTTCTCACCGCACTTCTCTCGCTGGTGATTGCCCTGGCCCTCGTCGAACTTCTTACCCCTGCCTTCGACCGGTTCCTTGGTCGCTCACTCAGCTTTCACTTTATGGCGAGTTGGCCGTTGACACTTCTTGTGATCGGGTCCGCGGTCATCACTGGTTTCATCGGCGGCGCCTATCCTGCCCTGGTGTTGTCGTCCTTTCGTCCGGCCACCACACTCAGAGCGGATTCCGGTGGCGGTAAAGGCACGAGTTTTCTGCGCAATGGGCTTGTCGTCCTGCAATTTGCGGTATCGATTGGCCTTGGCATAGCCGCCATCGTGGTCTTTACCCAGATCCATTATGCCCGCGATGTTGCGCTGGGCTTTAACCGCGCTCACATCTATGTGGTACGTAATGCAAGCGCTCTGCCTCTGGACAAGCGCAAGGATTTTGCCCGCGCCATCGCAGCGCTGCCATCCGTCGAGGCTGACGCTCTATCACGCTCGACGCCATTTGACGGACAGACCAACCTTGGGGGGGTGATGATCCCGGGGTCTCGTCGAAATTTTAACATACGCTTCTTTGAGGTCGATCCCAACTATTTCAGGGTCTATCACGTGCACCTGCTGGACGGTCGCCTGCTGTCCTTTGCCCACGCTCTTGATCACATGGGCCAGGCAAAGACACAACCGACAAATGTCGTAATCAGTATCGCGGCCGCACGTCTTTTCGGCTACAGCCCCAAGGAAGCTCTCGGCAAAATGCTGAATACCGGTACACGCCTCCTGCGCGTCGTGGGCGTAGTCGCCAATCAGCACCTCGATGGACCGCAGATGCAGGTCGAACCCATCATCTTCGAGTACGATAATCTGCTCAACGAGCTTTCGGTCCGCATCCGGCCCGGTCAGACGGAGGTGGCGGTCGCCGGCATCAATCACGTCTGGCGTCGCTTTGCGCCCAATTCCGCCATCAATGCGCGTTTTCTTGATGATACCTTCAACCGCCTGTTCAAGACGGACGTAAAGCGCGGGCGCATGTTTGCACTCTTTGTCGGGATTGCAATCTTCATCGCCTGTCTTGGACTTTATGGACTTGCCGCCTTTGCCGCTGAGCGGCGGACCAGAGAAATCGGCGTGCGCAAGGTGTTTGGTGCCCGCACCCGTGACATCGTGGGAATGCTCTTATGGCAGTTTTCGCTTCCGGTTTTGCTTGCCAACCTCATCGCCTGGCCGATTGCCTGGTATTATCTGAAAGACTGGCTTGAAGGCTTCGCGCAGCGGATCTGGCTCAATCCCGGCTATTTTGCCGGCGCAGGTCTCGTTGCCCTCCTGATCGCCTGGATTACCGTCATTGCCCACGCAAGACGTGCCGCACGTGCAAGCCCGATTCGGGCGCTGCGTTACGAATGATGTGAAGTGGCTTTTCTCTTGTGGGTGAGGGTCTCCTCCTTCGTCATCTCGTAACTGCCGTAGTGGTGCAGTGGCGGCGACGTCCACGTCACCTTCAAGGTCCTGCCGCCAGGCAACAGCCGAGAAATCGTCAGCTTGACCAGCCTTTTGGCGCGATAATCCCTTTCGGTGAGCGTGTTGCCCTTAAGCGTTACTGAGACCTTGGTGATCTCTGCATCACCCTTGAAGGCAGCCGGCCGCCCATCGAGCGGCGCGACATAGGACTGCCCCGTCGGCGTGGTCATGGCGATCATCTTGTCGCCAATCGTGTAGGTGACCGTGCGCGCCCGTTTCGACATCCCGATGATCTTGATCGGAAGCCAGCGACCGGAGACAGGATTGGCACTCTTAAGCTCCGCGCCCAGCCTCTTGAAGGTGAGCTTGCCGGTCACACCCGTCTGCAGATTGGTCGACTGGTACGTTGCCGTGCGGCCATCTGCTGCCGCAACAAACTTTACCGTGCCAACCTTCTTGTCATCCTTGAATTCATCAAGGCGTATGGTGCGCGGATTGAGTACCGTCACCGCCAGTGCATCGATCGCGGGATTGGCTTTCAGCGCATGCGGTGCACCGTCAGCCTTGATCGTGGTCTGAGGTACACAGCTGGTACATGTGAACACGCCATCGGCCAGGCGGATGCTATAGGGCTCGCCGCCCATCTTGACCGTCTGAAGCTCTTCCTTCCAGGTTCCATTGAAGCTGCCAGGCGCAGCGAACGCTGCCGGCAGGCACAGCAGGAATCCAACGACAACAGCAAACCCAGTTCGTATCACGCGTGTCTCCTGCTGCTATTTAAGACCATCTGTAGGAAGAAAATGAGGCCAGACCTCCACATTGCTGCCTTTTTCGGCGCGCGTCGACCAGGGAGGATACACCCCTCCTGATGAAAACCGTGAGGGCCCAGATCCGCAGCAGCCCGTATCGCTTGCCGCGTCGCATCCCCCCGCCTGGTTTGGTGCACGCATGAGAATTCGCTGCGTGGCGTGACCTTCCCAACCCTCCCCTCATGACCGGAACTTCGCGCCGGCCCTGGGTGCTGCGTTCCGAACAAAACCTAACTCATTGGTTACAAAGACGTCATGACCTGCACTGCATTTGAGGGTTTTCCGCGGTCGCACAAGGCGGCAGGTTGAGCGCATGGCACCACAGCAGACATCTTCACCACCATGGTTGCGCCACGTCCGACTTGGCGCCGCGGGTCTCAGCCTCCTTCTGGCGGGCTTTGTCGCCGGCATCCTGATCGCGCAGCGTCGGCAGCAATCCCGCAAACTCGCAGATCTGGGCATGGCACCCCGCTATCAGTTAACCAACCAGCTGGGGCAGAAAGTCTCGTCACAGGCCTTCGCCGGCAAAGTTCAGATCGTGACCTTCCTCTTTCCCTATTGCACGACCTATTGCCCGCTGATCACCGCACATCTGATCGGCCTTGAGCATGTCCTAAAGGATGCAGGACTGAGGGCCAAGGTCGAGATCGTTGCTTTCAACGTTGCCCCCGCTGACACCGGGCCAAAGCAGATGCGGGAATTTCTCGCCCAATATGGCTGGGACCCCCGCGACCCTCACTGGCAATATCTCACTGGCGCCCGCGCCCAAATCCGCCGCGTCGTGACCGATGGCTTTCATGTTGCCTATGCGCGCGTGATGGACAAGCAAGGTGCGGACAGCGCAGTGTTGAGCGATCCCGGGCAGACACCGCAACTCAGCGTCGCCAATCCGCTCGCGGCCCGTGCCAAGCCCGATTATGACGTGGCACACAATGACGCCATCGAAATCGTCGGCCCGCACGGTCATATCCGCAAGATCTATGACGATGCCGATGTGGTTTCCAACCAGCGCCTGCTGCGTGATGTAAAGGCCGTGCTGGGCAAGGCTTAAGGACGGGCCCACGCGCTTTCAGGTTTCGGCCGCCTCTGGAACCGATCGACGCTCAGAGTGGCCAGACCTGCACAAAGTCCCGATCAATGACAAGACGTACCGCGCTACCTGGCGCATGGTCCCCTTCCCCGGCGCGCAGGGAGATGAGGTTGTCTCCCACCTTGACCTTGAGCTCAAAGGCGCCGCCAGCAGGCTGAACCTCGCAGAGTGTGCCGCAATAAGGGCCATCCTGCGCCAGCCGCACATGCGCTGGCGGCACGCTCCAGCCAACCTTCTGTCCCACCCCGAGATCCGGGCTTCCGACTTCAACCATCGTTCCTGCCCCCACATCGAGGTGACGGGGCCCGGTTACCACGCCTTCAGCCAGATTCTGCGCGCCAAGCAGACGGGCAACCTGTCGGCTGGCCGGGCGACGGAACAGGTCATGGGTCGGGCCAGACTGCAGCACCCGGCCCTCGGCGAGGACGAGGAGCTCGTCGGCAAGAACGGCAGCTTCCATGGGATCATGGGTGACCAGGATCGTGGTTGCATCAATCCGTGCCTGCAGCAGCCGCAGTTCCTCGCGCAGACGCAAGCGCAGCGGCGCATCAAGGGCCGAGAACGGTTCATCCAGAAGCACAAGATCGACCGGACGCATCAGGGCGCGGGCAAGGGCCACGCGCTGCTGCTGGCCCAGGGACAATTGCGCCGGACGGCGCTGCTCAAGCCCCTCAAGCCCAAGCAGCGCGAGCCATTGGTGGGCCTCAAGGGGCGTCGCGCCCTGCGGAAACAGAAGATTTTCGAGCAGGGTGAGATGCGGAAACAGACCATGATTCTGCGGCACATAGCCGATCCGCCGCAGCCGCGGCGGGAGGAGCAGACGATCCTCTGCGCCAAGGGTCAAAGATCCCTGGTCCGGCTGGTCAAGACCTGACATCAGCCGCAGTGTCAGCGACTTTCCAGATCCTGACGGTCCCAAAATCGCCAGCCGCCGCGCCTTGGTGTGCCAGGTCATGGTCAGCGTGAAGTTTCCGAGGCGCTTATGCAGGTCGACGGCAAGCGGCGCCGGCTGACGCGCCGACGCAGCTCGGGACGGCTGTGGCAAAGGTACAGAGCTCACCCGTTCGCTTGGGACCTTGAGGTCCGCAGCCCGCAGCGAGAAACCAAAGGCGGCGCCGCTGAGCGCAAGCACAACCAGCGCAACAACGAGCGTGGGCAGAATGATCGGCAACATCGCCGGCAGGCCCTCTGCGCCGAAGGCAACAAAGGTGTAAACCGGCAGCGAATAAGGATGATAGGCTACCATCACGGTCGCGCCGAATTCGCCAAAGGCTCTCAGCCAGGCCAGCAGCAGACCTGAGAAGATGCCAGGCCGGGCGATCGGCAGCGATACTTTCCAGAAACTCTCAAGACGTCCGCGTCCCAGACTTTCCGCCACCCCCTCGAGCGCCGGATCCACCTCACTGAAGGCCGAACGGGCGGCGATGATGAGGAAAGGCGCGGCGACAAACACTTCGGCAAGAACGATGCCGAGAAACGAGTCTGTCAGCGCGCCCTGCGTCATCTGACCGAGCGGCGAGGCATAGCCGATCAGAAAGAGCAGCAGAATGCCGCTGGTGAGCGGCGGCAAGGCAAGCGGTAGCTGCACCACAAAGCCAAGTAGCGCCATCGCCCGTCCAGAACTGCGGGCCAGAATATATCCCAGCGGAATACCGAGCGCGGCAATCACAAGAGTTGCTGTCGTGGCGGCTGCAATCGAGATGCTGCAGGCCCGCACCAACGCCACGCTGTCGAGATTGTGCCAGCCGGCATGGCCCGCGGCATAAAGCCCTGCCAGCAGGGGAGCACTGAGATAGAGCGCCAGAAGGCTCGCGAGCCAGGCCAGCGGAGCGGGAAATCGTCGGCTCACGGCATCGGCGCAGGCGTGTGCGACCCGGCCCCTGCGGGCCGTGCCATTGTGGTCTGATGTGGCGCCACCATCACCTCAAGTCCATTCGCCTTGAGGATCCGCTGGCCCTCGGGACCGAGGAGAAAGCGAACAAAGGCGTGTGCGGCCGCCTCATGGGGCGCCCGGTTGAGAATGGCGACGGTATAGGTTGCATGCGGGGTAAGCGCGGGCGGCAGCGCAATGGATGGAATATGCGCCTGCGCCGTCTCCAGCGAATAAAAAAAGCCGACATCGATCTGCCCGGACTGCAGGCGTCCCACCAGCTCCTCTTCAGGCAGGACCTGGGCGGGATTTTCCGGACTGCCGAAGATCTTTGACACCAGATGCGGCTGATGCTCAGCGCGTGCCACCCGCGCCAGCAGGCTCAGCGTCAGGCGCCCCTTGGGATCGAGCTTGGGATCGGTACGCCCGATGCGCAGGCCCGGTTCTTCGAGCGCGACAAGCCAGGGTTTGGTTTTGAAATCCTGTGCGAAACGGCTCGCTGGATTATATCCGATCACAAGCGGTGACTGCGCAAAGCGCACATAGGTGTTCAGCCAGTTGCCGTTTTTCTTACCCATCAACTGTGTATTGACGCGGGCTACAGCACTGATGAACACATCGGCCGGTCGCAGCTTGCCTTTGATCTGCTCGGCGAGGGCATCAGATCCTCCGGCGTAGCCTTCAAAATGAAAGCCCGTGGCCCGGTCGAAGGCCGGCCCGAGGCTGTGCTCCATCACACCGACGAGCGATCCGGCATAAAGCACATCGACGCGACCCGCAGCCGCCGCCGGCGCCATGGCCGCAACCCCAAAGCCGCAAACCACAAGCCCCGCACCCAAGCGGCGCCGCATCGTCCCTGATCCAAACCGCGCCAGACTTACCCCACCCGCCATGTCACCATCCTTCGTACTGGACTTAAGAAGAGCCAAGGGCTGCTGGCCCCGTGATATGCATAAAGATACCACGCCAGCGGGCGCGTCAACCAGGCGGCGACAAAGGTCATACGCTGATTGCTGATATGCGCGGGCCAGTCCCGGCCTTTGGCCATTCGGTGCTCGAACCCCGACCCAGCAGCAGGCGGCGAGGCCCTCCCCTCTATACCGATCCCCAACTTGACGCCCGCCGGCAGGCCATGCGCACTTGCCTCAGCATCAAAGCAGGCTCCGGGCTCCTCATTGGAGAGGCCGTGCCAGATGCAATGGCCATAGGCCGGCATCCCAAAGTGGCAGGCGGCACTGAGGGGAAAGTGGGACGGCGCGCCGAAGGGATTGCCGCGACAACAAACCCTCCTTAAAGAGGGCGCGATCCTATGGCTTGCCCCCCTTCCGGTGGCGCTGCCCAAGCAAAACCAAGGCTGGAGCAATACGCATGCATATGTTCGGCTGGATCGTGACGGCGATTTCGCTTTCTGGTTATGCCGGTGTCGTCATCCTGATGGCGATTGAATCGGCCTGTATTCCCCTGCCCAGCGAAGTCATCATGCCGTTCGCCGGCTATCTCGCTTTTACCGGACGCTTTGATCTCATCGTCGCCGCGACTGCCGGCGCCATCGGCTGCAGCCTGGGTTCGGGACTGGCCTGGTGGGTCGGAATGCATGGCGGACGCACCGCAGTGGAGCGCTGGGGGCGCTACGTCCTCATCTCGCGCACCGAACTGGCGCAAGCCGATCGCTTCTTTGCGCGCTATGGCATCCTCGCGGTATTCGCGGCACGGCTTCTGCCAATCGTGCGGACGTTTATTTCACTGCCAGCGGGAATTGCCCGCATGCCCTTTGCCAAATTTCAGATCTACACCTTCATCGGCTCCTGGCCGTGGTGCTTTGGCCTTGCCTATCTGGGCTTTGTTCTCGGCAAAGCCTGGAACCACGACCCGCGCGTTCATCAGTTCTTTCACCGCTTCGATCTTGCGGTGGCAGCCCTTCTGGCACTGGGTTTTGCCTGGTATGTCGCCCACAAATGGCGGGCGCGGGTCTAAGCCGCTCCACGGGCGACCTCAAGTCCTCGCCGACCGGGAGACGGACGCAAGGAACCGGCTCCCGTCGTCGTGCAAAGCCGCCGACAATGCGCGCCACAAGGCTCTGACAGCCCCATGGTCCCGGTCGTCGACCACGCCCTCCTGCCACACCAAAAGACGCCAGCCCTTCTCAGCATCAGTGCCCAGGGTGGCGTTTGTGCTGGCCGCGTTTCATCTGCCTGCGCGCGGGCACCCATCATCCGACGAAAAGCCGTAACGTTGCTTTCCTCTAGCCAATCGGATCGGGCCGCCGCCGGCTTCGTTCGAGCCAGCCGAGTGTCACCGGCATTGCGAGCAGCACAAGCGGCAGCTGCACCGTGATGCCGGCAATGATGGCAATTGCAAGAGGCTGCAGCATCTGATCGCCAGAGCCGCTGATGGCCGCGCCCAGAGGGATGAGGGCAAGGATCATGGCAAAGGTACTCATCATGATCGGGCGCAGACGGTTCCTTGCCGCAGCCACAAGCGCCTCGCGCGGCGGCAGATGACGTGACAATTCCTGATATTCCGAACCAAGGAAGATTGCCATCTCGGTGGCAATACCGATGATCATCACCATCCCCATCATGGCGGTGATATTGAACTCCACACCAGTGAGCCAAAGGCCGATGAAAACCGCACTGCTCGATATCACCGCACTGAGGATGATCAGCAGTGGCAGAAGAAGGCGGTTATAGAGAAAGAGCAGCAGGATGAATTCAGCGACTGCGCCGGCGGCAAAAACCCGGATCATTCCCTTCAGCGCCATCTGCTGCTGCTTGAACGCGCCACCAATGGAATAGACGACGCCATGCGGCAAAAGTCCCTTGCGGCGAAGAACCTTCTGCACCCCTGCAATGGTCGAGCCCAGATCATGTCCGCCTCCGATCTGCGCGGTAATGGCAACCACCTGGGCGAGATTGTCCCGGGTGATCTGGGGCTGGCCGCTGACAAAGCGGATGCGCGCCACGGATTTCAGCGGGAACACCCGTCCCGAAGGGGAGCGGATCAAAATGTTGCCGAGCTGGTCACGAGAGATGGGAGACTGCGGTGCATTGAGCCACAGCCGCACGCCGACGTCCTGCACAATACCGAGATAGCGCGTGACCACCGCACCATGAAGATAATGATAGACCTGTTGCGACACCTCCTCGGGGCTCATGCCCTGGGATGCGGCGGCAGCCGGATTGACATGAATTTCAAGGGCATCGCCGGCAGGGATCACCCCGTCATTGACCGAAGCAGGCTCAACGCCCGGGACCTTAGCGATGGCACGGGCGACCTTGGGTGCCAGATCTGTGAGCATGTCCGGATCCTTGGCTCTCAACTCGACCACCGCGGGCTGTCGCCGCCCCACCATGTCACCAATCATGTCGCTGAGGAGCTGGTGCAGGTCAAAGTCGATTCCCGGTACCTTGGTCGCGATCTGCCGGTTGATCCGGTCCATGATGGTCCAGATGTCAGGACGCTTGGCAGGTGAAACCAGACGCACGAAGAAGTCGCCCTGATAGGTCTCACTCAGATCACCGCCAAGACCTGCACCCGTGCGGCGGGAAAACGTCGCGACATAGGGGTTCTTGTGCAGGATCTGTTCAACTTCCTCGAGTTCCCGGTTGGTCTCGCTTAACGAGGTACCAGGTGCGGTCTGGTAATCGAGCACGAAACCGCCCTCGTCCATGCGCGGCAGAAATCCCGTGCCGACATTGCGATAGGCAAAGAGGCCCGCGAGGATAAGAACACCGATGCTGACCAGGATCCACACCGGCTTGTGCATCAGCCAGTCGAGCAAAGACGCATGCAGACGGGCTATCCTGCCGCTCTGGTCGTGCCCGGGGTCCTGCCATTTCTTGAAGTCGATGAACTGGTGGGCCAACAGCGGAACGACAAGCGCCGTCAGCACGAACGATATCGCCAGCGACGAGGCCATGGTCAGCGACAGGAACTTGAAGAATGCCCCTGTCAGTCCGGAAAGAAACGCCAGCGGTATGAAGATGATGATAGTGGCAAGGCTTGAACCAAAAAGGGGTGAGAGAAATTCACGCGCCGCAGCAAACACCGTAGTCTCGTCCTGACCGCGTCTGGGATCGCCAGCCCTGCGCGCAATATGCTCGATCATCACGATGGCATCATCAATCAAAATGCCAATGGCCGCGGCAATGCCACCGAGGGTCATGATGTTGAAGGTCATGCCAAGGACATTGAGGAGCAGCACGGTGGACAGCACCGAAAGCGGCACGATAGCCATCGCGACCAGCGTCACCCGCCAGTTGCGCAAAAAGCCAAACACCACCACTCCGGCGAAGACCAGACCGATCAGGATCGCCTCCTCGACCGCGCCGATCGAGGAGCGGACAAGCTCCGTCTGGTCGTACCATTTGTAGAGATGGATGGTTTTGGGCTGCTTGGCCATGAACGTCTTGAGGCGGGCGGCTACCGCACTTTCGAGGCTCAGGGAGTCAGCGCTGTCCTGCTGGTAGACGTCGAAGGTAACCGCCGGCTGGCCATTGTCATTGACGAGCATCCATTGTGGCACCGAGCCCATGGTCACCGAGGCCAGATCGCCAAGGCGGATAATTCCGCCCCCCTTGGTGCGCAGCGCGATGTTGCGTACCGATTGCAGCGAGGTCAGGGCATTGTTGTTGATGACAAGAAAGAGCAGATCATTGTCTTCAAGCCGGCCGACGGCGCGGATGGTGTTGCTCGCGGCAATGGACCGGCTCACATCAGCGAGCGTAAGACCATAGGCGGCAAGCTGTTCCGGGGTCAGGCGGACCTGGACTTCGGGCGTCTGCCCCCCCATCACGCCGACGCGGCGGATGCCAGGTATGCCCATCAAGAGTGGCGTGATGTCGTAGCGTGCGAGCTCGCGCAACTGGGCCGGGGACTGCACCTTGGAGATCAGTGCATAGGAGACGAACGGCATGATGACGTTCGGGCTCATCTGGATCACGTCATAGCGCGTGCCCTTGGGCAGGTCCGGGAGCTTCTGGGCAAAGGCGGCGTCGACCCGGAGCAAGGCCTGGTTCATGTTGGAGCCCCAGGGGAAATCGACAAAGATCTCGGCCGAACCGCGCGAGGTGGTCGAGACCACATTGAGTGCCCCTGGTACCGAGCGGGCCACCTGTTCGAGTGGCTGGGTGACATCGATCAGCATCTGCTTGGCGGGCATGCTGCCGGCATTGATCTCGACGCGGATGCGCGGAAAGCTGGTCACCGGAAACAGGCCCACCGGCATGGCAATGCCGGCAAAAAGTCCGGCGGCGGCCAGGGCCAGTGCGACACAGAGGATCGCGAGCTTGTGACGCTTGAGGAGCTGCACAAACATCAGCGTGCACCTCGGCTTGCGCGCGGGGCAGCGAGCCGCACGCGCATGCCGGCCTTGAGCTGATAATTGCCGGCCAGAACGAGCGGCGCAGAGAGGTCCAGAGGACCGGAGATCACATCCTTCCCAGCGTCAGAGTTGAGTACCACCACCGGAATGAGTTTGGCCCGGCCATTGGGCGCCTGCACCACATAGGGCCGCCCCTTGGTGTCCAGCAGAAGCGCCGCATGCGGTACGATGATGCCCGAAACGGTGCGCGCGGTGATGGCGGCGCGCACCGTCTCACCGGGAAAGAGCCGGTTGGGCGGCAGACTGATCTCGATCGGAACCAGCCCCGTACTGGGATCGACCACCGCTCCCAGCATCACCACCCGCCCCTTCAGCGCGGCCGCCGCGCCACCGCTCACCGGCTTCAGTGTGGCCGGGGCGCCGAGAGAGAGCTCGGCCGCATCGGCCGGGGTGACCCCGACCCGCAGCACCAGCGCGGACGGTGGCGCGATGGTCAGAAGCGGTGTTCCTTCCTGCACCAAGGATCCAACCCTGGTGGAAAGCGCCGTCACCGTCGCAGCGAACGGCGCTCTGAGGAGACGTGGCGCCCCCGCGCCAACCGCATTGAGCGCTTTCAGATTGGCGCGCGCATCTGCGACCGCCTTCCGAGCATTGGCGAGATCCTGGCGCGTCGCCAGGAACTGGTGCACCAGTGCCTTGGTGCGGGCTTCGCCGGCCAGAGCGGCCCTCAGCGCTGATTTGGCCTGGGCGTAGCTGGCGCGGGCATTGGGACTGGGAGCCAGCTCGATCAGCGGAGCGCCTCTCGCCACACGCTGCCCGAGGCGGACCTCGATCGCCCGCACACTGGCCGCGACCGGGGCCATGATGGCCTGCTCGACCGCCGGGTCGGCGGCAACGACGCCATAGGCATAGATTTGATGCGGCAAGGCGCCCTGCCGCAGCCTGGTCTCAACCACCCGGGCGCTGACGGTTGCGGCCTGCGCCGCAGTTGCCATCACGACGCTGCAGCAGACGACAGCCGAGGCCCACCACACACGCTTGAAAGAGCGGGTTTTCATGATTCTTTGTCCACTGCTGCGTCAAGCGGCGACAGACCAAGCACGGTTCGAAGTGCAATGGTGTCCTGCCACAGGCTCTGTTTGAGATCGAGAAGTTCGCCTTCGCGCGCCGCAAGGCTGGTCTCGAGCAGCATATAGCTCGAGGGCGAAAGATTGCCTTCGGCATAGGCGGCCCGCGCCCGCGCCGCCATCTGCCCCAGTGCCGGTACCGCCGTCTCGAGCTCACGCACCTGGCGATGGAGGAGCACAAGCGCATGAAAGGTACGCCAGGCGTCGGCAGCCGTCAGATCAAGCCGCGCCTGGTATTCGGCGTGCAGCATGGCGCGGCTCGCCCGTGCCGTCCTGATGCGGGCCTCAGTACTGCCGAAGAGCGGGATGTTGACGGTTACCGTAAGACCATTGGTCTGCACATTGGTGTTGTCAGAGGCACGCTGAAAGCCAACATTCATCGCCGGAAACTGTTCGAGCAAGGCGGCGATCACCGCCTCGTTCTGGGCATGATAGCCGGCGCGCAGAGCCAAGAGGTCAGGCCTGCGGTCATTGACCTTGGCAAGTGCCTGGATCACCGCACCGCGACTGATGGGCGGAGGATCCGAAATCGTTTTGAGCTTCAGCGCTGCGTTGGGTTCAATGCCCAGGAGGGCCTTGAGCCTCGCGCGCGCCAAAAGGGCGGCGCGGGCTGCCGCATCACGTTGGCTGAGAATATCGAGGCTGGCCGACAGATCGGAGCCGGCATTGGCGATCGTGGTGTTGTGCTGACGCAGCGCCTGCGCCGAATGCTGCGCCTGACTTCTGGTGATGGCCGCAAGTCGGGCAAGGGCCCGCTCCTTCTCGGCATTCAGAACGGCTTCGGCATAGAGGGTAGCTGACGTCTGAGCCGTCTGGACCTCACTCCAGGCAAGTTCCAGGCGAGCCTGATCGGCCTTGGCCCGGGCACCCTCGGCGCGCGCCGGTTGCGTCAGAAGTCCCTGGAGATCTTCAGCGAGGCCAAGCGAATAGGCATCGGTGAGGCCCGGGACGTGCACCGTGGGTGGAGCCCCCATCGCCTGGAATTGCGGATCAGCAAGCTTATCGCTCTGCCGGGCTTTGGCGATCGCGAGCCTTGTCTGGGACCGCGCCACCGCCAGATCCGGCGAATGGGCAAGGGCAAACAGCGCCGTCTGCTCCATGTTGAGTGCGCGCTTCGGCGCCGGCAGGAGTTGGGGCGCGGTACTCAACGGCAGCGCATGATAGGTGGCACAGGCCGAGAGCGCCAAGAAAGCGAGCACAGCCAAGGCTGAACGTCGCGGGCGCAAGAGGCGAAGCCAGGCCCGCGACAGCATCAAGCCTCGCGGCACCCTACCCAGGGAAAAGTCGTGCGACCGGCCTGCCTGCATCAGGAACTTTCGCTTGGAGGACACATCAAGAGGGCTGGTCCTAGGTGGTCGGTTGCAGTTCTGCAAATTGAATTTTGCAAATGTAGGTCGCAGATGCGTGAGGGACATCTTCGTGGGTCTGCACGCAGAGCAGAAAAATCAATATCAGCTAGGCTTTTTCACATCTGGTGCGAGCGCCAGCAATTCCTTAAACATTCTTAAAGGGCAGAGAACGCCCCTCTTGCGGCGCCCTTGTCCTTCGGCCATGGCGCACCACGTCTTCCCAAGCGGGAGCGCCGGGCAGATCCGGCCCACGCTGCGCACAATTCTGCCAAAGTCATGAAACGCCGCGACCTGGCTCGGCTCAGGCGCGGGCCAGCCGTATACGGACGATCAGTCCCGGGGCATTGTCATCAAGCTCGATGGTGCCGCCATGATAGCGCACGATCGCCGCCACCAGGGGCAGGCCCAGTCCGGTACCAGGCGTCGTACGGCTGCGCTCAAGACGGTAAAAGCGGCGAAACACCCGCTCCCGTTCGGCCTTGGGTATGCCTGGCCCATCATCGCACACGGTCATGACCACGTGGCTGTCCGTCGCCGCAGCCGCAAGCCTGATGTGGCTGCCTGAAGGGGTGTGGGCACGGGCATTCTCGATCAGATTGGCGATCAGCTGGGCCAGAAGCGTGCGATCGCCGTGAACCCAAAGCCCCGGCGTCACGCCCGCCGTCAGGATATGCCCGCTGTCTTCAGCCACCGGCCGGTAGATGTCGGCCATCTCTCCGAGCAGATGGGAGAGATCAAGACGCGGAAGGGTGCGAACATCGATGGCTTCTTCGAGCTGGCCGATCTTGAGCAGGGCATGAAAGGTTGCCAGGAGGCGTTCTGTTTCCGCAAGGGCCTCCTCGATCGCGCCGCGATATTGTTCTTCGCTCCGCGCCTCGGTAAGCGCGCGTTCCAGATGATGGTGCAGATGGGTGAGAGGCGCGCGCATATCATGGGCGATGTCACTTGAAATCTGCTCGACGTTCTCCATCAGCCCCGAAATGCGGTCGAGCATGGCATTGATGGTGTGGACAAGCCGGCCCAGCTCGTCATCCGTACCACGCTCTGGGACGCGGTCAGCAAATCTGCCTGCCATGATCGCGCGGCAGGTTTGACTGATCTCATCCATGCGCGCCAGGAAGAGATGGCTGAGGACAAGCCCGCCGCCCGTGGCCAGAACAAGGCTCACCGCGAGGACCCAGAGAAAGGCAGCAAGCTCGTCTTCTTCGGCATCATGGACGAGATCAAGGTCTCTGCCGTCAAACAGATAAAGCCCAGGGGTAAGCATCAGGCCTACGCCCAGGATATGATGGGCGCGTTCCTTGCGTCCTGGTGACTGTGGCGGCAGATTCAGGAAGAACTTGCCGAGGCGCGGCGTCATGCCCGGCAGATTGCCTGCGAGCTCTTTCCCGGACGGGGTTTCAAGCAGGAGAAAATCACTGCTGGCACTGTGATAAAGATGCTGGGTGATGACTTCCTTGGCTTCAGAAATGCCTTGCGAACGGTAGCCGGACTTGATCGCAGCAATATCCCGGTCAATGGCAGACAATAGCTCGGTCTGCAGCGCCTGGTGGGTGATGGCATAGACAAGAGCCATCAGTACCAGCATGGCCACCGCGATCACCGCAGTGAAGATAGCGGTGAGACGAAAGCTTTCGCTGCCAACGAGCCTAGTCCAGGCGAAGGACATAGCCTGCACCACGTACGGTCTGGATGAGGGAGGTCTCAAAACCCCGGTTGAGCTTGGCCCGAAGCCGGCTCATATGGGATTCGACGATGTTGGTACCCGGATCAAAATGCAGCTGCCAGGTGTTTTCAAGGAGCATGGCGCGCGTCACCACCTGGCCGGCATGGCGCATCAGATATTCGAGCAGGCGAAATTCCTGCGGCTGCAGATCGATTGGCTGGCCGGCGCGGCGCACCGTCTGGGTCATCAGGTCAGCCTCGAGCGGCCCCACCCGCAGCACGGTCTGGACCTCGGCACCTTTGCGCTCCAGACGGCGACCCAGGGCATTGACCCGGGCCAGAAGCTCGGCAAGTGCGAAAGGCTTGGTCAGATAATCATCTGCTCCGGCCTCAAGCCCGTCGACCCGGTCATGAATGCCGCTCATGGTAGTGAGAAAGAGGATCGGCAGCCTGGAGCCCCGCATCCGCAGCTCTTTGACCACACCAAGCCCGTCGAGCTCGGGAAGCATGCGATCGACGATCATAAGGTCATGAACACCACTGGCGGCAAAGGCAAGACCCTGAACGCCGCCCCTGGCCCGTTCCACCCAATGGCCCTCCTTGCGCAACGCCGCCCCAACGTAAGAGGCAGTCTCATCATCATCTTCGATCAAAAGGATCTTCACGACGTCCTCCGCCACATCAGCCTAGCGGGACGCCAGTCCAATGTCTCGAGATTGGAAAAATACAATGCTGTCATTCCCTTCAACACAGGCGGCGCGCTCTCCATCTATGCGGCAAGGGCTTGGGAGCACCTATGGAGTATCATATGCATAAGTTCAGCCACATCCTGGCTTCCGCCAGCATGATTGCCGCTCTCGCTGCGGGCAGCTCAGCCTACGCCTATTCCGGACAGCGTTACGCGCATGAGGCCAGACTGACGATGGCGCAGGCACGCCTCGTTGCCCTCAAAGCCCAGCCTGGCAAGATCATCGCGGGCGAACTCGAACACGAAGCTGGCGGCAGCGGCCTCAGATATTCGTTCGATATCCGCAGCGGCAAAATCACCCACGAAGTGGGTGTCGATGCCAAAACCGGAAAACTGCTCGAAAATTCGCTCGAAGGGGCTCACGCCGACTAGGGCTTGTCACCTCGCCACAAGCGTGGTGGGAGCGACGTGTGGCAGCCTTTGGCCACACGTCGCAATCCCTGGTTCAGCCCCCTGCCATCCCGCATGGTGGTGATCGCAGGCGCCACCTTGAAGGGCGCAGAAGGAAGGACCAACGCCGTCCTCGCCGTCTGCTCCCACCATGGCCCTCAGTGTTGCGCAGGATCTAAGAAGAGGACCCGCACCGAGCCGGGCGCGATCTCGTAGCGGTGGCGGTAATCCGTGGGACTGGCTTTCAGATTGACATGGATGGTCGCGGTAACGAGGTAGATCCGGCCGGTTTGCGGATTGAGCGTCATCGTGCGGGCCCCGAGCTCGGTTCTCACTGGAGACAGCGCCACGAATTTATCGGGCGTGATTTCCTGCACCCTGGAGAGCGTGCCGTCGAAGTTCGAGCTGAAGGCGATGTGCGTGTTCGGATCAAAGCGAGCCGCATCCGATCCCTTGCCGATCGGAAACTCATGCATGACGGCACCATTGTCGGCGTTCATCACCACCATGACCCCGTTGCCACAGGTCGAAAACAGACGGTGGGAGGCAATGTCGATGGCGAGGCCTCGCGGGCTTTCGCAATGCGGCATGAGCCAGCGTGCATCAACCCTGTTGGTATGGGTATTGAAGCGAATGATCTCGTGTTTCTTGACGGCGTTGACATAGGCAAAGCCGTTTTCACCCGAGACCCCGAATTCGAGCTTGGTGCCGACGTGAACTGTGGCAATGACCCTGTCGGTCCTGGGATTGATTGCCGTCAGCACGCCCGAATCCCCGTCAATGACGTAGACAGTATCGGTCTTGTGATCGAAGAAGATGCCATCGGCGTCTGGCGCCGCCTTGATGCGCTTTTCGACGGCCAGGGTTTTGAGGTTGAAGGCCACGGCCTCACCGGCTTCGCCATCGTCGGTAAAGCCCTGGTTGGTTGCATGGGAGATAGCGATGCCATGGGTGCCGCCGGGCATGCCGGTCACGACGCCGATCAGCGCCCCGGTATCGCCATTGATCACCGAGAGCTCGGCGCCATGGGCAATGTAGACCCGTTTGGACGGGGCATCATAATGCAGATAGTCCCAGCGATCCGGCACGCCGATCTGGACGACCTTGCTCAGCTTATAGGCCGGAACCGTTGCCGCATTGGCACTGCAGAAGGTGACCGCGAGCCCGGCTGCGAGCCCCCAGAATATGCCAGCTTTCATCAAAATCCTCCTTCGAAAGGTCTCACTGTGCGTGAAACCCTGATACATGCCAGAGATGACAAGATTGTATTTTGCGAATGTGCCGGGAACGGGCGCTGGTCGGGGAGAGCGTATGAGGGGGGCCAGCCTGCCCCCAGCGGGCGTCTGCGTGGGGCCGTCCGGTTCGCCTCCTAGCAGCCGCGCAGGACGATGGAATGCCGCTCGGCCAGGCGATAAAGAGTGTTGCGCGAAATGCCCAGGAGCTTGGCCGCCCGGCAGACATTGGCGTCGGCGAGAATGAGGGCGCGGCGGATCAATTCGGCTTCGGCTTCGTTGCGGGCCTGGGCGAGCGTCGGCATGCGGGAGGCGCGGGCTGCGGGCACACCACTGAGGCCGAGATCTGCCGCCGACAGCCAGGCCCCTTCCGCCATCACGATGGCGCGCTGCAGGACTGCAATCAGTTCGCGGACATTGCCTGGCCAGTCATAGGCGCGCAGCGCCGCAATGGCGTCGGCCTTCAGACCCTCAAAGGGGCGGTTGACCTCATGGCTGAACTTGCGGGCGAAGCGGTCAGCAAGCAGCGCAATGTCATCCCCGCGTGCCCGCAGCGGGGGCATCTCGATGGCAAGGACATTCAGGCGATAAAACAAGTCCTCGCGGAAGCGTCCAGCCTCGACCGCCTTCTTCAGGTCGATATGGGTCGCCGCAACAATGCGCGCATCGAGCCGGATCGAGGCGGTTGAGCCCACCCGTTCGATCACCTTTTCCTGGAGAAAGCGCAGCAGATGGCCCTGCAGCTCGAGCGGAAAGTCACCGATTTCATCGAGAAAGCTGGTTCCGCCATTGGCAACTTCGAGCCGTCCCAGCTTGCGGGCGACGGCGCCGGTAAAGGCGCCGCGTTCATGACCAAAGAGCTCGGAGGCAATCAGCCCGGGTGGAAGCCCGGCGCAGTTGATGGCCACGAACGGCGCCCCGTGCCGCGGTGACAGCTGGTGAATGGCCCGTGCCGCGAGTTCCTTGCCTGTCCCACTTTCTCCCGTAATCAGCACCGGCACATCGGTGGCCGCCATTTTCCGGATGGCACGGCGGATGGCGACAATGGCGGGGCTTTCGCCGACGATGCCCAGATCATCGCCACCGCTACCGTTCAGCACGGCGGCACCTTGCTGCGGGCTGATCCTGGTCTTTTGCAGCGATGAAAGAAGCTGGGCGAGGTCCAAAGGGCGCGTGCAGATCTGATCAAAGAGGTGATCCTTGAGATATTCCTTGGCGAGTGCCTGCGTCTGACCGGCGTCGTCCTCGCACACGCCGATAATGGGGGTGGCGCCACTGATACTGCGGAGAGTTTTCAGGGCGGCGCGATCAGAGGCGCCCAATATGCTGTCCAGATCGATAAGGATTGCGGCCGCATTCTTACGCGCCGCTATCTTCGCGATTTCATCAACCTTGCTGCAGAAAAGTCCGCTTACCTTGGCTTCCGCCAGGCTGGTGCATAGTTCGCCGGTGCCGCGCAGGCCGGCGACTATGACGGTTTTCTCCCGACCCAGAGCGCTATGCAGCCGCAAGCATGCCTCCCCCTGAACTTCCACCAACTACGTCTCATTCCCAGCCCCTTCGGCATGCACACCGGACGCGTTTGCTCCTCCCGGGACCGGGATCAAGCTGACGTCGGCATGTTCTGAATTCTTCCGCTACGGCACGCAGCCTCACCATGAACTGGTGGACCGTCTACGCCAAAGCGCCCCAAGAAGAACTACCTGCGCACGAGCACCCTCACCTGACAAAATTGAGACTGCTCGGCGTCAAGAAGCATTTGCCGTCAATATCTTAATGTTGTGTTTAAATTAGTGATCAGCTGCTCCGCCGGCAACAAGTAACACGTTACACATATCTTCCCGCGAAATGGTCATAGGACGAACGCACACAAGCCGGTATTACATTTGATCAATACAAAGCCTTTTCTGTTTATCGATACCAAAGATGATAAGCCCCCAGCAGGGGCATTCGCTTGAGGTAAGTCTTCCAATTTTGCCATGACCTGACGCGGGCAGGCGGCACATGCTGAGGGGGCACTTCATGAAATATCTGGCCACTGTCAGGCAGGCGCTCATGATAGGCGGCGCGGTGATCGCCTTCACGCTGCCAGCCTTAGCGCAAGGGACACAGTCTGAGACCTCAGCGGACAAGCCACCTCCGATCGATCTTAAGGCTCTGCAGAGCGAACTCGAGCGCTATCGTGCGCAGATGGCCATCCAGCAGAAGCTGCTTGCCCGTCAGGAAGCGACCTTGCGCAAGCTTCAGGCTGCAATCAACCGCCAGACGGCGCGCATTCTCGCGCTCGAGAAAGAAACGCCGGCCACTGCCAAAGCTGCACCGGTTCCCACCCCATCAGAGCGGCCTGCGCGTGTCGCCGCAGCTGCAGCGACCACGACTCCCGCAACAGAACCACAGGCTGTGGCGCAACCAAATCCCAAGCCTAGCGAGGAGACAGCAAAGCCGGTGGGAAAGGCGCCACACCAGGCACCCCGTCCCCAGGTCCAGGCCCTGCCTGACCTTGGCGGCGTCCTGACGCCAAAAGGGACGCTGTCGCTTGAGCCCTCCATCGAATTCGACCACGTCTCCACCAACCAGCTGATCTTCCGCGGGATCTCCATCGTTCAGGGCCTTCTGGTCGGCGTCATCGATGCCTCCAATATCCGTGGCGACATCACCGTCGCCTCCCTGACCGCTCGTTATGGCCTCACCAACCGGCTCGAGCTCGAAGCCAAGGTGCCCTACCTCTATCGTCAGAACAGCGAAACCGACATTCCAGCCACGAGCAATGCCCATGCCTTCCAGAGCTATACCACCGGCTATGGCATAGGCGACGTCGAACTTGCCGCCCACTACCAGCTCAATTCCGGGCGCGAAGACTGGCCGATCTTCATCGCCAATTTCCGCTACAAGACCTCCACCGGAACCGGGCCCTTCGATGTTCCCTATGATCAGGCCAATGGCGCCCCCCTTGGGCTTCCAACCGGCTCGGGATTTGATGCCGTCGAGCCAAGCCTTACCTTCATCTATCCCTCAGACCCGGTCGTGCTCTTTGGCAGTGTCGAGTACGACCACAGCTTTTCGGTGAATGAAAACAAGACCATTTCCCAGACCTGCGGCCCCCAGAACAACCAGGCCTGCGTGGTGGGTAATGTCAGTGCCGGAGACGCATTTGGCGCCACCCTGGGTATGGCCATCGCACTGAACGAATCCACCTCGCTGACACTGGGCTACCAGCACTATTACATTGGCGGCACAACAGTCATGCTCGACAATATCCCAACCACCTCCAGTGCCCTGCAGGTCGGCAGCCTGATCGTCGGCGCCTCCTACCAGGTCAATCCCCGTGTCGGCATCAATTTCACGACACAGATCGGTGCCACCCGCGATGCGCCAGATGTGCGGGTGATGCTGCGTATTCCCATCAACATTGACCTCTTCGGCGGGTAGATGGGGAAGCTTGGCAGGACGTATCTCCGCGTCAGCGATTCAGCGGGGTTTACCCGATACCTCGCGTAACCTGACGTTTTCCAGAATCGCATCGGCCAGAAGTTTCTTGAGGTTCCGGTTCTCTTCCTCGAGCTTCTTGAGACGCTGAACGCCATGGGCATCGAGCCCACCAAACTTGGCCTTCCAGTTGAAGAAGGTGGCGGGGCTAATGCCGTAGCGACGGCAGATATCCGCCGTCCTTTCACCAGCCTCCTGCTGGTGCAGGATGTTTATGATCTCGCTGTCCGCGAATTTCGACCGCCTCACGGGTTTCTTCCCTTGCCATATCTTCAGCCAGAAGACCTCGTCCGACGATCGGCGTACCCACACTAGTGCGGCATACTCGTCAACAATGCCGACTGCACGCCATTGGTAATATTGGTCCCCAACTGGCTGAACTGAATCTGGCTTTGCAAGGCGCTGAAGTCGCTGAGTGTGACGTTGATTTCAACCTGCTGCGTGATCGCCTGGTTACTGGCGTTACTGGTCACCGCGTTTACAATGCTTGATGGTTCGAAGCTGCTCACCGCTTCGGAGGTACCGCCAGGACCGGTGATGATAACCCCTGCAGTCAAAACATTGGCCGCGTTCTGCCCGGGCACCAAGGTACCTGCGCCTGCCTTTGCAGCACCAAGTACCTGAACATTGAGCTGAGGGGATCCGGGTATCGGGGTCGATGATGTCATGGCCGGCCCGCTTTGCACCGCAACCACGCCACCATTGGTCGCAGTCAGCTGGGTTTCCAGAACCACCGAGCCGTTCACCACTGTCTTCACCACAGCACCAAAATTCACGTTTACGCCTGCTACCATGAAGCCACCGCGGCTGTGGGCAAGCTGGTGATCTGAAACCGCGCTAAGCCCGGCAAACGGATTATCTGCGACGCTGGCATAGCTTTGCGAAGGCACCAGCCCAAACATCGCCAGCAGGCTTGCCGAGGCCAGAAAGCGGCGGCAGCGTCCAAGATAACCACAAGAGCGAGTTTTGTGGCTGCCACAGCCAGGTTCGAGCTCTTCTGCGATCCGCTCCA
>JAJZDZ010000095.1 GCA_021851325.1 Pseudomonadota bacterium | reverse complement strand
ATCACCGGATCGAGCCGATGATAATGCGATTTCTGATACTGCTCGACCCAGGCCTGCGGATAGGTTGTGATGATGTTCGGACGGCGCGCGCGACCCGGCGCCAGCGCCAGATAGGCGATGTGACGCAGACCGAACATGGAGGCCACATCGGCCATGGTGTCACGCAGCGATGCGGGCGTAAGGCTCGCGTCGAGCTTGGCGACGAAGCGATTGAAGGTGTGCTGAAGTCTTTCTGCGTCAGCACGCTCTGTCTTGGCCCCTGGCACAGCGTTTCATTCGCCCGTTCGGATTTCCACTGCCAACTCTATACTGCAAATCTGTTGCGTGCAGCAGTTTTACACACGCTCCTCGCGATTGTGGTGTCGGTGACGCGTCTGCAGATTCGTGCACGGTTGATGCCAACAGTTGCAGAGAATGAGTTTTATTGACCTGGGCTGAACCTTGTGACCGCTCGGACTGCCGCGCAAAAGCCTGTCCAATGTGATTGAGAAATTAGGAGTTGGCCGTCTCGACGAGAATTGGCATTCAAACTGTCTATTTTTTTCGATGCCGCGCGTTGGTGAACCAAAGCGTCGAAGCGGCTCAAGCGCGTCAAAGGCTTGCAGCTGTCGGCGCACGGTTGCCGGTGCGCCCGACCAAGCGACGCAACGAAAGCACTTGTCCGCATGCAAGAGTACACGACTCAAATCGTCGGCCGCGTCGAGGCTGCCTGCCTCGCGATCGCGCTGGAGGTCATGGCTCTCGTTGCCGGCCCCGCGCCTGATCACCCGCAAAAGCGTATCACAGACGATACCGGACACGGAGGGGGGGGGCCATGGCGCGGAGCCTGGCCGTGGGCAAAAGGCAGGTTGCGCGCCAGCAAGCGCCCGGTCTAGCCTGACGCGCACGGAAGGGCCCACGTCACGCGTGGCCATTGGGGGGAGGATTGACGATGCGTCTGTTGCCAATGCTGTTTGCCGGTACGGTTGTGGCGGGTCTGGTTGCCGCGCCAGCCCTTGCCGGAAAGCCGAAGTTCGGCGCCTGGGGCGTTGATCTGAGCGCGATGGATACCGCCGTGGCGCCGGGGAATAACTTCTTCAAATATGTCAACGGCACCTGGCTCAAGCACGCCAAAATACCGGCGGACCGCACCTCGACCGGCGTATGGCTCGACATTGCCAAACGTACGGAACATGAGCTTGGCGCCATCGTTGCGCAGCTGCGTGCCAAGCCCTATGCCGATCTCACTCCCGACGAAAAAAAGCTGCGCGATCTCTATACCGCTTACATGGATGTCAAAGAGATCGACAGGCAGGGGCTGCTCCCTCCGGCGCATGATTTTGAACGCTTCGCACACATGTCGAGTCCAGCAATAATCGCTGCCAACATGGCTAAGCTCGCCGCCCAAACCTACAATCCGCTGTTTGGCGGTTCCGCCCGGGTCGCCCCTTTTTCCCTCTCGATAAGCCCCGACTTCAAGGACCCGTCGCGCTATGCCCTTTATGTCAGCCAGAGCGGGCTCGGTCTGCCCAACCGCGACTATTATCTGAGCAAGAACCCGGCGATCGTTAAGGTGCGCCACGCCTACCAGGCCTGGCTCGTCAAGATGATGGCGCTCGCCGGCTTCAAGGACGCCAAGCTCCGAGCCCGGAAGGTGTACCAGCTGGAGTTTGCGATCGCCAAGGTGAGCCGACCTGCGGCGGCACGGCGTAACGTCCTTAAAGACTATAATCCTATGACGGTGAGCCAGCTGGACAAGTTTGCGCCCGGCTTTCCGTGGAAATTCTGGCTTGCCGCCTCAGGGGTGAGCCCGCGCGGACCCCATGGCCAGCGCATCATCATCGCCACCGACAAGTCGGCGATGCCCGCCCTCGCCAAGATCTTCGCCCACACTCCGGCATCGACCTGGGGGGACTATCTGACGGTGCATTACCTCCATGCCTTCGCCGGAGAACTGCCGCAGAATGTCGAGCGCCTCAACTTTGCTTTCTACGGCACCGCTCTGGCTGGACAAAAGGTACAGCTTGCCCGGGCGACACGCGCTGTCCATCTGCTCGACCAGCAGATGGGCTTTGCCCTCGGACGCCTCTATGTCGCCAAGTATTTTCCACCTGAAGCCAAGGCCAAGGCCGAAGAACTCGTAGCCAATCTGCGCCAGACCTATGAGCAGGACATTCCAACCCTGACCTGGATGAGTGCCAAGACCAAAGCCAAGGCGCTTCAGAAGCTGAAACTGCTCAGCCCCCATATCGGCTATCCGGACAAGTGGCCCAGTTACCGGCGGCTCATCATCACTCCCTTCCAGCTGTTAGATGATGTGCAGCGCGCCGGACAGTTTCGCTGGCGCCGGCGCACCGACCATCTGGATGAGCCGGTCGACCGTTCCTCCTGGGACATGACCCCCTCGACGCTCAATGCCTACTATGATCCGCTGCTGAATGAGATCGTATTCCCGGCCGCCATTCTGCAACCGCCGTTCTTCGATCCCAATGCCGATGCCGCCGTCAATTATGGCGCCATCGGAGCGGTTATCGGTCATGAAATGAGTCATGGCTATGACGATCAGGGCTCGCGTTTCGATGCTCACGGTGTGCTCCACAATTGGTGGACCAAGGCCGATCGCGCCGCGTTCGATGCCCGGACCAAGGCACTCACGGATCAGTATGACAGCTATGAGCCAGTGCCTGGCATTCACATCAATGGCAAGCTCACGCTCGGTGAAAACATCGCCGACCTCGCCGGACTGACCATTGCCTATAAGGCCTATCATCTGTCGCTGCATGGCAAACCGGCCCCCGTTCTCAACGGCTTTACCGGCGATCAGCGCTTCTTCCTTGCCTACGGCCAGGTCTGGCGCATGAAAATCACACCCGACGCGCTGCGCGTGGAGCTGCTGTCCGACCCGCACAGCCCGCCGGAATACCGGGTGATCGGCACGACCCGTAATCTTGATCCCTGGTATCGCGCCTTTAACGTCAAGCCAGGCAGCAAATATTACCTGCCTCCAGACAAACGTGTTCACCTGTGGTGAACAGAAGATGCGCGGCCGTCCAGGCTGATCACGCCTGGCGGCCGCGCCCTTTCAAAATCTTGTCACCAGCTCGGTGCGGACGGCTGTCCAGGATATGACCCAGCCCACGCTCACCCTCCGTCAGGGCGGCTTTCAGGATCCCAACTCCGGACGGGCTGCTGCAGGAATGGAGAGGGTGAAGGTCGTACCACTGCCGACGACACTGGAGACCGCCAGCACAGCCCCCATCTGTTCCGCCAGTTGCCGGGAGATCGCAAGGCCAAGGCCGGTACCGCTATATTTGCGGGCCGTCGAGCTGCCGCCTCTCTCAAAGCGTTCGAACACGCGCTCGAGCTGATCCTCGGCAATTCCGATACCGGTGTCGCGTACCCGAAAAATGAGGCGGCCATCCTCCTGCGCCGTTTCCAGGCGGACATGGCCGCGATCGGTAAACTTGATCGCATTGGCGATAAGGTTGGTCAGGATCTGTTTGGTCGCCTGTTTCTCAAGATACCAGACCTTGGGCACGCCAGGCTCAGTGCTGTGCTCGAGCTTAAGGCCTTTCTCGTCCGCCAGGTTACGGAACTGGCGGACCAGTCCTTCCGCAAACTCCGTCAGATCGACGTCGCTGCGTTCCAGCTTGAGGCGCCCGGACTCCAGCCGGGAAAAATCCAGGACATCATTGATCAGGGCAAGCAGGCTCTGACTTGAATCATAGATCCGCTCCACGTAATGGCGCTCACGGGCTCCAAGCTCACCGGTTGCCTTGAGGATCCCCGCAAAGCCGATAATGCTGGTCAGAGGGGTACGCAGCTCATGGCTGACATTCGCGACAAAGTCGCTCTTAACCCGCGCCGCCGCCACCGCTGCCGCTCTCGCCTCCTCGAGCTGGGCTCCTTTAAGGCGCAATTCCATCTCGTCGACCACAATCTGCGCAATCACCGCGAGGCGGCGCTGCTCGCGCTCACTGAGCTGCCGCGGCTTGGTATCGCAGATACACATGGCACCCAGACGCAGTCCCGAAGACAGGCGCAGCGGTGCACCGGCATAAAAGCGGATATGT
>JAJZDZ010000094.1 GCA_021851325.1 Pseudomonadota bacterium | reverse complement strand
AGCGGGCTGTGACAAACGAAGTTGAAGTCCTGAAGCCCGCCCTCGAAAAGGCGTTTCAGCAATGGGAAAAGTCCACTGCAGCCTTCGCCCTTATGGACATCTGGCTTATTGCGCTGGTAATCACTGGACGGCAATTCTGGCCAAAGATCGGACGCTAGGCCGCCCTAGAACCCTGTTGACGAGATGACCGGCAGTCAGGTGAGGATAAGCGATGCGTTCCGATCGAAATAATATCGTGACATTTGCGATCGCATTCATTGTCGGTGGGGGTATCGCGTTTGTCAGCGCGAAGTACTCCGCGTTCGTGCCGGTGGCCACTGTGCTCGTACTAGTTTCCGCCGCTACCGCAGCAATGAAATGGCTTAAGCGCAGCAGCGAGGGATAGCGCCGACGTGGTCGGGAGCAAAACCTTCCGGGCTCAATAGAGGCCTTCGCCACGGGACTCGCTTCATCTGGCGGCGCCCATAGCGCCTGGCCACCATTCGGAGATTGGCCATCAAAACTTCCCTCACGCAGGCGGTCTGTAAAAGGTCGCTTTTAAGTCAAGCGCTTATCGTCCACCTTGACCGCCCTCCCTGTCCGCCAGAACAGTTAAGTCTTTGGTTTGTTGGGATTTTTCCTGCTCTTATTGACTTCCACCTCCTCCGCCCAAGTCGGCGTGTTTTGGGGCATTCACGCAGCATCACACTTGCCAACAGCCCAGCGAAACCGCGTGTTTAGTGTGCACGGCTCTGATCCGTGCGCGGTCCATGATGACCTCAAGCGCCGCGAGAACTGTCCCTCAAAACGTCCCTCAGATTTGAGCTCCGGGCGCACGCGTTTCGGTCCGGACGCACGAACAGCAGCTGTCGTGATGGCGAACGTCACCGCACCGTGAACACCGCGAACAGACAGCGCGTGACGCCGCTGCGTGCTCAGGCCTCGACGTGCTGCTTCTGCAACGTGACCTCTTCAAGCCTGCCATTGCGCAGCAGGAGCACGCGCCCTGCCCGCGCGAGCAGCGCGGCTTTGTGTGCTACGACGATGCGGGTAATGGGAAGCGCGGCGACGAGATCGGCGATGCTCTCTTCGGTGTCGGGGTCGATGTTCGCGGTGCCTTCGTCGAGCACGAGGACTTTAGGCTCGCGGTAGAGCGCGCGGGCCAGCAGAATGCGCTGCTTCTGTCCGCCGGAGAGTATCGAGCCCATGTCGCCGATGAGCGAGAGATACCGCATCGGCATGCGCAGGATGTCGTCATGGATGCGGGCGGCCATAGCGGCCTTGTGCACCCGTTGCATGTCCAGCTCCGGGTCGAAGAAGGCGATGTTGTCGGCGATGGTGCCGGTGACCTTGCCCCCGATCTTGGACCACCTGTTAAACCGCGGATCGTTGAAGCCGATGTTGTGGTGATGGCACTGGCAGTATAGCGATATTATCGCTTGACAAAATCCAAAGTGTAGCGATATTATCGCTCATGAAAACCGTCGTCCTGACACCGAGTGCCGCCAAGGATCTCGATGCCCTTCCCCGAGATGCCCGCGAGCAGGTGGAAGCTGGGCTGCACCGCTATGCCATGACTGGCCAGGGCGACGTGAAGGCCCTTCGGGGACGCGAGGGCTTCCGACTACGCATCGGCAGTTACCGGGTGATCTTTGATGAGGATGCGACCACGATCCTGGCGATCTACATAGGCCGCAGAACCACTACGAGTTACAAAAGGAGTTAAGACCATGGATGCACCGCAGATCATTCGTAGCCCCAGTGGCGAAGAGCTGGTCGTGTTGCCCCGTGCCGAATACGAGGCACTCCTGGAACGCGCCGAGCATGAGGCCGAGGATGCCGATGACCTCGCTATCTATGACGCTCGAAAGGCCGAATTGGTCGCCGGTGGCGGCATACTGCCCCCAGAGGTTAGTGCTGCAATTCTTCGGGGAGATAGTCGGTTGAAAGCCATTCGGAAGTGGCGCGACGAAACGCAACTGCATCTGGAGTTCAAAACAGGTATCGGTCAGGGCTATCTGTCCGACCTAGAAAGTGGGCGTCGCGCGGGAACTGCTGAGACAATCGCGAAGCTCGCGCAGGCTTTGAACGTGCCTGTTGAATGGCTTTCGTAGGCTCTGTCGTCAGTCCTCGCCATAGGGCTATCGCGTCAACCAAGTGCTCTTCATCGTCCTTGGTGTCCCGGTTCGCCTGAATTTTACCGATATTGGTTCTTCTGTTCACGGCCGAGCGGGCCGTCCTGAGCATTTTTCTCTCCCCCCAATATTTACACAGCCCAATTAACCGAGGACTGTGCCCGCTCGGTTTCGGCCCGTTGCAGTATTCGAATGCAGAGGGACCGAAGTGGCAGTCAAATTGTACCTCACCGCCGGGACCGATGAGGAAATCTTGTGATAGCAAGAGGTTATCTCAATGCTTGACCGTCCTCCCTGTCCGCCAGAACACTTAAGTATTTGATTTATAACGATTTTTCTCACATTTATTGAC
The DNA here is from genome assembly GCA_021851325.1 of Pseudomonadota bacterium. Classification (GTDB taxonomy): domain Bacteria; phylum Pseudomonadota; class Alphaproteobacteria; order Micropepsales; family Micropepsaceae; genus Rhizomicrobium. Next base: position 1,619 of record JAJZDZ010000094.1, on the reverse strand, counting down.
TTCCACCTCCTCCGCCCAACGCCGCGTCTTTTGGGGCATTCACGCAGCATCACTTGCCGAAAAGCCCAGTGAAGCAGCGTGTTTGATATTCGCGGCTCTGATCCGCGCGTTGCCCATTGAGGCTTCAAGCGCCACGAAAACTGTCCCTCAAAACGTCCCTCAGATTTGAGCTCCGGGCGCGCGCGTTTCGGCCCGCCCTACTCCGCACGTCTGACGGCATCGATATTGCACGGTGAGCGCGGCGAACAGACAGCGCGCGAGCCTGCTGCGCAATCAGACCTCCGCCGGCAGCTTTGTGAGCGCAATCTCTTCGAGCCTGCCATTGCGCAGCAGGAGCACACGTCCTGCCCGTGCCAGGAGTGCCGCTCTGTGGGCCACGACAATGCGGGTGATGGGAAGCGCGGCGACGAGATCAGCGATACTCTCTTCGGTGTCGGGATCGATATTGGCCGTGCCCTCGTCGAGAATGAGGATCTTTGGTTCGCGGTAAAGCGCGCGGGCCAAAAGAATGCGCTGCTTCTGGCCGCCGGAGAGGATCGAGCCCATGTCGCCGATGAGCGAGAGATACTGCATCGGCATGCGCAGGATGTCGTCGTGGATGCGGGCGGCCATGGCCGCCTTGCGCACGCGGGACATATCCAGCTGCGGATCGAAAAACGCGATGTTGTCGGCAATGGTGCCGGAGAGAAGCCGGTCATCCTGGGCCACGACACCGACGTGCTCGCGCCAGGCCGACCAGATGGACGGGGTGGCTGACAGGCCATCGAGCCAGATCTCGCCGGAGGTGGGTGGATAAAGGCCGAGCAGGAGCTTGACCAGCGTGGTCTTGCCGCAGCCGGAAGGGCCGACGATGGCCACGAAGGCGCCGGATTCAACATCGAGGTCGACCTCTTCGAGGGTCGCCCGGTCGGTGCTGCCATAGCGGAACGAGACCGACTTGAAACGGATGGCGCCTTGGGCGCCATAGCCGAAGGGCCCCGGCAAGGACGGTTCGGCTTCGGCATGGACGATGTCGCTCAAGCGATCGAGATGAACGCCCAGCAGCCGGAACTGCATGGCCTGGGTGACGAGCGCGGTGGCCCGGTCCGAGAAGGTCTGCCGGAAGGAGAAGAAGGCAACCAGCATGCCGACCGAGAAGCCTTCACCGGCAATGATCATACGGGCGGCAAAATAGATCACGAGCACGGTCTGCAGGCCCATGAGGACGGAGCGCACGGCATTGGTGCTGATCTGCAAGGAGCCTACCGCGAGCTGGGCATTGACGACATTGGCGTAGCGGTTGCGCCACACCGCTTCGCGCTCGGCCTCGCGGCCCATCAGCTTGATCGTGGTTGCGGCGCGCAGGCTCTCCATCAAATTGGTCTGCTCGGCGGCGGCGGCCAGGATCTGCTCGCGGGTGCGCCGCTGCAGGGCCGGATAGGCGAGCAGCATCGTTGCAAGGTAGAGGGCAACCGAAATCAGGACGATGCCGGCGAGCAGCCCCGAATAGAAAAAGAGAATGCCGACGGCCAGAAGCGCAATGAGGCCGTCGATGATGGCGCCGACCAGTCCCTGGGCGATGGCGGCGCGGATTGGTTCGGAGGAGCGCACCCGGCTCAAGAGGTCGCCCAGATGCCGCT
>JAJZDZ010000093.1 GCA_021851325.1 Pseudomonadota bacterium | reverse complement strand
GTGCCGGGTTGCGCTGCCGGCCCTGAACGATGCGCCCTTCCCAGTCTGGCCGTTCTGAGGTCTCGATCGCCCAGGAAAGGCATCGATCTCCAGGATTCGCGCGCTTCCGAGCCCTGCAAATGGTCCGGGCCCCATTCGACCGGGGAGCGGCCGGCAACTGCTGGAAGTCTCTCGCTCCATGCACCGACACTGCGTCGGCGTCCCATGCATTGGCCCTCAGTTCGGCAATTGCGGCCATGTGCAGCCACGACCTACCTGTTCGATGCGGACTTCTGCAACGTGGCCTCGGGCTGGGAGAAGGGGGTGGTGGAGAAGAACGTGCAGGACAGCCGGCGACCGGGTGCTCTCGGAGGTGTTGGCGCCGGTGCCCATGCCAGGGCTGGATGCGCTGCTGGTGGCGGTGGAACTGGTCCTTGAGCACGTCACCCCCAGCGGGCAGATCCGTGTGGAGCACGTGCGCAACGTGCTGGCTCGCCTGAGCGATCCGCAGCGCCCACCATCGGCGGACACGGTACTGGCGCTGCGCGAGGCGTTTCGCGCCGACACCCACCGCTACGACCGGCTGCGTGCCGCCAACACCCAGGAGGCCGGCCATGCGAGCTGACCTAGCAAGTGAACTCAAGAGCCTGCGGCTGTACGGCATGGCCAGCGCCTGGGATGACCTGTTGGGGCAAGGGGAGTCAGCGGCGCTGCAAAGCGCACGCTGGTTGCTGGAGCCTCGGCTGCAGGCTGAAGGGATGGATCGGGCGATGCGCGCGGGGTACTTCCACCTGCTGGACATTCTGGCACGCCCGACACTGATGATTTTCGGGTTCTTCCTCACGATTTTGCTGATCAATGCGGTGTTTGGTTTCGTGGGTACCGGGTTGAAGATCGCCTTCGCCAGCGAGATGCAGGGCACGGTCGCGGGCCCGGCGTCAGCGTTGGGCATGATTGTGATCACCATGGGCGTGATTTATGCTGTGGCCAACAAGAGCGTGCACCTGATCTCGACGGTGCCGCAGACCGTGATGCGGTGGTTGGGGCAGGCCATGGGGGTGGACACCGGTGGCATCGAGGTCGAACGCCAGTCGCACGCCTATGTGGGTGGGATTGTGGGGCGTGCCCGCAATCCGATGGCAGGCGTGGGCAAGGCTGGTGGTCAAGAATCACAGGCAGATGCCATCGGCAGGGCGGTGGCCCGCCACATGAAGGGCGGCGGCGAAGGTGGTGAAGGCGGTGGATCCACAGGGCCGGGCGGGAATTCAAAGGCGATTGCTGAAAGCAGCAGGAATACTGGAACTCCAACCTAAATCCAACACCAAGGAGATCAGAACATGGCAGGAATGGATTGGCTGGCGCAGGACACCGCGAACCGCGTTGGAGACTTCATGGACAGTTTCAGATCCGCGAAGGCGGCCAAGGCGGATGCTGCAGCCAAGGTGAAGAACGATGCCGCTTATGTGGAAGTCACCAACGCCTTCAACAACGGGCTTAGGGAAGGCGATGCACGTGCGGCCAAGATCCTTGGCCCTGTGATCAATAAAAGTCGTGGATCAAGCGACTTCAACTTCATCAACGCCCAGGCCTGGCAGCGCACGGCCGAGATGGTCAACAACCTGTTGCCCGAGGACCGCAAGTTCGACAAGAACACGCTGCGGCAACTCACGCGCCTGAACCGCCTGAGCGCGATCCAGGCGCTGATCAAGGGCGAGGCGGAGTCGTCCAGAACGAATCCTGACGGCACGCCAATCAAGGTGCCAGCCGCCAATCAGATTGATAATTGGAAGCAAACCGACCCGTCCTACATTGCCCGCGTGGCGCAGGAGGCTGACCAGGCGCAGGCGGAATTGATCCATAGCGGGCATATCAAGGAAGGCTACAACTGGCGCACGCGGTATGCCTTCGCGCCTGAGTTGCTGGCCGCAGCGGCGGAAGTGGCGGCGGAAATGGCGGCGAAAGGCGCATAGAGGCTTGGGCTTACGGGGAGTCAAACCCCAGTGGGCCCAGGCTCAAGCTGATCATCCAGTCCATCCAACTCATCGGGCTCAGACAGGTAGTCATAGACCGTTGCCGCCTTCCGAACCAGCTCAACAACGGCTGCATTGAAGAACATTTCTTGCATTGCAGGGCACTTTGCGGCGTCGGCGAGGTAGCTTTTAACAGCGGCAGGCAGTTGGCGAAGGATGGTTGTCATCGTGAGATCCACGATCGTGTCATCCGCGGTTCGCAGAGCTGGGTACATGAGCAGAATCCCATCGATGGACTGGGAGGCCAGATCCTCGCCCAGCTCGGATAGAGGCCTGTCGGTCATCATTTTCCGATCATTGTTCAAGTGCGTTTCGCAGCCGTATTTTGCGCATTAACGTGCATGTAACGCTTGCCCACGCGCGGGCATTGTGAGCCGTTCATACCTCGCCCTATGCGGGTCGTGCATCACCCCAGGGTTCTTTTCGACGAACCCCGGGGTGCTTCGTGAAATACACGCCCCAGGCCAGCCATCTGACTGGCGTGGAGGGTGTTCAAAAATCAATCGTCTATTGATTAAGGTTTGCTTTGCAGTACAGCCAGACTGTATTCCTTATTTCCGTCGAATACGCCGGGCTGAATCGTTATGAGCTTTTCGCTCTTCACAAGCTCGCGCAATGTTCCATGTAGCCCGCCGCTGCATGTCCAAATTTCATTGTTAAATACATTCGGCAAAACGCTTAACGAATTCTGCGCGCTAACAATGGGAGGGCGAGATGGGCTTACGCATGTTATGAATTCTGCATCGGCATTTCCGCAAAAAGCGATCATCAATCCTGCAATAATATATAATTTGCTCATGGTTAGTTTATTTTTCTCGTTAAATTTTTAATGTTGATTTAATGCATTAAGATTAATGCTGTTTAATTCATGCGTTCAGGCCCGTTAATTTTGTTATTGCAACAGAATTAATTGGGTTAGCCCCATAATGTGCCGACAACAATACTGCAGAAACATGCCGCGGCGCAAACGCAACTCTGGTGCCCTACGGCTTCGTCGGAAGATAGCCTTGGGTGGGATAGACCGTCAGATGATGTTCCGCTGCTGAAGGACATTCTTGTGGATCGTTCGTGTAGGTCACCTGTCCATGATTCATGCATTTGATCAGTTGCACACCTGCCCCCTGCGTGTGTGAAGGTGTTGTGGGTGATGGCTGAACAATTTCAGGCTTGCGAGGTTTGGCGGGTGGCGGCGGAGACGCGATCTGGAAATGTGCGGGCTGTGCCATAGGGGCTGGCATCGATTGAAATGCACGGAGGGCCATTCACAGCGCAGCCGCGGACAAGATGAACCAGACCAGCGAGGCGAGTGGGATGCGCGTCATGCCGGGGCCTCGTCCTGCCGAGCCGGCATCGTGTGCTTGCAACGCGGGAAGCGCCCACAGCCCCAGAACGAGGTCCCGTTTGATTTCCTCTTATTCAGAACCATCTTGCTGCCGCAATCAACGCAGGTTGGGCGCGTGTAGTCCCCTTCCGTTGCAACAGCAAGCAGGCGCTGCTGAACCTCGGCAGGAAAAGCGTGGATGCGCTGGAGCAGCGCGGCGCTGTCAAGCAAGGTCAAGTCATGCCGTCTTGCCAAGTCCTGTGCCCCCGGCATGAAACCGGACGATGCGATGAACAGGGCCGTCTGCACGTGATGATCCGTTTTCAGTCCCAGGAACTCGCGCATAGTCACCTCTCCAATTTTGCTGGACCAGTGTTTGCACTGAACGATCCCGATCAAGGTCTGGCGTGCAGCGTCACCATAAAGACGAATATCAACGCCGCCATCGGCCCCGTAAGCTTGGGATCCCGTGATGTGCCCTTCGTGTTGCAGCATGGCTTCACACAGAGCCTCGAAGCGGCGCCATTCGATGCGATCGAGCACGGCCAAAGACCAGGCACTCGGCCGCGCGACGGGCGCGGAATCCAACGCGACCGCTGAATCCGAGAATCGACGCGCTGCACCCGGTGGTGATGGTGCGCGGCGACTGCCAAAGACAGGTTCGACCCGCGTCCATCCCATGCCGCCAGTCGGCTTCGCCCGCAGGGTGTGCAAGCCCATGAGAAACGCCCCAGCCGCAATCGCCAGCCACGCCCAGGGTC
>JAJZDZ010000035.1 GCA_021851325.1 Pseudomonadota bacterium | reverse complement strand
CAGCGACACACCCAGTGTCGGAGAGTTGGTCGACCGTCTTGAGGCAGAGTACCGTGCGGCACGGTCTGCCGTGCTGGCGACGTGAGCGGCGTTCAGTGACCGCCGAATATACCCTTTAGAATCTGCAGCGGTTTGCTCGTCTTGTGAGCGGGAGAGCCTGGAGCATTGCTCCGGGTTCCCCCCATAAGGCCGTTCAGCACGCTCTTGGTCGAAATGCCGCCCCGCGTGACACTGTTGAGGATGTTTCCAGCCACGCCGGACAGGTCCGGTGTGTAGGCAAGGTGGGTCCAGGGCCCATGGATACGGAAAGGTACACCGATTCCGGTGCGGGACAGCGATGTCACCGCCAGCGGTTTGACGACAAAATCCAGCGTTCGCGCGCCCAGATTGATCGTCCCGGCACCGGTCATGCGCAGCATTGGGCTCTGCAGATGAAAGTCGCGGTTGGTCATAATGCCGTTACTGATGACAAAGCTGCCGCCCATCGTCGTGAATTGCGTTGATTGCTGGTTACCACCTGAACCTGCTGAATTACCCAGAACTTTGGAGATTTCCTGGGCAACGCGCAGGAGATTGACACCACGTATGCGGCCGTTACGGAGGTCGATGCGGCCAGTGCCAGCCAGCGAATGCATGATGGCGTCCGGATTCTGACCACTTGCGCTCACCGTGTAGGAGAGATTAGCCAGACCTTCGATGTGGTCTACCGCCAGCGCATCATGAAGCAGTGGCTTTGCCTCAACATTGGCAAGATCAAAACTGCTTGCCAGATATACGCCATGCTGACCTGGACGCAGTGCAATCTGGAGCTGTCCGCTGCCGCCGTAGAGTGCGAGCGGATCAAGATCGACGCGGAGCCGGCCATCCTGCAGGCGCAGTTGCATTCGGGCGCTGTCGAGCTTGAGATGACGCAGTTCGACGTGCTGGGCGGTGAGTGTCAGGTTGGCATTCGCTGCGTTCAGAAGGCTGAGATTGAGCGGTGTTTTGCTCCAGCCTGATGCCTGCGCCGTGCCTGTGCCGCTTTGGGGAGTGCTCGCAGGGCTACCCATGAAGGCGTTGAGATTGAGGTTATCGGCCGCAAGGCTGCCTGAGAGCATCGGTATCGTGCCACGGCCGTTATAGGCGAGCTCACCGGTGATGGTCATGCCACCTGTCACCAGTTTCAGGGCACGAAGCTGCTCGCTTGAACCGGTGGTGTCGATCTCGGCCTGCAGTGATAGCCGTCCCAGCTCTGCCGCAGAGGCCATCGGCTTTCCCACCCAGCTGAGCAGGCGCGCCAGATTGCGGGTGACCAGCTTGATTTCGCCGCGACTGTCATGACGGGCAAGGGTACCCTTGAAGCCCGCTTCGATGAGGGCCGAGGTAATCGACAGATCCGCATCTGTTGGGGCGCCGCTGCGCAGTGCCAGGAGTGAGGATATCCGCCCGTCCAGGGTAATTTTCTGGCCTCTTGCCATAAAACTCCCGGCGACCCGCAACGGTGCGTCAAGGCGGGTCAGGGCAATCCTGAGCTGGATGTGATCCAGGCGGTGATGCACATTGGTTTGCGCATCCGCATAGGTGAGGGTGCCGTCGGTGATGTCAATTCCGGAAAACCGGGGTGTCAGGCTGCTGGATGGCCCACCTGCGGTGGCTCCTGGCGCGGTTGCCGCCGCTGCTGGCGTCGTCCAATTATCCTGCCCATTGGCTGCGACCGCCAAGTGTATCACCGGCCGATCGAAGCTTATGGCTGTAATTTCGACCTTTCCGGAGAGGAGGGGCCAGAGACGGACTCCCGCCGTAAGATCCTTCATGGAGACAAAGTCAGGGCCCCCAGGGGCTCCGGGGATATTTTCCAGACGGACGTCCTGCGCCGCGATCCCGAGCACGGGGAATACCGAGAAGCGCACTGGACCAGATATCACCAGCCTGCGTCCAGTCGCGGCTTGGGCGGCTGCCGCGATGCGACCCTTATAGGCGCTGGCGGGAATAAAATAGGGCGCAATCAGAGCCAGAACGACTAGCGCGAAGATCACGCCAGCGGCAATCAGAATGAAGCGGCGCATGGTCGATATCAGTGGCCAACGGTGGCACAAAAGCCTACTCGACCCTCGCGCCTGCCTCAACCACGGCCAATAAGGCACAAGTTCCCAAACTCGGGCGGCAGAGCCGGGGCGACCCGGCAGGGGGATTTGCCCCCTGCGGTGCTTGATTTTCGGCATATTCGCTCCTAGGTTCCCCGACCTTACGAGGTGCCCAGGCGCCGTGGTGTGCAGCTGTAGCTCAGTTGGTTAGAGCGCCGGATTGTGGATCCGGAGGTCGTCCGTTCGACCCGGACCAGCTGTACCATCCTCCACTTTCCGCTCGATGTGCCTGGCACTTTATGGCGCAGCCCGGAGTTGGGAAACAATCCTTGGGGTATCCGGGCCCTGATGCAGGTGTCTCAAAGCTTTTCAGGGCGTCCGCTCAGGGAGCTGGGAATTTAGGACCTTGGCCTGCAAACTGATGCGTCCTCACCGGATCATTCGGGGAGGTGCTAGCTGCCACCTGTAATCAGTCCTGTCCAGGACGGGGAACCACGTTCAAGCAGCCGCGCTGAAGACTCGTACATCGCCTTGGACACATATGGCCGCACCTGCTTGGCGCGTTCTCGGCAGAGTTGCGCCTTGAGCGTGCGAGCCCGATCTGTGATGGCATCGTCATCATCGGACAGGGCAAGCAGATCGATGACATGCAGGGCAAGTTGAATTTCGCCCGTTTTGCGGAGGGCCTCTGCCTGCTTGAAAACGGCGTCCGGATCCGCAATTGCAGCGCGGATCGCTGCTGCTGCGGAGGCCGGCGCGGCCGGATGCAGGCTGGTGGGATTGCGATCCCACCAGCCGTTCTCTTCCCGAAACAGATCACGCACGATGTACTCGGGCGCACCATAGCGGGCAGCCAGATAGGGACGATCGAGCATCTTGCTGTCATACTTCATGTCCGCGAGGATTTCGTGTTCGCTCATCCCCAGGTTCATCCGGGTGACCACCTCCTGACGAAACCAGCGCAGGATCGAAGCTGTGTAGCTCAGCCGATCCTCTATCTCGACGGGATCATCGATCAGGGGGCCAAATTCCTGAACCAGCTTGCGCGCCCCGAGGCTTGCCATCAGCTCGCAACTCTCCGCCCAGCGGAGGGTAAAACGCTGGGTACGAAGCGGTGTTCCGATGTTGGGAATGGTCGTTCCCGGAAACGCTGCGCCAGCGTAGAGAATGCCATCATCTGGCAGCCACATGGCGATACTGTCGTCAGTTTCCGAAGGCACCCAGAGCAGTTCGATACGGCGGGAGCGCGCCGGCAACGACAGGCGCGCGGCAAAGGTGAGGGTAGGGTCGACCATGGCGAACGCCGGGGTCAGCCCGGGGAACTGCACTTTTGCCAGGACCCTTTGCAGGCCCTCGGTTTCGCGGTAGCGACGATAACGTCGCAGGCAGTTTTCATGGGCAATCAGTGTGGCGGGAGCTTCATTGCGTTCAGTATTATGTTGTTGCCACAGACGTACGCCATCATTGTATCCCAGATGGCCATGCGAATAGCAGATGGCGCTGACAGGAAGATTGGTGAAATGGCGCAGACTTTCGATCATGCGCCGGGTGACGCCGCCGCCGGGACCGGCATCGACCAGAACGACGCTATCGCCCGTTTCCACGGCAAAGGCGTTTCCTTGCGCAGGCAGAATGTAGACGCCCTTGGCGACAGGTTTTGCCTCTTCGCTCGCCGTCAGTATCGTTCGGGAGGTTTGTTCGAAGTCCGAGCTCACGGTATTTTCTCCTTGCAATGTACTCATTGCCAACCTTGGCGAAAGGATCAGACCCTCGCCGTTCGGAAGATGCGCGGTACAAGATGCACTGTCCTCTGTCAGCGTCTGGGATCAAGTCTTTTTCGGTTGCATAGGTCCAGGGATTCTCTGGGTCCCAGTAAATCCGATATCAGTGATGCCGGGATGATGCAGGCTGTTATTTTCAGGTGATTTTCCTGTTCGCCACGATACGCGTCGGCGTCAGCAGTCAGAATTCACGTGTTTGTGTAGGGGGTTCAGCTCGTGCAGGAGGCGCAGGAGGCATACCATCGACACGAAGTCGGGCTGGGGCAGGTGATGCGCTTGACACGAAGTTGGCTGTCAGGATTTGCCGTTTCCCTGATCGTGCTGACGGCGTCTGCCAGCTCGGGTGCGGCGGCAGCGTCAACTGCCGATGCGCGGTTCAAGGCAATCTACAGCCGTGAGTGGGCCTGGCGGGTAAAGCAGATGCTCGCCAGCGATGGTCCGCGCAGCACCGTGCCTGCACATTTGCCCCGCGTTGATGCGGCAACCGAGGCGATGCGTCTGGCGTACTGGCGTCGCGTGATGACGGCGCTCAACACCATTCCCTATGACCAGCTCTCGCCCAAAGAGCAAATCAACTATGACGTCTACAAGCCGCAAATTCAGGTTCTGATCAACAATCAACGCTTCGGCGATTACCAGATGCCGCTTAAGGCTGGCAGCAATTTCTGGAGTCGCCTGACGACCCATCGTCAACCCTTCCGAAGCGAGCAGGATTATCGCAACTGGATCGCGCAGATGCGCGATATTCCCCGCTATTTTAGCGAGGAAATTGCCAATATGAGGGCTGGGCAGGCGCGTGGCTTTGATCAGCCACAAGTGACCATGATCGGGCGCGATGCATCGCTAAAAGTTACGGCAACCGCCAAACCTGACCAAACCGGGCTCTACGCGCCGTTCCGGAGGATGCCATCGGTAATTCCGGCTGCAGAGCAGGCCAGGCTGCGGACCGAAGCCATCGCCGTCATCCGGAACAAGGTTCAGCCGGCATTCGCGCATCTCTATCGCTACCTGCATTTTGTTTATATTCCGAATTGCCGCATGAGCCTTGCGGCCTATGATCTGCCCAACGGCAGAGCCTATTACCGGGCAAAGATCTTTGAGTACACCACGACCCGCATGACGCCGCAGCAGATTCACAAGCTGGGCCTCGAGCAGACAAAGAAGCTTCATCGGCAGATGCTCGCAATCATCCGGCAGATGGGCTTTCAGGGCAGTTTTTCCGAGTTTCAGCAGTATCTGCGCAGGGATCCGAAATTCTATCCCAAGACCAAGCTCGGCTATCTCAAGGATGCGGCCTGGATCGCCAAGGAAGTCGATGGCAAGCTGTCGCAATTTTTTGGCCGGCTGCCGCGTATGCGCTTCACCATCAAGCCCGTGCCCAGGGCGCTCGCACCGTTTACGACCTCAAGCGGCGGCCCGGGGCTGTTTCTGATCAACACCTATGACCTGTCGCAGCGCCCGTTATTCAATCTGATACCGCTTACCTTGCATGAATCGGCGCCAGGGCACGCCTTCCAGATGGCGCTTGCGATGGAAGACAAGTCGCTGCCCGATTTTCGTCGCTACACCTATATTTCTGCCTATGGCGAAGGCTGGGCTGTCTACTGCGAATGGCTCGGTCTGCAGATGGGCCTGTACAAGACGCCGATCGAGCGGTTGGGCATGCTGGGCTGGCAGATCTGGCGTTCGGCGCGGCTGGTGGTCGACACCGGAATTCATACCGAAGGTTGGACACGGGCGCAGGCGATCGCTTACCTGCGCCATTATACCTTGCTACCCGACCACCAGATCGACACGGAGGTCGATCGCTACATCAGCTGGCCCGGCCAGGCCCTGTCTTATTATATCGGAGCGATGGCAATACGTGCCGATCGGGCCAGGGCAGAAAAGGCGTTGGGCGCGAAATTCAATATTCGTGCCTTTGATGATGCGGTGCTCGCTCTTGGTTCAGTGCCACTGCCGGTGCTGAACCAGCATATTGATGCGTTCATCAGGGCTGGTGGCGTCGGTCCCTATCCGGACGAAGAGTGAGGCGCAGGCCTGGCGCGCAAGGTTGAGAGTGGGGTATTGCCGGCCGTGCGGGTGGGGGCGGGCCCCCGGCCCCCTCACCCCTTCCGTGCCTTGCCATTGTTCTCGCCTTGGTGCCCGACCGCTGTGGAGGTTGCGCCGCAAGATCGGCCCCTGGCGCAAATGCCCCTGGTTTGCCGGCAGGCCTTCCGTCCGGGCCCTGGAGCCAGTCAGGGCGCACTCCACCCTTTCATACCTTCCGCTGCGTCAAGACGGTGGCGTTTGGGCGCCTCTCCTGTGTTGCGAGATCTTGTCGGACATACACAATCATCGGTAACCTGCCAGATGTTGAAGCGCGGGTACACGCGCGTATCAGGGAGCAGGCATATGAATACGCGCATCCTCGGGTTTACCGGGGCAATTGTTACCGCTGTCGTTTTTTTGTTGGCGCCGATGCGGCCGGGACTGCGGCCGTCACAGGCCGCAACCGGGGCTGCGACGGGCCTCACTGCTGCGGATGCAAGTCAGGCGGCCCGTCTTGCCAAGTCGGCTGACGTCGATGCCTACGACATTGAGCATCAAAAGCCAGGTCAGTGGCTCTCCTATGGGCGCACCTATTCGGCGCAGCGTTTTTCGCCGCTGACCCAGATCAATACCACGAACGTCAAGAAGCTCGGTGTAGCCTGGCAGTTTCGGACCTATACGGTGCGCGGACTTGAGGGCACCCCCATCGTCAATCACGGCGTCATGTATGTGACGGGCTCCTGGTCAAAAGTATGGGCGCTCGATGCCAAAACCGGAAAGCTCCTGTGGTCCTATGATCCCAAAGTACCAGGTCGCTATGGACGTTATGCCTGCTGCGATGTGGTCAATCGTGGCGTCGCGGTGTGGAAGGGAGCAGTTTACCTCGGCACTCTTGATGGCCGCCTCGTCAAGCTCAATGCCGAGACCGGCAAGCCGATGTGGATCGTCAATACGGTTGATCGGCGCCGTGCCTACACCATCACCGGTGCGCCCATTGTCGTTGACGGGCTTGTCGTCATCGGCAATGGCGGTGCGGAATACGATACCCGAGGCTATGTGACAGCCTACAATGCCGTTACCGGCAAAAAGGTGTGGCGCTTTTATGTGGTGCCGGGCAATCCCGCCAAACCGCAGGCCAATCCGGCGCTGGTCAAGGCGCTCAAGACCTGGACGGTCAAAAAGGGCATGACACCCTGGTGGAAGATGGGCGGCGGTGGCTCACCGTGGAATGCGATGGCCTATGATCCCAAGCTCAATCTGCTTTACGTTGGCACCGGCAATGGTGATCCCTGGAACCGCAACATCCGCTCGCCACTGGGAGGCGATAACCTTTATCTGTCATCGATACTCGCGCTGCATGCGAACACAGGCAAGCTCGCCTGGTATTATCAGGTGACGCCGGGTGATACCTGGGATTTTGATGCGACGGCAGATCTTATTCTGGCCGATCTGCGCATTGATGGCCGGCTGCGCCATGTCATCATGCAGGCTCCCAAGAACGGATTTTTCTTCGTACTTGATCGCAGGACTGGCAAGCTGATCAGCGCCAAGCCTTTTGCGCTTGTTAACTGGGCCAAAGGCGTTGATCCGAAGACCGGCAAGATCATCGTCAATCCTGCTGCACGCTATCGCACCAAAATGACGGTCGTGATGCCGCGCGAGGAAGGTGCCCATAACTGGCAGCCCATGACCTTTGATCCACAAACGGGGCTCGTCTACATTCCGAGTGCAGATGGTTCTGCAATCTTCGTTCCGCAACAGGAAGGCAAGGGCAAAGGCGTGAAGCGCTTTGTGTTCCGTCCCCGCGCCTGGAATACGGGCAATGATTTTGCCGCGATCGCAAAGACGGTACTCAAGGCGATCGATAGCGGGCATCCGCCACCGCCGCCTGTCGGCTATATCAAGGCCTGGAACCCGGTTACCCAAACTGAAGTCTGGCACCAGCCGATGGCAGGCAACTGGAATGGCGGCCTGATGTCGACCGCCGGAGGACTTGTCTTTGGTGGCGGCGCCGATGGCTATTTTTCAGCCTATGACGCCAAAACCGGACAGAAACTCTGGTCGATCAATCTCAAGACCGGAATTCTGGCGCCGCCAGTGAGCTATGAGATCGACGGCGTCCAGTACATCGCGCTGCTCGCCGGCTGGGGTGGTGCAGGCGGACTGTCCGATTTCAAGAATCCAACCTCGGCGCTCACCAAATACAAGACCAATCAGGGTCGGCTTTTCGTCTTCAAGCTGGGGGGAAGCCAGCAGGTCGCGGCTATTCCATCAGAGCGCGCGCCGGCCCAGGAGCCCCCGCCGCTGACCGCCGATCAGGCAACCATCAACAAGGGGTTCAACCTCTACTCGCAGAACTGCATGGTCTGTCATGGCTTTTTTGCCCAGTCCGAAGGCGAGGTGCCAGATCTGCGACTGATTCCCCGTCCGATCTGGGGTCAGTTCGATAACATTGTCCTCGGCGGCGAACTGCAGGGCGCCGGCATGGCCTCCTTCAAGGACATTCTCAACCGCTCCGATGTCGAAGCAATCAGGGCCTATGTCCTCAGCCGGGCCCATGCCGCCTGGGATGCCCACCACAAGGGGGCGCACGCCGCCCGTCATTAGCCTGGCCTGAATATCCCCTTCGCGCGAAGCCGCGCGAAGGGGTGGCCCGGCGAATAATGCCCCTGCCCGGGCGGGCTTTCCTTGCCGCGGCGCAGCGACGGAGGTAGGAAGACGCCCCGTCCTGACGAATGCGAGCACCATGGCCAAAGACAAGCCACTTCGACCCAAAGCGCGCCTGCCACGCGGTTTTCGTGATCGCACTGGCGCTGAACTCGCGGCCGAGCGGCGGATGCTGGAGACGGTGCGGCAGGTCTATGAGTCCTATGGCTTTTCCGCCCTGGAAACCCCTGCCTTTGAGTACACCGACGCCCTGGGCAAATTCCTGCCCGATACGGATCGCCCCAATGAGGGCGTGTTCTCGCTGCGTGACGACGATGAGCAGTGGCTGTCCCTGCGCTATGATCTGACCGCGCCACTTGCCCGCTATGTCGCCGAGAACTTCCAGGATCTGCCCAAACCCTTCCGCCGCTATGGGGTGGGACGGGTGTGGCGCAATGAAAAGCCCGGGCCAGGAAGGTTCCGCGAATTCACCCAGTTCGATGCCGATACCGTGGGCTCGGCCTCGCCGGCGGCGGATGCCGAGCTGCTGGTGATGGTGTGCGACGTGCTGACGGCACTGGGCCTTTCCGGGCAGGATTTTGCTCTCAAGGTGAACAACCGCAAGCTGCTTGACGGCGTGCTTGACGCCGCCCGCGTGGAGCCCTCACGGCGGGGTGTGGTGTTGCGGGCAATCGACAAGCTCGATCGGCTGGGACTTGGTGGGGTGAAGGATCTCCTGGGGCCCGGACGCAAGGATGAAAGCGGCGATTTTACCAAGGGCGCTGAACTCGATTCCTCTCAGATCGCAATCGTCGAAAAATTTCTGGGCAGTGTTCCGCCACATCCAACCCTGGCCAACCTGCAGCAGTGGTGGGCGGAGATCGCCCCGGGCCATGAAGGTAATGCCGCACAAGGTCTGGCCGAGATTGCCGAAATCTTTGCGCTGGTGGGCCGCAGCGATCACCAGGAGCGCATTCACCTCGAGCCTACCGTGGTGCGCGGACTTGATTATTATACCGGCCCCGTCTTCGAGGCGCAGCTCACCTTTCCCGTGATCAATGAGGCTGGCGAAGCGGTCATCTTCGGCTCGGTTGCTGGAGGCGGACGCTATGATGACCTGGTCGCCCGCTTTACCGGGCAGGCGGTGCCGGCAACGGGAATATCGATTGGCGTATCCCGCCTCATGAGCGCGCTGATGAGCCGTGGCGCGCTCACGCTGGCCGAAGATCCGCTTGTCCTTGTTCTGTCCATGGGCGATGTCGGATGCGCCTTCGCACTCGCCCATGAGCTGCGCACAGCCGGTATACGCTGCGAAGCCTATGTCGGCACCAAACGGGTTCCTGATCAGCTCAAATATGCCGATAAGCGTGGCGCAGCGATCGCGGTGATCGAAGGCGAGGATGAACGGGCAGCAGGTACTGTCACGCTCAAGGATCTCGCCCTTGGACTTGAGCTGGCCAAGTCCATCGAAACCCGCGCGGCCTGGGTCCAGGAGCGGCCGGCGCAAACTACGATCGCCCGTGCCGATCTCGTTTTGGAGGTGACACGCATGCTGGGGCGCCAACCATGAGTGCCTTTCCCAACTACTCCGCCGCGCATATGGCCGCACTGGAAACGCAGGCAGCTGCCATCCTCGGGGTATTTGAGCGCCATGGTTACACCCGCTCAGAACCTTCGGTGCTGCAGCCGGCGGATATCTTTCTTGACCGTTCGGGCGAAGAGATCCGGCGGCGCACCTTTGCCTTCACCGATCCGGCTGGCAATGAGCTGTGCCTGCGCCCCGATCTGACTATTCCCATCTGCCGCATGTATGTGCAGGAAAATGGCGGGCTGCCTGCACGGCTGTCTTACCACGGACTTGCCTTTCGCCATCAGCCGGCGGAACCGGAACGCCCGACCCAGTTCTATCAGGCGGGTGTGGAACTGCTTGGGCATGATGACAAGGTTGCGGCGGAAGAGGAGATACTGACCCTGGCGATCGAAGCCCTGCGGGCTGCCGGTCTTGCACGCTTCAAGGTCAAGCTTGGTGATCTCTCGCTGTTTGCGAATTTTGTCGATGGCCTCGCGCTGGCTCCGCAATGGCGCGAACGCCTCAAGCGCCACTTCTGGCGCGCGGGGTATCTCGATGCCCTGCTGCAGGGCACTGCCCGACCCCTGCATTCCGATGCCCAGAGCCTGCTCGCACATCTGGGTTCGCTCGGCGAGGCGGAAGCCCGCCCAGCCTTCGAGGGCCTGATGGACATGATCGGCGGCGCTCCCTTTGGCGCCCGTACGCGCGAGGAGATCGTTGACCGCCTGATGGAACAGGCCGCAGACGCTGCGGCGCTGCGCCTTGATCCGGTGATTGCCGAACTCATTGCCCAGCTTCTGGCTGTCAGTGGCGAGGCCCGCAGCGCGATCGAAGCGGTTCGCGCCCTGACGCGCAAGGCTGGCGTTGATCTCAAGGCTCCGCTGGAAGCCATGCGCGCCCGCCTTGATGTCCTTGCCAGGCTTGCCATCGCGCCCGACGATGTCAGCTTTGCGGCCCGCTTCGGACGCAACATGGAATACTATACCGGGTTCGTGTTTGAACTGTGGGCGGAGGATGCCGAGGGACCGGTACAGGTTGCCGGCGGTGGCCGTTATGATGGCCTGCTCGAGCATCTGGGGGCTGAAAGATCAATCCCCGCCATTGGCTATGCCATCCGGACCGAGCGTGTGCTTGCAGTACGCAGAGCGCAGAGGACAGCGTGATGACGGACCGTCTCATCCTTGCCATTCCGTCCAAAGGTCGCCTGCAGGAGCAGGTTGAGCACTATTTTTCCGACGCCGGGATGGGACTGAAGAAAGCTTCGGGTGCACGTGGCTATCGTGCCGACATGACCGGCTTTGCCGATGTCGATGTCATGCTGCTGTCAGCCAGTGAAATAGCCAGCGCGCTCCTTGCCGGCGAAGTGCATTTTGGCATCACCGGTGAAGACCTGATCCGCGAAGCCGCCCCTGTGCTCGATGGGCGCGTGGCCTTGCTCAAGGCGCTCGGCTTCGGCCATGCCGACGTTGTGGTCGCGGTGCCCAGGTCGTGGATCGATGTCACCAGCGTTGCCGATCTTGATGATGTCTGCGCCGCCTTCTTTCAGCGCCATCGTCGGAGGCTGCGGATTGCGACCAAATATGTCACGCTCACCCGCGCGTTCTTTGCCGATAAGGGCATTGCCGAGTACCGCATTGTCGAAAGTGCTGGTGCCACCGAGGGGGCCCCGTCAGCTGGTGCTGCAGAGGCGATTGTGGACATCACCTCGACTGGGGCAACGCTGGCGGCCAACGGCCTCAAGGTGCTCGACGATGGCATCATCCTGCAAAGCCAGGCGCAACTGGCGATGAGCCTCAAAGCTGCTTGGCCAACCGAGGTGCGGTGCACGGCCGAGCGTATGCTTTCGCGTCTTGCGGCGCGCGAATGCGCCAAGACATCGCTCACGCTGCGGGCCCGGATGAATGGCGAGGCTGCCGAAACCTCCATACTGGTTCGGCGTGGCGCCTTGATGGACGCGGTCCAGGAACTGCGCAGCAAGGGCTGTCAGACCATTACGGCGCACGATGCCGACTATATCTTTGAAGCGGCGGCACCCATTCTGGACACCTTTGCCAATGCCCTAGCCCGCTAGGGCCTGAGCCAGCGCCAGCACATCGGCAACCTCATGATAGATGCCCAGGCCGATCCGCAGTCGGTCGGCACGACAGTCGACGATGATGTTGCGCGCAAGGAGTTCATGGGTGATGGTGTCCGCATCCGCTGTCCGAAAGGCGAGAAATCGCGCCCGCTTGCTTTCATCCGGTAGCATAAGCTGGGCGGGGGTAATCCGGCTGGTTGCTGTCAGGGCGTCAAGAAACTGCCGCTCGAGACGGCGCACCTCGCCGAGCATGGTGCTGACACTCAGGTTCTCTTTGGCAAGCCAATCCTGCACAGCATTGAAGCGGTAAAGTCCCGAGACGTCGAAGGTCGCGCCGAGGAAGCGCGAGCCATCTGCGCCATAGGCAACGGCAGGTTTGCCATCCTTGAGGGCGGAAAAGCTGGCGTACCACCCGGTATCGCGCGGACGTGGTCCATAACCCGGCGGACAATAGAGAAAGCACACACCTTCACCCGCCATTGCGAGCTTGTAGCCGCCGGCAAGATAGAAGCTGCGCTTGGCAATTGCGGCAAGATCGACAGGCACGGCCATGAAGGCGTGATAGCCATCGATGACAACGAGGCTCTCTTCATCACGGACCGCTGCAACAATGCTGGCCAGATCTTCGACCACATAACCTGAATCGTAAAAGGCGTGGCTAAAAAATATGAGATCATACGATGCGCCTGCGGCAGCTTCAGCAAACCGCTGCGTAAAGGTTGCAAAGGGTTCGGTTGCAATGCGGGTGACCACAGCCAGGCCATCCTCTTCAAGCCTGGCGCATTGGCGCTGAAAGCTCATGAATTCGGAGGAGGTGGTCAGTACGCGGACCGGGCGCGAGCTGTCGAAGCAGGAAAACAGCCGGGCCACGAAATCATGGGTGTTGGGTGCAAAGGCGATGCGCTCAGGATGGGGGAGATTGAGCTGGCGGGCGATATGGGCCTGGGCTGTGGGCAGGATGGTGGCAAAAATGTGCTCCCACTTGCGGTCAAGCAAGCGGGCCGCGTCACTCCAGCAGGCAAGCTGGGCGGCGCGGCTGACATCGGGCCAGGGGTGATGGCTGTGGGCGGCGGCGTGCAGCGGCGCATCCGGGGCACCGACTGAAAGTGAAAATCCAGATTTCACGGCGAGGCAGGTCCGTTGGCGATATCCGGATCATGGATATGCGCCGCCTTCCAGCGCATGGCAACGGCAATGCGCTGTGCGGCCGAGGGATGATTCCAGAAAAGGAACTCTTCCAGGGGGCTGGGGGTAAGGTCGTCAACGCCGGCATCGAGCAGGAAGAACTTGGCAAAGGCATCGGGCTGGCGGGCCGCATTCAGACCGAAGATGTCAGCCTGCGCCTCGATGGTACGACTGAGTGTATTGAGCGCGGGTGTGGCCAGCAGCATGTAAACTAGGAACAAGGCATAGAGGAGCGGTAATCCCGCCGGATCAACGATCTCGCGCAGATCCCATAACCTGCCCAGAAGCCGGACAAGACCGCCATAGCTGACGGCAACAAAGCCAAAACCGATCAGCAGGATGAGGCCGAGCCAAGGCAGGATCATCAGGCTGTGATCGAGCACATAATGGCCCATTTCATGGGCAACCACGGCGATGATTTCCCGCGTCGTGCAGCGCTTCAGCAGCGTGTCGTCGAGGGAAATGCGTGTGGTTCCGAACAGCCCCGAGACATTGGCGTTGAGAAGGTCGCTCTGCTTGGAGGTGTTGACCACAAAAATGCGGTCGGAAGGCACACCATTTGCGTCTGCCAGCTGCACGATCGCCGAGCGCAGGGGCCCCGGCTTCAGCGGAACTGATGTATTGAACAGGGGCAGGATGTAGACCGGACCGATGAGTGTCACGAAGGCCAGAAAGCAGACCGCGATGACAGTACTCCAGGCCCACCAGAAGCGCGGTGTCGCACGGATGAGGCCATAGACGACAGTGATAAAAATAACTCCGCCAACAAGACCAAGGCCGCTGCTGAGGGCAAATTCGCCCAGCCACTGATTCAAACTGAGATTGGAGATGCCATAGGCGTGGCGTCGCACGAAATCTTCGTAGAATGACAGCGGAAAGGTGAGGATTGTGACGATCGCAAGAAACTCCAGGGCATAGATCGCCGACTGCAGGCTCGGTGAACGCGTCAGGCGCGTGGCCAGATCGCGCATCCGGGCTGACAGTCGTGTGAATAGAAGCAAGGCCGCGATGGCAAGTCCGGCCAGCGCATCAGCGAGCATCAGCCAATGATTTCCCGAGGCAAAAGCCGCCGCCTTGGCACGCTCAGCCGGGCTGACTTCGGCAAGATAGGCCTTGGTCGCCTGCTGTGCGTTAAACGTTGAGTTTGCCGGTGGCGCGAGCGTGCTTACCGCCACAGGCACGGTGGGTGCAGCCTTGGGCGGCAGCGCCTGGGCGCAGGCCTGGCCAAAGGCGAGCGCGCATAGCATCAGCAGGATGGTGAGACAGAACTTCTTCATGGAGTGGGCCCAGATCCCGATCGACTATGCTCAGCCTATCAGCGATCCGGCGGGCGTTAAACCTGGGCGAGCTCGGCGTAAAGCTTGAGGGTGTCCGTGCACATGCGCGCGCGGGTAAACTTTCCCAGCACATGCTGCTGACCTGCTTCACCGAGGCGCGCCCGCTCCAAGGGCCCCATCTGCAGAAGTTCAGTCAGTGCCCCGGCGAGGGCAGTGGCATCTCCAGGGGGGATGAGGAAGCCCGTTTTTCCTGCAATCACCGTCTCGCGGGCGCCACCATGATCGGTCGCGATGACGGGTCTGCCCATGGCCGCTGCCTCTGCTGCCACCCTGCCGAAAGCTTCTGGTTCCACCGAGCACGAGACCACTATATCGGCAGCCATGTAAGCGCCGGCCATATCGGCAACATGCCCGGCCAGTATGACGCGATCATCAAGACCTGCCCGGGCAATGATCGCGCTGAGTTCGTCCTCATAGGCGCCCCGTCCCTGCGCATCGCCTGCAAGCACGGCCCGTACGCCCGGGGCCTCAAGCTGGGACATCGCCTCGATCAGGATACGCTGGCCTTTCCAGCGGGTAAGGCGTCCTGGCAGCAGGATGAGAATGTCGCGCGGGCGCACGCCCCAATGGCTCCGCAGGTTTTGCGCCCGCGCTGCGGAAATGCGCGCCGGATCGAAAATCTCCTCGTCGACGCCGCGCGGGATGGTGACGATGCGGGCCTTGCGCTCGGGATATTCCTTTTCGATATGGCGCGCGGTGAACTGTGAGTTGGCGATCACGGCCTCACCGCGCACCATCACCGAATTATACCAGCGCTTGAGCGGGGTGCGCGCCGAATAAAACCCGTGATAGGTGGTCACGAAGGGAATATTTGCGCGTCGCGCCGCAATCAGACCGCTCCAGGCAGGTGCACGCGAGCGGGCATGGATCAGCTTGATGTCATGCTTGGCGATCAGCCGCTCGAGGGCGCGGGCGTTGGCGAGGATCCGCGCCGGCGACTTGCTCGCCATGGACAGGGTAATGAGTTCTCCTCCCCTGATGCGCAGATCTTCCGCAAGCCGACCGCCTTCACTGGCGACGAGAGCTCGAATGCCGTTCTTCCATAGCGCGCCTGCAACGTCGATGCAGGTTCGTTCCGCACCGCCTGTGTCCAAACGCGGAATGAGTTGCAGGATGGCTGATGTCATAAAAGTCCTGCCAGTCCTTCCCGAAAAGTTGGGTAGCGCAAGTGTACACCCAGCTCACGCTTCATCTTGGTATTTCGCACCCGTTTGCTTTCGCCATAAAAGCTTCTTGCCATCGGGCTGAGGCTGGCCTGTGCTTCGGCAAAGGGTTCGAGCGGGGGGGGCGGGATGCCGAGCAGCTCTGCTGCGTGGGCGATGACCTCATGCTGTGGTGCTGGCTCGTCGTCGCAGACATTAAAGATGCCGTCGACCTTTCGTGTCATGCCGGCCATGAGGACCTCGGCCAGATCATCAACGTGGATGCGTGAGAACACCTGGCCCGGCTTATCGATACGCCGAGCCCGTCCCTCACGCAGCGCCTCAATGGGGCTGCGGCCCGGTCCATAAATCCCCGGCAGACGGAAGATGGCGCAGGGCCGGGCAATCGTCGCAGCCAGTGCCAGCCAGCCACGTTCGGCATCGACCCGGCGCAGGGCGCGCTCGCTCGCCGGCGCAACCGGGGTGGCCTCATCCACCCAGCGACCAGCACAATCACCATAAACCCCGGTGGTGGACAGATAACCGAGCCAGCTGGGACGGGCGTCGATGATGGCGTCGCCAAACGCCATCAGTGCCGGATCCCCGTCCGCGGCAGGAGGTGCGGACAGCAGCAGAAGATCGCAGCGTGCAAGCGCGGCCAGAACGGCGTTGCGATCCGCGAACAGCAGACCGTCAAACCCTTGCGACCGCAAAGCCTGCAGCCTGCTTTCACTGCGTACCGTACCGCAGACCTGTCCGCCCCGCACCAAAAGGTGACGGGCCAGCGCCTGCGCGGAGTAGCCAAAGCCGAAACAGAAGAGCCGGAAGGGTCGCGTCATGCGTGACTTCTATAGTTCAGGCGGTGTCTGTGTCCACGCCCGCCTGCCATTCGGCGATCACCTCAGGATCAGTTTCCTGGGCTTGATGCGCACGGGCAAGGTCAGCGAACTGGTCGGACGAAACCAGGCGTGACAGCGCCCATACCGCCATGGCGCGCACAAGGACCGAGGCATCAGAGACAAGTGCCTGGGCCACGGCTGCCAGCCCTGTTTGCTGGCTGTTGCCGATTGCGATCAGCACATTGCGCACAAAGCGGTCGCGCCCGATGCGCTTGATTGGTGAGCCTCGAAACAGGCTACGAAACTGCTCATCCGTGAGCCGGGCCAGATCGGCCAGTGCGGGATGCATCAGTCCGGCGCGCTCATGAAATCGCGCCTCATGCGCTGCCTGGGCAAACTTGTTCCAGGGGCAGACGGCCAGACAGTCATCGCAGCCATAAATGCGATTGCCGATGGCCGGACGCAGTGCGGCGGCAATGTGACCTTTGTGCTCGATCGTCAGATAGGAAATACAGCGCCGGGCGTCGATCTGGTAGGCGGCTGGCAGTGCGTTGGTCGGACAGGCCGCCAGACAGGCGGTGCAGCCGCCACACCGGTCTTCATGAGCCTGATCAGGTTTCAGCTCGAGATCGGTGAGGATGACGCTCAGGAAGAGCCATGATCCGAAGTTGCGGCTGACGAGATTGGTGTGCTTGCCCTGCCAGCCGAGGCCGGCGGCCATCGCCAGCGGCTTTTCCATCAGCGGCGCGGTATCGACAAACAGCTTGACCTCGCAGTCAAAGCTGGCGGCAATGAAGGTGGAGAGACGACGCAGGCGTTTCTTGAGGACGTCGTGATAGTCATCGCCCAGGGCATAGACGCTGATCGCGCCCTCTTCGCGCCAATCCTGACGCTGGCGCGGATCCTGGGCGGGTCCGTAATTGGCGCCCAGCACCACCGCGCTTTTCGCTTCCGGCCACAGGCTTTGCGGGTCACGCCTGCGCTCAAGATGGGTGGCCATCCAGCCCATATCGCCATGATGACCGAGTGCGATGAACTGTTCGAGGCGCTCTGCCACGACCGCCGGCAGAGCCGCGCCGGTAAAGCCCACGACATCGAAGCCTTCTGCCAGAGCCTGGGCAGCGATGGCCGCACGCGGCTCAGATGTCGTCGAGTTCGCCATATTGTGCGGTAGGCGGCTGGCCGGGCACGCGATCGGCGAGCAGCGAGCGGAAGGATGGACGCGATTTCATGCGCACATACCATTCACTGGCAGCGGAAAACTCAGACCATGGAACCTCGCCAAAATAATCCAGAGCCGAAACATGGGCCGCGACGGCAAGATCGCCAAGGGTACACTCGCGGCAGGTCAGATAGCCATTGCGGTCGGCCATCTCGCCAAGGTCCTTGAGTGCGAGTTTGAGGATTTCACGGCCTTCACGGATCACATTCATGTCGGGGGTGCGTTTGGTCATGGCCCCGGTGTAACGCTGGGCTCCCTTCTCGAACACGATGCGGGCGGTGATCGTGGCCTGGAACGGTCCCATCGCCCAGTCGACGAGGCGCAGGGCCTCGCCGCGCAGCCGCGCATCCTCCGGCAGGAGCGGGCGATCGCCATAGGTACCTTCGAGGTGGTCTACGATCGCCCACAGACCCTCGCAGCGGGTGCCGTCCAGATCGACGAAGACCGGCAGATGCATATGGGGGTCTTCTGGGATCACCGGGTCATAGGCCAGCCGCTTCTCGCCGATCATGAGACGGGCGAAGCGGGACGGAGGAGAGAGCGTCAAATGAGTGAGGCGGCGCATGGCTGCAAACTAGGGCAAGCGGGCACCGGGCAAAAGCGGCAAATCGTGTTTGGCTAGTGTCGTACACAGGCATTGAGGCGGTCGCGGATAACCCAGCCCATCCGCCCCAGGATGACGCCGCTGCGCGCACGCACGTAGGGCCCGGGGCGATTGGCGCTCCAGTTCTCCGGATCGGGCAGCACTACGGCCAGGCGGGCCGCCTCGAGGGGGGTGAGGCGCGCGGCAGAGGCGTGGAAATAGCTCCTGGCCGCGGCCTCCGCCCCGAAGTTGCCGTGGCCCCAGTCGACCAGATTGAGGTAGGCAGTAAGGATCCGCTGTTTTGGCCACAGGGCTTCCATGAGGACCGTGAGCCAGGCTTCAATGCCCTTGCGCACCCAGCTGCGCACCGGGAGAAGGAAGATCGTGCGCGCGGTCTGCTGGCTGATGGTCGAGGCTCCTCGCAGTCTTGCCCCGTCCTCATGGGCCTTGATCGCCTGGTCGATCGAGACCCAGTCAAAGCCATGGTGAAAGCAGAAGCGTTCATCCTCACTGGCGATCACCGCCCGCCCGAGCACGGGCGCTATGTTGCGGCCCACCCAGACATGGTGCAGGGGGCGGCCGGAGAGTACCCGCAGCGCCATCTGCGGCGTGAATGGCACCGGCACAAAGCGAAATACCAAAAGCAGCAGGATCGGTGCCGGTACCGCGAGAACGAAGACGCTCCACAGCGCGGCGCGCAGGATGGCTTTACGGCGTGGTGTGAGGCTGGAAGCCGGCATGGGGGTGCGATCCGTTACCGACACAGCTTTCGCAACGAAGCTGACCGTCTCCTGACGGGCTCTTTGCGCATCCTGTCATTTCCCCCCGCAGCTGCCCACGCGCCTAGCCTCTGAACGCCCGTCGAGCTTCACACCCTGCCGCGTCCGCTTGGCAGATTAACGCCCGTACCTGGGCAATGCCATATCGGCAGCAGGGTGGGGTAGGCAGAAGCGCCAGGTACGACGGTCTCGCCCCTGGCGCCTCTGCCGCTATTCGGCAGCCAGGGCGCGATCGCTCAGCGGATAGGACAGACGCGACAGCATCTCCTTGGGCACCACCTGCCAGAAGCGCGGTAATTCGGTCTCCCATTGCGTGAGCAGTTGGCGGGCCCACTGCGAATCGGTTTCGGCCAGATGCTCGGCAATAAGATCATGCAGCACGCCGGCCCAATGGCTGCTGTCCAGACGCTGCCAGACCACGCTGTCGGGATTGACGTGACGCTCAAAGAGTTCGTCCTCGTCATAGACAAAGGCCATACCGCCGGTCATGCCGGCGGCAAAATTGTCGCCCACGCGGCCCAGCACCGCGGCGAGGCCCCCGGTCATGTATTCGCAGCCATTGGAGCCACAGCCTTCGACCACGGTGATGGCTCCCGAATTACGCACGGCGAAGCGTTCTCCGGCCTGGCCCGCGGCGAACAGTTTGCCGCTGGTTGCTCCATAAAGAACGGTATTGCCGACGATGGTGTTCTGGCGGGCCACAAAGCGCGCCGACGTCAGAGGGCGCAGGGCGATGGTGGCACCGGAAAGGCCCTTGCCGACATAGTCATTGGCATCGCCAAAACCTTCGATGCGCAGGCCCTGCACGGCAAAGGCGCCGAGGGACTGGCCGCACGATCCACGCAGACGCAAGGTCAGATGCGCCGGCTGCAATCCGGTCATGCCCCATTGCCGGACGATGCGTGAGGAGATGCGGGTGCCGATCGAGCGGTGCGTATTGCGCACATTATAGGTCAGCTGCATTTTCTCACCGTGCGCAAGAAATGGTGCGGCGTCCTTTTCAATCTGGGCATCGAGCGTGTCGGGGACTTCATTGCGTCCCTTGGCCGTCGAATACCGTGCGTGATTGCCGGGGTCCGCCTGGACCAGCAGCGGATTGAGATCAAGGTCGTCGAGTTCCTCGGCACCGCGGCTGAGCTGGCACAGCAGGTCGGTACGGCCGATCACCTCTTCAAGTTTGCGGAAGCCGAGCTGGGCCAGAATTTCGCGTACCTCTTCGGCGATGAAACTGAACAGGTTGACGACTTTCTCAGCCGTACCGGTGAACTTGGCACGCAGCGTTTCGTTCTGGGTGCAAACCCCGACCGGGCAGGTGTTCGAGTGGCACTGACGGACCATGATGCAGCCCATGGCGATCAGGGCCGCGGTACCGATGCCGAACTCTTCGGCTCCCATCATGGCGGCCATGACCACATCGCGTCCGGTCCTGATGCCACCATCGGTGCGCAACACGACGCGATGGCGCAGATTATTGAGTGTTAGGATCTGATTGGCCTCGGTCAGCCCGAGCTCCCAGGGAACACCGGCAAATTTGATCGAACTCTGTGGCGAGGCCCCGGTACCGCCATTGTGGCCGGCGATGAGGATGACATCCGCCTTGGCCTTGGCGACGCCGGCAGCAATGGTACCGATACCGGCCGCCGATACCAGTTTGACGCATACCCGCGCATCCGGATTGATCTGCTTGAGGTCATAGATCAGCTGGGCCAGATCCTCGATCGAGTAGATGTCGTGATGTGGCGGCGGTGAAATCAGGGTTACGCCAGGCGTCGCATGACGCAGACGCCCGATGAATTCGGTCACCTTGAAGCCAGGTAGCTGGCCGCCCTCTCCCGGTTTGGCTCCTTGTGCCACCTTGATCTCGATTTCGCGGCATTGATTGAGGTATTCGGCGGTGACTCCGAAGCGGCCTGAGGCCACCTGCTTGATGGCCGAGTTGGGATTGTCACCATTGGCCTTGGGGGTGAAGCGCGCCGGATCCTCACCGCCTTCCCCGGAATCGGATTTGGCTCCGATGCGGTTCATGGCGATGTTGAGGACTTCATGAGCCTCAGGAGACAGGGCACCAAGGCTCATGCCGGGGGTGATGAAGCGTTTGCGGATCTCGGTGATCGATTCCACATCCTGCAGCGCCACTGGCGGACCGCCTGGCTTCAGTCCCATGAGATGGCGCAGGGACACGGGTGGTAATGACCACACTGCTTCCGAATAGCGCCGGAAGGTGGTGTAAGAATCGTGGGTGACGGCATGCTGGAGCATGTGGATCAGGTTGGCCCCATGTGCATGGAGTTCGCCACTGGCACGCTGCTTATAGAATCCGCCGACCGCGAGCATGTCCGAGCCGGTGGCAAATCCCTTGCCGTGCTGCCGGGCGACTTTGGCGGTAATGCCCGACAGCCCAATGCCGGAAATGCGCGAGGGCATGCCGGGAAAGATCTCCGCGACCATCGATCGCGACAGACCAACGGCCTCAAAATTATAGGCGCCGCGATAGGAGGAAACCACGGATATTCCCATCTTCGACATGATCTTCTTGAGGCCGGCATCAAGTGCATCAAGATAGCGCTTGACGCAGGGGCCGAGCTGGACGCTGCCAAACAGCCCGCGCTCATGGCGCTCGGCGATGGCCTCCTGGGCGAGATAGGGATTGACGGTAGTTGCACCCACCCCGATCAGGCAGGCGAGGTAGTGGGTATCCATGCACTCTGCTGAGCGCACATTGATCGAGGTATAGCTGCGGTAGCCCTTTTTCGTCAGATGTGAGTGCACCGCTCCCACCGCAAGGATCATTGGTACGCCGGCGCGGCTCGCACTGATCTTCTCGTCGCTGAGCACGAGGTAGCCGGTACCGCTGGCGACGGCTTCTTCAGCTTCCGAGCGCAGACGGGCGAGCGCGTCGCGCAGCGCGTTGGGATCGGCGGTGCCATGGCTGACCGGGAAGGTACAATCCAGTTCGGCAAATTCCCCGGGCAGACGCTCGCGCATGCGCTCATACATGCCGTTCGACATCACCGGACTTTCAAGCACAAACACATCAGTCTGGTTTTCATCCTGGGCGAGCACATTGCCGAGGTTACGGAAGCGCGTCTTCAGGCTCATGACCCGGTCTTCGCGCAGCGGATCGATCGGCGGATTGGTGACCTGACTGAAGTTCTGACGGAAAAAGTGCGATAGCGGCCGATACTGGTCGGAGAGTACGGCCAGGGGGGTATCATCGCCCATCGAGCCGACCGCCTCTTTGGCTTCAGCCGCCATGGGGTGGAGCACGATCTCGAGGTCTTCCAGGCTGACACCCGCAGCGATCTGGCGCCGGTGCAGTTCCTCATTGTCGAACAGCCGTGGTTCGGGTCCGGGTCCCAGTACCGGCTCCAGTTCGACGATCTTCTGGGTCCATTCCTGATAGGGATATTCGCTGGCCAGATAGTTCTTGATCGCGCTGTCTTCGTAAAAGTGCCCGGTCTCAAGGTCGACGCCGATCATCTGGCCGGGACCAACGCGCCCCTTCTGCAGAATGCGGGTTTCTTCGAGCAGCACGAGGCCCGATTCGGAACCGACAAATAGCAGCCCGTCTTCGGTACGGGCATAGCGCATGGGACGCAGGCCATTGCGATCCATGCCGGCAATGACCCAGCGGCCATCGGTTGCGGCAATCGCAGCGGGGCCATCCCATGGTTCCATCACGGCGTTGGCATAGGAATACATGGCCCGGTGGGCCTCGGGCATGGTTGAGGCCTTTTTCGACCAGGCTTCGGGTACCAGAATGATCTTGGCAAGTGGCGCCGAGCGGCCAGCACGTGCCAGCACCTCGAATACGGCATCGAGTGCGGCCGAATCCGATCCGCCGGGCTGAATGATCGGCTTGATGTCAACGTCGTGGTCGCCGAACAGCTGGCTCGCCATCTTGGATTCGTGATTGCGCATCCAGTTGACGTTGCCCTTGAGCGTGTTGATCTCGCCGTTATGGGCGAGCATGCGGAAGGGTTGGGCAAGACGCCAGGTGGGAAAGGTATTGGTCGAATAACGTTGATGGAAAATGGCAAAGGCTGAGATGAAGCGCTCGTCCTTGAGGTCTGGATAGAAGGTTGCCAGCTGCTCGGCGAGGAACATGCCCTTGTAGATCAGTGACCGCGAGGAAAAGGAGCAGATGTAGAAATCGGCTATAGCTGCCTCGCGGACGCGCTTTTCGATGCGCCGGCGGCAGAGATAAAGGCGCCGCTCCAATGTTTCCATCGGTTCATCTTCACCGATATCGAACATCACCTGCTCGATCTCGGGGCGGGTGGCGTTGGCCTTCTCACCGATCACCGAGATGTCGATCGGTACCTGGCGCCAGCCATAAAGGTAGAAGCCAAAGCCGAGGAGTTCGGATTCGACGATGGTGCGGCAGGTCTCCTGCGCCGTGTAGTCCGTGCGTGGGAGGAAGATCTGACCTACAGCAATGCGCCCCGAGCGCAGGCTATGTCCGGTCTGGGCAACTGCTGCACGATAGAACTCCTGAGGCACCTGCAGGTGAATGCCGGCGCCATCTCCGGTCTTGCCATCGGCGTCGACGGCGCCGCGATGCCATACCGACTTGAGCGCTTCGATGGCATGGGTAACAACATCACGGCGTGGCGTACCGTCGATGGCGGCGATGAGGCCAACGCCACAGGCATCATGTTCCTGTTCTGGCGAGTAGACGCCGGCGGCCTCAAGCATCCGGGCGTTGGCACGAAAGCGTTCGATCTCGCGAGAGGCGGTATCCATCATTCTTACTCCGCAGCAAGCTTGTCGGCACTGGCCTTCTTGGCCAGAAGGAAACGATCAATGGCTTCGGCCGCATCAAGGCCATCGCGCAGGGCCCATACCACAAGCGAAGCGCCGCGCACGACGTCGCCTCCGGCAAACACGCCCTCGATGCTTGTCATCATGGTTTTCTGAACGATGCGCAGCGTGCCATTGTCGCGGGTGGCGAGCTGCGGCGCAGAAAACAGGCTCGGTAACTCTTCCACATCAAAGCCTAGCGCTGAGATCGCCAAGTCTACATCGAGGTTGAATTCCGAACCACTGATCGCTTCGGGTGTGCGCCGTCCAGCCGGATCGGCAAGACCAAGGCGTTGGCGAACAAGGCGGACAGCTTCGACGTTGCGCGTGCCCTGGAACGCAACCGGCAGCGTCAGCCACTCGAAGCGAACGCCTTCTTCTTCTGCGTGGGCTACCTCGCGCAGCGAGCCCGGCATGTTGTCGCGATCGCGCCGATAAAGGCAGCTGACCGAGACCGCCCCCTGACGCATCGCGGTGCGCACGCAGTCCATGGCGGTGTCGCCACCGCCGATGACTGCGACTTTCTTGCCTTGTGCGTCGAGTGCCTTGTCCCTGGCCTTCGGCAGCGTGTCGCCAAAGCCGCGTCGATTGGAGGCGATGAGAAAATCAAGCGCGGGCACAATATGACCGAGATCAATACCAGGCACTTTCAGGTCACGGGCTTTATAGACACCGGTGGCGATGAAAATGGCGTCGTGGCGGCTGCGCAGCTCCTCGAGGCTGGCATCGCGGCCAACTTCAAAGTTCAGGGTGAAGGCGATGCCGCCACGCTTGAGCCGTTCAATACGACGCATGACCACGGACTTCTCCAGCTTGAAGCCCGGAATGCCATAGGTGAGCAGGCCCCCGGCGCGGTCGTGACGGTCATAAACGGTGACATGATAACCGCGCTGACGCAGTGCCTCGGCGGCGGCGAGCCCGGCCGGTCCGGCGCCGATGATCCCCACGCTCTGGCCGCGGTCTCCGGCGGGGGTTAGGGGCGCAACCCAGCCATGATTCCAGGCAGAGTCCGACAGGTAGCGCTCGATGGCACCGATGGTCACGGTCCCATGACCGGACTGCTCGATGGTGCAGCTGCCTTCACACAGGCGGTCCTGGGGGCAGATGCGGCCGCAGATTTCGGGCAGGGGGTTCGTCGCCTGGCTGAGACGGTAGGCTTCCTCGAGCCGCCCTTCAGCGGTGAGCTTGAGCCAGTCGGGAATGTTGTTTGAGAGCGGGCAATGCACCTGACAGAAGGGAACCCCGCACTGCGAACAGCGGGCGGCCTGCTCGGCAGCCTTGGCGGCAGCAAACTCGGCGTAGACCTCATTGAAGTCGGTGACACGCTCGCTGGCAGCGCGTTTCTTCGGCAGCTCGCGCCCCAAATCGACAAATCGCAACATTATTTCTGCCATGGCCAGTTTTCCGTCATGCAGTTTCCCAACAAGGTTTCTCTGTTAGGGCCCTTCAGGCGCCATTTCCAGAACTAATTGATAGTAACGGCAGTATTATTGTCCTTTTTTGCGTCACCATCTGGCCCGTAAGGCAGATCTTACGGTTACGTCGCGAAATAAATGTCAGTAAAGGTGACCTAATATTGGCTGCACGCAGACGGCGGTACGGGGCCGGCCACCCTGGGGCCTAACCGGGCTCCTTTTCAGGCTCATTTGGTAGGGGCGTGTCCGGGCGCGGCCGCGGCGGGACCGCGGCAGTCATCGGAGCTCGCTTGGTGGGACCGGGGCCCGGGCGGAACTCAGCCCTGAACGGGCTGGGCGGCCTCGCGCTCATACTGCCCATGCGCCCGGAAGCGCCACAGATAGGATGGCAGGATGGCGGCGAGCGAATCAGCTTCGATCCCGAGATCACGCAGGCCCAGTGCTGTGGCGGCAACGACATTATCTTTGCGCAGAAGCCTGACCTGATCAGCGGTGATGGGGGCTCCGGGAACCGGTCCGAGAAGGCGGCCGAGCAGACTGGCCACGCTGAAGGGCAGGGGTAGAAGCAGCCGCCGCCGGCAGGTCACCTGGAGCATGATCTGCATCAGTTCCTTGAAGCTGTAGATATCCGGGCCGCCAAGTTCATAGAGCTTGCCAGTCGTCGCAGGGTCAGCAAGGCAGGCGCAGACAGCAGCCGCGACATCGCCCACGAAGACCGGCTGAAAGCGTGTCTTTCCGCCTCCGATCAGAGGTATCACTGGCGACATCCGGGCCATGGCGGCAAAGCGGTTGAAGAAGTCATCCTCTGGCCCAAAGACGATGGAAGGACGCAGAACCGTGGCTCCGGGCATGGCTGCGCGCACGGCGTCCTCGCCTTCCGCCTTGCTTGCGGCATAGCCAGATTTCCGGTCCTTGGCCGCGCCGATCGCCGAAACGTGGATGAGGCGGGTAAGTCCGTGCTCCGCCGCCGCCTTGGCGATGGTTCGGGCCGCATCGACATGCAGGGCCCGAAAACTTTGCCGGCCAAAAGATTGGAGCACGCCAACCAGATTCACGGCGTAATCCGCTCCCCGCAGCGCGTCGACGACCTCCTCGCGGTCATGAACATCGCACTTTACCAGCTGGATCTGGCCCACCTGGCCGGCTACCAGCAGAAAGGGCGCAAGATTGGGGTGGCGTACGGCCACACGCACCCGATACCCGGCTTTTGCCAGGGCCCTGACCACATGTCTGCCGATAAAGCCCGATCCACCGAAAACTGTGACCAGCTGTGGCATGCTCTGCCCTTCCCATGATTGCCGCGTTGCGGGTGTGGCGTTCATAGCCAAAGCCTTGGGCGAAGCAAAGGTCGCATTTCGCCGCTCGCCCTCGGGGCGGTCACCGCGCCATCATGGCCTTGCGCCTCCTACTCTTCCGCGACGTAGACCCGCTCTCCGGTTCTGGGCTCGATCCAGACCGTTATGGCCTTTCCGGTCTCCTCATCAATGAAGCGCTCGCGGGTAGGCTGCCAGCCGGGACCGGGGGCTCGCAGGACTGGCCTTTTATAATGCACCCGCTCATAAAGGGTGCCGACCAGCAAAAGCGCTCCCGCCACGAGCATGCTGATCCCGGTCCAGTGAGCAGCGGCCATCAGCCCGATTCCGGTCAGGACCGCAACAACACCCAGACCAATCAAGACCGCTCGCAGCATAGACCCGGTCCTAGTGGGGGGCGTCGGCCGGCTCGGCCACCACGGCCGTACCATAGGCCACGATTTCGCTCATGGTCTGCCCGATTTCGGAGGAGTCAAAGCGCATCATCACCACGGCATTTGCCCCCATGGCGGTCGCGTTCTTCACCAGCCGGTCAACGGCGTGGCGGCGGGCCTCTTCAAGGAGTTGGGTGTATTCGTGAATCTCGCCGCCCACAATGGAGCGCAAACCGGCCATGATGTTGCCTCCGAGGCCCCTTGAACGAACGACCACACCAAAGCATTGGCCCAGGACCTGACGTACCTGCATGCCCGGCAGGTTTTCAGTTGTGACCACCAGCATTGCCCACTCCAGCGAAACCCAGGACAGTGTGCGCCATAAACACCTGGAGGGCAAAGTGGCATCGCCGTTGACAGCCAGATGGCGTCCTCCTACATAGCCCGTCCAGCCTTGCCCAGATGGCGGAATTGGTAGACGCGCTAGTTTCAGGTACTAGTATCGCAAGATGTGGAGGTTCGAGTCCTCTTCTGGGCACCATCGACATAACAAATTGATTCTGCTGCAAAAATCCGGAGCAATAGGTCCCGCCGAGATTTCCAGAATCCGCCTTTAACTTGCAGGTCGGCTGCCTCGTCACCGCATCGCGGTTTCTCCGAT
>JAJZDZ010000034.1 GCA_021851325.1 Pseudomonadota bacterium | reverse complement strand
TCCTGACGCCGCGTCGTCCCGTGCTAGAGGCCCGTATCGCCGGTGCGCTCTATGTGCTCATCATCATGCTGGGTGCTTATGCCGAGCTTGTCGGACGCGAGGGTCTTGTGGTGGGTGGACACCCGCTTGCCACGCTGCATGCAATTACCATCCACCAGCACGCCTATCGTCTCGGCTTCGTTGCTGAAATGGCGACCAATCTTCTGGCTATTCCCACCACACTGATCTTCTGGCGTCTTCTGACGCCGTCAGGACCTGTCATGGCCCTCACGGCACTGGTCTTCGATCTCACCCAGAACACGATCAATGCGATGAATGCCTGGACCCAGTTTGTGCCGCTGACACTGCTCCCGCACGCCCCGGATCTTGCCGCCCTATCACCCTCACAGCTCGCCGATTTTGCGCGGCTGTTTCTCCACTGGCACGATGTCGGCTTTCAGATCGGGCTTAGCTTTTTCGGCTTCGCCCTCCTGCTGCAGGGGTGGCTGGTCTTTCGTGCACGCTATTTTCCAGGCTGGCTTGGCTTGCTCTACATGTTTGCGGGCGCCTGCTATCTGGGCAACGCCAGCAACTTCTTCCTTGGCCTGCACCTGCCGCTCGTGCCCTACGTGCTTTTGGGGTCATTTGTGGGCGAGGCGGCGATGGCACTCTGGCTCCTCACCATGGGTGTGGATGCGCACCGCTGGCAGGTGGCAATGAACCGGTAGGGGAAATTGGCCCACGCGCTGCGGCGTGCCTTGCGGGCAGAATTCT
Organism: Pseudomonadota bacterium; assembly: GCA_021851325.1. Taxonomy (GTDB): domain Bacteria; phylum Pseudomonadota; class Alphaproteobacteria; order Micropepsales; family Micropepsaceae; genus Rhizomicrobium. Next base: position 28,002 of record JAJZDZ010000034.1, on the reverse strand, counting down.
TCCGGCATGCAGATGCAAGAAAGGGATCAGGGGCACAAACGGCATCTGTTTGCGCCCCTCACCCGAACTGGGCCCGACGTGAGGGCTGCGGGCTAACGCATCTGCATCCATTCGCCTTCACCGCCGCCGATCGGTGCGGCCGGTGGAATGCGAACGCTGCGGGGAAGATCTTTGGCGAGCTGTGCGCGCTGCCGCGGGTCAAGCAGCCTGCGCGACAGACTTGCAGACCATGCATCGCCACCTGCCAGCTGTTTGGCGATCTCGTGCAGTTTCTGCCCAATCAGTGCCGCCACTTCCGGGGTGGTTGCCTTGTCAAGTTCGGTCGCCGCCATCATGGTGATCGTACGATAGGCAATGCGATGCTCAAGCGCATCATTGTGCTGCGGGCGGACGGCAGACCACAGTCGGTCGAGGATCTCGCTCACTCCCAGCATTTTGGGGTTGACCGCATGCTGGGCTGACACCCGCGCAAGACGTGCGGGTGCCAGGAGTGATCGCAGCGTGATCTCGGCTGCAGCATCCGCGGCGACCAAGGGATCGAACAGCGGGCTGTGTTCGGTCGCGAATACCTCGATGTCGAACTGGCGATTGTCACTGCCATTGCGTGGAACCGAAAGCAGGGGGATCAGACGTGCCGGCACGCGCAGAGCCGCAGGTGAGAGTGTCGCGAGTAGGGCTGTCAGCGCAGCACGTTGTGCCGCTGCCGGTACCGGCACCGCTTCCTGCGGTCCGTCGCCCTTGATTGCATAATTGAAGTCGGCGCCACCGATCGCTTTGGCGGCGGCCACGACTTCATAGCGGTCAAGGAGCCAGATCGGTACAAAGAGACGGCGCAGATTCGCGATCGGCTCGCCAGGCTGGAGCGCCTTGAGGCCGAAATTGGCAATGGCGGCACCGCGCACCGTCATCATCCGGTTCAGCTCAGCTGTCGGGTCGGGACCATCATCCCAAAGCGAGGCATAGCGCTCGGAGCTATCTTCCGCCCGGGCATTCTTGTCTTCCACATAGCGCAGGCCGGAGGCCACGGTTGCCGCAGCGACGGCATTGGCGGCTGCCTCGGTCTGGGCGCCATAAAGCCATGCCACCGTCGCCATATCCCATTTGCCGACACCTACGCCGTAGGCATTGGAGAGATCCGGCTTGCCATTGACCAGCTCGATGCGGGGCGGTGGATAGTCCATCACGGACGCGCGGTTTTGTGTACTGGCCGCGAAATTATGGGCAAAGCCAAGGGTGTGGCCGACCTCATGGGCGGCGAGCTGGCGAATGCGGGCGAGGGCGACCTGGACCGGATCATTGGGGCCGCCAGTGTTGAGCTTGTCGGCTCCGACCAGGGCTTCATAGATCTGGATGTCCTGGCGCATGCGCAGGGAGCCGAGCACGACCATGCCCTTGATGATTTCGCCGGTGCGTGGGTCGACGATTTCCTGGCCGTAGGACCAGCCGCGGGTCGCGCGATCATCCCAGTTCACCACGTTATAGCGCACGTCCATGGGATCGACGTTGGGTGGCAGGACCTTGACCTGAAAGGCGTCGATGAAGCCGGCTGCGGTGAACGCCTTTTTCCACCAGCTCACACCTTCGATGAGGGCCTGGCGGACCGGTTCTGGAGCCCGGCTGTCGATATAGACCACGATGGGCTTTTTCACCCGGGAAGGCGCCGGCCCTGGATGGATTTTCTGCAGCCGAAAGCGGTTGGCATAATCGCGTACCACGTCCTGGCCGAGCGGTGCTGCAAAATCCACAACCTGGGTGGAGAAGCCGCCCATGCGCGGATCAAATATCCGCGGCACAAAGCCGGGGCCGGGCAGCTTCACGAAGCTGGAATGAACCGTAAAGCTCACCTGGTGCGGGTCGGGCGCGATGTTCTCCACTTCGGCGCCGGGGTGTTCCGAGGTGTAGGTCTGGATCGCATCGATCTCGATATTATCGGGGAAGACCTTCACCGATGTCGGCACCGCTGCGCTCAGTTTGGGGTCGAGCTTGAAGCCCTTGCCGGCGCCCTGGGGCCGGCCACCGGTCCCCATCTTATCGCTGCTCTGGTTGAGCGAATCGGCAATGCCGAGCGTGTCCGAAGCAAGAAAGCTTGAGATGTCGACGGTGAAGCCGCCGTTCGGCAAATTTGCCGCGATCTTGCCCATCCAGACGGTCGAGACGGCAAAATTACTGCTGCCGGCAGGGTCGGACGGCGCTTCACCCGTGCCACGGAAGCGCGGGTTCTCGAACTGGATCGCGACCTTGTTGCCGATGCGCCGGAAGGCGATGATCTGCGTGGCGCCAATGCGGCCGCGATCAAGAAAGGTTGGCGCCGAACCAAGACCCGTGCGCAGTGAGGTCGTGTAGAGGAAGGTTGCGGACACCCCGTCCGCGCCGGGTCTGGGTAAAGTGAAGAGGATCTTGCCGCTTTTGGCGTCAGCATGGACCGGCAGCAGGACCGACCTTTTGCTATCCGCGCCCCTGCGCGGCGCAGGCGTGGCGGCCATGGCAGGCATGGCCAGTAGCAGTCCAAGAATGATCGTCGCAAGAAATCGCATCTGTCGCCCCCGTAATGTTCTGATCATGGGGCACGATTTCCGCCTCTGCAAGCTTGCGTCCGGGCTTCATGGCGCGAGGCTATCAAGCCACTAACAGCAAATCATATTCCAGGGATGTGCGTGGACGGACCTGAGGGAAGAAGGGGCTTCTGATCAGCTAAAAATGTCCGCGACCTAAATGAAGGATGACAAGGTAGACCGTCCCGGCACCGGGTGCGGCCCAAGCCTGTCCCCTGCGTCAGGGGGTATCTCTTCGAAAGCATCCCCGACTGGTTTTCGGTGTCGACAGTGCTGGCGGGTGTGGCAGCTGCCTCAAAAATAGCGACGCAGCGCGATATAGAGCCTGCTCGGCTGTTCAAGATAGGGCGCTGCAGGTTGGAGTACCGGCAAGCCGCCAAACTCGGTCCGTGCCGGACCCATGGGAAGCTGTGCACCAATGACGAGATTGAGGTTGTCGCTGAGCGAATAGGTAGCCTCGGCAAGCGCGTAGAGGCTGTGATCATCAAGGTTCGAGATGAGTGTCGGAGAGAACTGCAGCAGTGCGGTCAATTGCAGCTGGGCTCCCAGAGCAAGATAGTCGCGGCCCGTGGTAAAGACCTGTCCGCGCTGCAGTCGGTCCACAAGAGGAGCCGGAAGTTGTGATAGCAGGTAATACCGTGACGAAACACCAAATCCGTTGCGGAAGTATTCGGCAAATCCGGTCACATCATGTGCCCACAGCGTGTCTGCATCCGAGAGATTGAAGAGCAGTGAGGTATAGGTGCCCGCGCTGTGGACGAAGGTTGGTACGATCTCGGCATTCCAGCTGGCGCCGCCCAAGGTACCATTGAAGCCAAGTCCCGCGACTACGTCGCCGCGGTCACGGGCCACCAGCAGGGTCGTTTGATAAGGGCCAATGCTGCCATGATAGTGCAGGGCGAAGGAACTGGCATTGACCGCAAGTCCGCCCCCTTCCTGAGCTGGGCGCGGTACGATCACAGCCTGAAGATCCGAGCCGTCGTCGAACAGGTATTGCCCGTAGAGCATATCGGTGCCCGGCTTATACTCGGTATCGATGGCATCTGGGGCGAAGGGGTCGAACAGGTCCATGGGATGGAAGATGATGCCTGCCCCCCAGGTCAGAGCTTGCCGGCCCAGTTTGAGCACGACGTGCGTCGCGGTATAGGCAATGGACAAGCGGTCGATCCGCTGCGTTGCGATGAGATGCTTCTGCGCAACAAATTGGTTGCTCAGGTTCCACCAGGTCAGTGGTGGTGCTGCTGAAAGACTCGCGAGAGGACTATAGGACGGGCCATCACCCCAGATGAAGCCGACCACATAGGCGGCGTCAAAGCGCCAGGCTCCCAAATGTGGCGACCAGGCAAGGCGCAGCTCTCCGGTTCGATCGTTACGGCGAGGAAGACCTATCTGTGCCGCCAGGCTGCGGCTGCTTTCGGTCGCATAGATATCCTGAAGTTGCAGACGGCCGTGCAATCCCTGGGCCGCAAGAGGGTGTGTCAGGCAGACGAGGGCCAGTGTCAGAGACGCCAGACCGCGCCTATTACTCCGGGGAGTTGTGCCGCTTCTCATCGCTTGCAATACGCCCGTCGGTGATGACGATGTGGCGGCTCGTGTGCGCAATGACGCGCGGATCATGCGTGGCCATCAAGAATGTGATTCCAGAGCTCCGGTTCAAGTCCTTCATCAGGCTGATCAGGCCTTCGGCTGCGTGGGAATCAAGATTGGCAGTAGGTTCATCCGCAAGCACGATTGCCGGCCGGCTTGCCAGGGCACGAGCAACCGCAACCCGCTGTTGCTGGCCACCGGAAAGGCGCGCGGGACGGCGGTCTTCAAGGCCAGAAAGCCCCACCTGGCTCAGCACATCCTGCGCCCGGCGCCGTCTCTCACTCTTGGAGATACCCATCAGCTGGAGAACGAATTGCACATTTTCGGCCGCCGAAAGGACCGGAATGAGATTATAGGCCTGAAATACAAAGCCGATCTTCCGTAGGCGCAGGTCGGCAAGTTTGTTGGCGCCAAGCTGGCTGATCTCTTCGCCGTCAATCGCAACTGTTCCGCCGCTTGGCCGGTCAAGACCGCCTATGATGTTGAGGAGTGTCGTCTTGCCGGAGCCAGAAGGGCCGGCCAGCGAGGCAAATTCGCCTTTCATGATATTGAGATCGACGCCTTGTACTGCCGGTACATCGATTATGCCCTGCCGATAGTGCCTGGTAATGTTCTGGCAGGCAACGATAGGGTCCATGTTTCCATCTCCTCCTTCAGTTGCGGCCCATGGCTTCGACGGGACTTACTTTTGCGGCGCGTCGTGCCGGCCACAGCGTCGCAACAACGCCGGCAATCCAGACGATGCCGCTGTAAAGAACAAGATCTCCCATTGCGAGCTTTGGATGGAGTATTCGCCCGGCGCCCACGAGCTCTGCGCCGCGGCCAAGAAAGCCCAAGTCTATCCCATTTGGAAATGCTGCCACGCTGACGATGGCTGCTGCGATGCCAACAATGACGCCCACTCCGATCAGCAACACCGACTCGATTGCGACCTCGCAGAGTATGAGGCGTGGCTGCATGCCCAGAGCCTGCAGCAATCCGAATTCATGAACCCGTTCAATTACCGCCATCAACTGGCTGTTGACGATCCCGATCGCCATGAGCGCAAACATCACCCACAGCCAGAGCAGAATGAACGAATTAAAAAACGTGCTGACTGCGTAGGCAAGGGGAGCCAAAGTTTCCCAACTCTGTATATCGAGGTCGGGGGCGGCGGCTTTGAGAGCTGTGATAAGCCGCGGCAGCTCATTTCTCGTCCTGGCATCGAGCGCAATCTCGGAGACGTCACTTCCGGCCCGGACAAGAGCCTGGGCAACATGAATGCCGGTAAAGGTGAATTCATCTTCCGCAGTCTGGCTGGCTCGATAAATTCCAATTACTTGAAACGCGCGCTCGCGAAGCTGACCGGTTGCATCCTGTGCCATGATCACCACACGCCGGCCGATCGCTGTCTTCAGACGCCTGACAAGATCCTGACCAAGCACGATACCCTGATCGTTGGGCCCGGATAGATAGTGGCCAGCCACAATGTCCCTAGGCAGATCGGAGATCATGCGTTCACGTGTGGGAGAAACACCAACGAAGGTAATTGGAAGCGTCTTATATTCGCTCTGTACGATGGCACTCACTCTTACGCGTGGGCTCCAGGCGGCCGTCTGGCGTGAGCCAAGGATCTGCGCAAGCCTGCCGGACGGCATCCGCAGGCGGTGTGCAGCTGTAGGATCGTCAAGGTATCCCTTCGCGTGAATTTCGGCCTCTCCGGTCATCAAGCTTACGGTCGTGTCACGGCTCGACTGGGACCAGGCGTTGAGCAATACGGCAAAGATCAGGATCGACCACAGCCCAACACCGACGACAAGAACAGTTATCACCGTACGCCGCGGATTGCGCCACAGATTGCGCCAGGACAGGGGAAGGAGGAGCCTGATAGTGCCGGTCACGTTGACCTCATCGCGCTGAGGGGGGTGAGGCGGCGTATGCGCAGGTAAGGGATGATGCCTGCGATGGAGATGGCCAGGGAAATGGCAAGTGGTCCGGCAAGCGCCGTCATAAGGCTCAGCTCGGGATAAAGCGTTGAGGGCATATGCCATTGCCGGAACAAGGCTTCTGCACCGCCAAACGCGATTCCGTGCTTCACGAAAATGTACGTTGCCGCTGACCCCAGAATGACCCCGATCAGCATGCCCGCTCCAGCAAGGAGCAGCAGTTCGAACCAGATCATACTGCCGATCTGTGCAGGTCGCATTCCCAGTGCCAGCAGAGTGCCAAATTCACGGGTGCGCTCCAATATACTCATCAGGAGCGTGTTGAGGATGATGAAGGTTACCACGATGATCAAACTGGCGTAGAGGAGTACCGAGAAACTCATGTCAAGCAGGATCACATCGTGAAGCGCCGGTTCGAGTTTGGTCCAGTCACGCACAACAAGGCGGTCCTTATGGGCAAGCCTCTGGAGCGCCGGGATGTTCGCATTGATAGTGGAGAGATTGCGACCAACAAGGGCAATGGTATTCACGCGTTCGCCCATGACAAAGTCGCTCTGAAAACGCGATAGAGGGATCTCAATGATCTGCCGGTCCACTTGCGGCGAGCCGGTCGAAAATACGCCCCGTACGACCAGGACATCGGCAGCGATGGAACCGTCGCGCGCACTGCCGAGCAGCGTCAGCTTGCTTCCAAGCTTAAGTTTCAGATTGCGGGCAAGCCCTGCGCCAACAACTGCTGCATTGGTGTCATGAGAATTGAGGAACCGACCCTCGATCATTGTTCCGGAAAGGCTGGAAACATGGATTTCGCGCGCAGGCTCCACACCAAGAACTTCCGCGCCATAACTGCGGGAACCGGAGGCGAGGATTACATAGCTTGATGCCCGCGGAGCTGCTGCGGTGACGCCTGGAATGCTTCGCAGCTGTGCCATAACTTTCCTTGGGTGAGCGATGGTTTTGCGCAAGCCTGGATCGCTTGCATAATGCAGCGGTTGGAGCTGCGCATAGCCATCGAGCAGGCGCAGTACATTTTGCTTCATTATGGCGTAAGTGCCGAGCTGCATGGAAAGTACGAAGACGGTGATCGCTCCGGAAAGCGAAATGGACATCAGGCTGAGTACGGTTCGCTGCGGCTGCCGCCAGATATTGCGCCATGCAAGCCCCGCAAGCATGGGTCAGTGCCTCGGATTTTGGAGATTGGACAGGGTAAACAAATAGAGGGGCGGGCTGATGTTGAACCGTCCAGCGAGGGTTTCGATGCGCGTCCATCTTCCAGGTTTGTCCGCCGGATGCATGGTCATGATCACCGGATACGGCCTCCCTCCAATGATGCCGACTTTATCCGTGGTCATCCGGCGAACCATATTCATGTTCTGATCGAAATACGTCTCGCCCAGCATGACGCCATCGTCGCGGACTTTGACTTCGAGCATTCCCCAGACTACCGGGGCACCGGGCTTCGGAATGGCGTCAATGGTATAAACGATGTGACCCGCGACAGTTTTCTGACCAACAATTTTATGAGTGTAGTCGGTCAAAAGCTCCTCTGATTTCGAAAGGTCGTTGTAGGAAAAGTCTGAACCCATCCAGCTTTGGGCGAGCATGCTGGGGGGCAGCTTGACGACCTGGTTCAGCTTTGGATTGAAGATCCAGGTTCCATCGGCGGTTTTGAGTGTCGCGTTGCCGGCGTCTTCTGCAGGCGCCGTGAACCGGACCAGGGCATCGTCATTGCCGCGGGTATAGGCCTTGATGGTCATGCGGCGCTCCCAGTCAGGCCGGTGTACCAGCATGGTGACTTTGGTCTGCGAACTCTGACCGCGCCAGTTATTAAATGCGGCGCGAACGAGAGCATCGGCATTCGCGGCGATGGCTTGCGAGGTGATCATGAGGCTTGCAGTAACGACCGCGGCGGTCATGTAAGGGCGCATGGCACTAGCTCCCGATTCCTGTGAAGAGGCTGTTCATGAAGCTCTTTACCCAGGCACGAGGATCAAAGGTGGGATCGAGCCAATATTGCAGCAGGAGGCCATCGACGGCGCCAATCATAATTCCCGCCACGGCCTCGGCATCGACGTCCGGCTTGATGTCGCCGCTGCTTTGAGCGTTGCGGATAAGTGTGCTGATCTGGGCGCGGAAGTGGGCATAGAGTGTACGCATCGCCAGAGAAAACCGCTCCCGGGTTCCGCTCTTGGCCGCCGCGGCCCAAACCTCGAGCATGACGGGATAAAGGGCAATGTTGTCCTTGAGGGCCGCAACAGAGGTGTCGGCAAAGTCGATCAGGCGCGCCTTGGCGTCGGATTGCGTCGTAAGACGTTCCAGGCTGGCAGTGAGCAGTCGCGCCTCAAACCATTCAAAGCAGGCGTAGAAGAGATCTTCCTTGTTGTGAAAATAGTCGTAGAGCGAGCCCTTGCTGACCCCGGCGGCGAGGGCGAGGTCTTCCATCGAGGTCGCCTCAAATCCGGAATGGGCAAATCGCTGGGTCGAAGCCTCAAGGATTTTGAGGCGTTTGGCATCTTTATCAACCGTACGGGCCATGATGCCCTCAAAATGACCGACTGGTCGGTCATTTATATGGCCTTGGTTGGGCAAGTCAAGACGCAGATCGTGTGGATGGGCCCATCCGTCGGTCCTTGGGGGGAAAATTATGCTGGATCGGGACCTCTGATCCGAGCCGGGGAAGAGATCGTGGCCGCGTTACTTGCTCTGTCTTCCTTGCAGCGAAAGAGGGTCGCTGGAGGCGCACCCCAACAAATCCCGTATTTTTTTACTGGATTTCTTTTGCGATCGTGTCCGGCTCGCAAGGACCACTCCCATTGAAATTGCACCACCTGCTCAGGCTTTCGCTGCGGCGGCTTTCGTCAATTCCTCTGCTGTCATTATGATGGCGCTCTAGATCGGGAGGGGTGCCATAAATAGCTATGCGAACGCTGGGCGATACTTCCTGTGCCCTCGCGGCACATGTCATGAAGTTGGCGCGATAGTGCGAAAAATGGGCGGCGCGCGCGCAGTGTTATCGGCTTATTTGCAGCTGATCCTGGTACAGAAGTGGAGCAGGAAAGATCGGGATATAGCGCAGGCACAATCTTGATGGTTCTGGTCACCTCCGGAGGTGCGCGGACAGGCGAGCCTCTCATAGTCCGCCACGATGTGCTTTACCGCACGAGAGACGCCCTTAAGCCAAGAGGGTAGCCCCGGGCATCGGCTTGATAGCGGTGCGTGTGCCCATCACGGATTTTCCGCGATAAATTCTCCTCGTTGCGCGACCAGCATCGCCCATAGTGCAGTCGGCCTGAACGCAAGGACTTTATAGGCCATCGGCGGTCGCACGCTTTACCGCCCCATCTGCCACTGGCATGCTTCGTAGTGACACCTGTGTGGGGGTACCGATGACGCGCACGCATTTTTTGTCCGGAGCACTTGGCAGTCTCTTTGTCCTCATTCTGCTTCTCGCCAGCCCTCCGGTGCAGGCGACAGTCACGACCCAGAGCGTTGACTACAAAATCGGCACGAAAACCTATGAGGGCTACCTCGTTTTCGATGGTGCTGGTCATGGAAAGCGGCCGGGGGTTCTTATCTATCCGGCATGGAAAGGTGTTTCGGATAATGAACGCGTGCACGCCGAGCGCCTGGCAAAGCTGGGATATGTCGTGTTTATTGCCGATATATACGGCAAGGGCATCCACCCTACCACCAATGCCGAGGCAGCCGCTCTGTCGGCAAAATACGTTCATGATCGGGCGCTTTATCGCCGTCATGCGCTCGCCGCCTACGACATCCTGCGCGCAGATCCGATGGTTGATCGAAAGCGGATCGCTGCGATTGGGTATTGTTTTGGTGGCGTGGGTGCTCTGGAATTGGCCCGCAGCGGAGCAGACATCAAGGACGTGGTCGGTTTCCATGTTGCCAACCTGAGCAATCCGACCCCGGCCGACGATCGCAACATCAAGGCTCATGTTCTCATTCTGCAGGGGTTTCTCGATCCCAACACGCCACCTGCGGCGCGCCTTCAGTTTGAAGAGGACATGGAAAATGCCCATGTTGACTGGCAGCTTGTCCTCTATGGCGGCACGGCGCATTGCTACACCGACGCTGAGGCAGGCAATGATCTCGCACGTGGTTGCGCCTATAATCCAGTCGCTGAGCGCCGCTCCTGGCAGGCTATGAAGGATCTTTTTGCCTCAACGCTTCGTTGAGTCTCTTTGGAGTCATGATCGCGCTAGCCTCTCCTGCCGGCTCCCGATCTTGTGTCAACGACACGGCGGGGATAAGAGGCACGGATATTCTCGCGCTGTCTGTCTTCGCGTCCTTTCGCGATGCAAATACGCGCACCGGGATCGACTTTGCGGCTGGCGTACCGCTGATCTTGTCATGAAATTCAAGCGGAAGAAGCGGGTTCAGTTCAGGATAGTAACCCGCCACAGCCCCTGGCGACATGGGATAATCCAGCACCGTCAGACCGTCGACACGGCGCCTCACTCCGTCATCGGTAATCGTTTCCAGGCTGACCCGCGAGCCTGGTTCGAGACCTCTGGCGACACGATCCTTTTCATTCATGAAGAGGACCATGCGGTCATTGTAAACGCCGCGATAGCGATCATTGTAGCTGTAGATTGTGGTGTTGAACTGGTCGTGCGAGCGTACGGTTGCGAGCCGTAACATGTCAGACTCCGATATCCCCTCATCGGTACGCAGGCCAGTGAAGAGCAGGAAGTTGGCCTTGCCGCTGGGCGTGTTCCAGACCAGCCGACGCGGCGCGATGTCGAGGTGAAAGCCTCTGGAATCCTTTATCCTCTCTGAGAAATCCGGGTAGATCTCAGGGTAAACCTCGGCAATCTTGTCTCGGATCAGCGTGTAGTCGTTGATATAGCTTTCCCAGGCAACCTTGCTTGCGGGCAGAGTGGCGCGCGCCATGCGGCAGACCACTTCGATTTCGCTGAGAAGATGAGGGCTCGCAGGCATAAGGACACCGCGGGATGCGGTTACATTGGACATGGAGTCTTCGATGGTAACGAACTGCTCGCCCTTCGCAGTGCGAATGACTTCCGATCGTGCAATTACCGGCAGGATCAGTGCTTCGCGGCCATGAACAAGGTGGCCGCGGTTGAGCTTGGTGGAGATGGCAACGGTCAGCGCGAGTTTGCGCATGGCCGCATAGGCGCGATCGGTATCAGGAACGGCGCGCACAAAATTGCCGCCCAATCCGATAAAGACCTGGGCCTCACCACGCTCCATGGCCGCGATCGCCTCAACCGTGTGATGTCCGTGCGCGCGCGGTGGCTCAAAGCCAAACACCGCGCGCAGCCGGTCGAGATAGGCCTCAGACGGTTGCTCGTCGATGCCAACGGTACGGTCACCCTGGACATTGGAGTGGCCGCGAATGGGAGAAATCCCCGCCCCGGGCTTGCCGAAATTGCCTCGCAACAGAAGCAGATTGGCCAGCTGCTGGAGCAGGCGTGATCCTTCCTGGTGCTGTGTCAGCCCCATGCCGTAGCAGATGATGGTCGCCCTGGAGCGTATGTAGATCTCGGCTACACGCCGGATCTGTTCCTCGCTCACGCCTGCGGCCGCCACAATGTCGGGCCAGGTGAGGGTTTCGACGTCCACGCGTACGGCGTCCAGTCCGGTGGTGTGGGTCGTGATGAAGTCTTCGTCGAGGACCTTTTCTCCAGCTCTGGCGCGCTCGAACAGCACCTTCATCATGCCCTTGAACAGGGCCAGATCACCACCGATACGAATATGGACGAACTCGCTGGCGATCGGCGTCGAACCGAGCGTCGCCATCTGCACGATGTCCTGGGGTTCGGTAAAGCGGATGAGTGCCCGCTCGGGCATCGGATTGACGACGACAATGGGAACGCCGCGTCGGCGCGCCTCGACAAGACTTGTCATCATGCGTGGAGAGTTCGTGCCGGTGTTCTGTCCAATCACGAAAATGGCTTCGGCGTGCTCGAAATCTTCCATCACCACGGTGCCTTTGCCCACACCGATGGAATGGGGCAGCCCGCGGCTTGTGGGCTCGTGGCACATGTTCGAGCAATCCGGAAAGTTGTTGGTGCCGAATTCGCGCACGAATACCGCGTAAAGAAATGCCGCCTCGTTCGAGGTTCGCCCGGAGGTGTAGAATTCGGCCTGATGCGGACTTTCAAGCTTGCGCAGGTTCTCGCCGATGATGTGGAAGGCAGTGTCCCAGTCACAGGGAACGTAATGGTCGGTGCCCGGATCGTAGCGCATGGGCTCGGTGAGCCGGCCCTGCATTTCGAGCCAGTAATCTGACTGCTGCATCAGATCTGAGACCGAATGCTGGGCAAAGAATTCGGGCGTAACCCGGAACTTGGTGGCCTCGAAGGCCAGGGCCTTGGCACCGTTCTCGCAGAATTCGAGCGATTTGCGGCAGGTGGGATCGGGAAAGGCGCAGCTTGGACATTTGAAACCGCCGGGCTGGTTCATCGCAAGCAGGGCGCGGGAGCCCTTGGTGATGACACTCTGTTCGAGCAGGACCTTGGCCGTGGCGGCGGCCGCTCCCCAGCCTCCTGCAGGATGGTTGTAGGGCTTAAATCGGGGCTTGCCGTCGGCCATATTTTGGGCTCCCGTGACGCGAGGGTGAGGCGGGAAAATCTGCAGACCCATGATAATGATTTCAATGAACGAATGCTCGAATATTTCGAAAATCCACGAGCGCGTTAGGGAAATGGAGCGTTGATCGCATGCTGGAGCTACCGGACGACATCTTCAGTGAGCCGGAGGATGCGGATCCCGATACATTGGCCAATCTTGGACCATTGCGCCGCCTTGCGGGAACCTTTGAAGGCCAGAAAGGCATTGATGTGAGCCCCAAAGCGGAAGGGCCGCAGCGCAAAATGTTTACCGAGCGCATTGATCTGCAGCCGATTGATCATCAGCTCAATGGTCCGCAGCTGTTTTACGGACTGCGTTACCATACTCATATTCTGGCGCCCGATGAGGATTCCACATTCCACGATCAAGTAGGATACTGGCTCTGGGAGCCGGCTACGGGTCTCGTGTTACAGACACTGACAATACCGCGTGGACAGGTGGCGATCGCTGCCGGTCATGCAAGTGCCGATGCCAAAAGTCTCGTGCTGACGGCCAAACGCGGCGAAACCGCATACGGCATCTGTTCCACCACCTTCCTGGAACAGGCCTTTCGCACCGATTCCTATCGCATCACCGTAAACTTTCACGACGACGGCAGCTGGAGCTATGTGCTCGAGACCATGCTTTTGGTGCGCGGACGGGCCGAACCGTTTCTGCACCGCGATGAGAACCGCCTGGTGAAGGTGGCCGATCCGGTTCCCAATCCCTTGATGCGTCTTCTCAAGGCCTGAGCGCAGGCAAGCCGACCAGGGCCTACGATGCCCCCGGGGCAAAGTCCCGGGGGTGCCCCCCGTCTGCGATGACACCGGAGACTTGCGCCCGTCTGGGGCGTCCCTACCCAGCCGCTTTCCGGTGCGGGTGTCGCCCCCGACGCCCGGGCGGCTCCTGGCCTATGGCCAGAAGTTGCCCGCCGATACCCTTTGGGGAGGTGGTGGTGCCAGGCCAGAAGAGCGGGTTGACATATCATCATTTATTTATAAAACATCACTATAGCTGTCTGAGAGATTAGTTTTGCCTCTTAAACCCCATGGCCGGAGCCGTTGCGGATGATCAGTGCCGCGCAGATGCGTGCTGCCAGGGCCCTGGCCGGTATCGACCAGCGCCAGCTCGCGGAGAAGGCGGGTCTCTCAGTCCCGACGATCCAGCGCATGGAAGCAAGCGAAGGGGTCATCCGCGGCAATGTCGATTCCCTGATCAAGATTGTTGAAGCTTTGGACGCCTTCGGCATCGAACTCATTGCCGAGGGTACAGTCAGCCAGGGCAATGGCCGTGGCGTGCGCCTGAAGGTGCGGGCGCGTACCGAGCCGTCCGCTGAGCCTGACGGGGCCGCGCAATAGGGCAGATGCGATGCCGATCATTTTGCTGCTGTCTGGCATCGCTGCGCTGCTCATCCTCGCGCTCTTGGCGCTTTTCCTCTCCGGTCGAAGCTCGGCTACCTCCGTCGTCTATGGCGGCGGACTACTTCTGTCACTGGGACTTCTTGGCGTCGGCGCCCAGCATCTGCTTGGCAACACCGCGCCGCTCGAACTGAGCCTGCCGTTGGGTCTGCCCTGGATCGGCGCGCATTTCCGGCTCGATGCGCTCTCCGCGTTCTTTGTCGTGATCGTCAATCTGGGGGCAGCGGTCTCCTGCCTTTATGGCCTCGGCTATGGACAGCACGCCGAAGATCCGTCGCGTGTGCGCCCGTTCGTGCCGGCCTTTGTTGCCGGTATGAACCTTGTCCTCCTCGCCGCCGACGCCTTCACCTTCCTTCTGTCCTGGGAGTTCATGTCGCTGGCCTCTTGGGCGCTCGTCGTTGCCGCGCACCGCGATCCGCGCTCGCTGCGGGCAGGCTATATCTATGCCCTGATGGCAAGCCTCGGCACTTTTGCGCTGCTCCTTGCCTTTGGTCTGCTTGCCGGGCCCAATGGCAGTTACGCCTTTGCAGCCATGCGGGCTGCACATTTCACACCCGCTGTTGGCGCCCTCGTTCTTTGCCTCGTTGTGCTGGGGGCCGGTTCCAAAGCCGGTCTCGTCCCTTTGCATGTGTGGCTGCCTGAGGCCCACCCTGCAGCGCCGAGCCATGTCTCGGCGCTGATGAGCGGGGTCATGACCAAGGTCGCAGTCTATGCCGTGATCCGCATCGTCTTCGATCTTCTGGGACCGCCCCACTGGTGGTGGGGGGTTGTGCTCCTTGCCTTGGGCGGAGCCAGTGCCTTGATGGGTATTCTCTACGCCCTGTTCGATGCCGACCAGAAGCGCGTCCTTGCCTTCAGCACCATCGAAAATGTCGGCTTCATTTTTGTCGCTTTGGGCCTTGCGCTGGCGTTTCGTGCCGATGGGTTTCAGGCTGCGGCCGCCCTTGCCCTCACCGCGGCGCTGTTTCACGTCTTCAACCATTCGATCCTGAAGGGGCTGCTGTTTTTCGGTACAGGCGCGGTACAGCATGCAACCGGTACGCGTGACATGGAACGGCTGGGCGGGCTCATACACCGCATGCCGGTGACGGCGTTTTGCGTCCTGGTGGGCTGTGTCGGCATTGCCGCGCTGCCGCCGCTCAACGCCTTTGCCTCGGAGTGGCTCACCTTTCAGGCCATTCTGCTCAGTCCCTCCCTGCCGCAATGGGGGCTTAAACTTCTTGTCCCTGCGGTCGGAGCGCTTCTGGCACTGGCCGTCACCCTGGCGGCGGCCTGCTTTGTCCGCTTTTTCGGCACGAGCTTTCTTGGCCGCCCACGCTCGGAAGCCGCTTGCGGTGCAGAGGAGACCGACGTCTTTTCGCGTGCGGCGATGCTTTTTCTGGCTGGAGTTGCCGTCCTTGCCGGGCTTCTGCCGGGGGTTGTGATCGATGCGCTGGGACCGGTCAGTAGCAGTCTTATCGGCCACCAGATGCCCGTGCAGACCAGCCAGCCATGGCTTTCCATCGTTCCGATTGCCGCCAGCCGCAGTTCCTATAATGGCCTTCTGGTCTTTATCTTCATCGCGATGTCGGCAGGGATCGTTGCCAGCACCATCCACGTTTTCGCCTCGCGTCGGGTACGGCGGGCGCCGGCCTGGGATTGCGGTTTCGCTGACCCGAACCCGGCCCTGCAGTATTCGGCGAGCAGTTTTTCCGAACCCATCCGGCGGGTTTTTGGTCCGCTGCTGTTTCTGGCGCGGACCGAGGTTGAGATCCCGCCACCGGGCAGCATGGGACCTGCCCGCCTGCGGGTCCATCTTGAGGATGTGATCTGGCAAAGGCTCTATATGCCGGTGACCGGGCTCGTCGCCGGCATCGCCGACCGCCTCAACGTCTTTCAGTTTCTCACCATCCGCCGCTATCTGAGCCTCGTCTTTCTGGCGCTGGTGAGCCTCCTGCTGGTGCTGGCGATATGGAGCTGATCCGCGAGCTTGCCGTACAGGGCGGCGAGATGCTGCTGGTGGTGCTTTTGGCACCTCTGGTCACCGGTGTCGTGCGCAAGCTCAAGGCCCGCCTGTTGCGTCGAGAAGGACCCTCGGTCGTGCAACCCTATCGCGACCTCTTGCGGTTGATGCGCAAGGATGTGGTCCTTGCCGATAACGCATCCTGGCTCTTCCGCACCGCGCCCTATCTGATTTTTGCCACCACCTGGGTGGCCGCAGCTCTGGTTCCCACCTTTGCCACCGGGCTCATGTTCAGCTGGTCTGCTGATCTCATTGCCATCGTCGCGCTTTTGGGCAGTGCCCGCTTCTTTCTTGCCCTTGCCGGCATGGATGTAGGGACGAGCTTCGGAGGCATCGGTTCCAGTCGTGAGATGATGATTGCCGCCCTGGCTGAGCCAGTGATGATCATGATCGTTTTCGCTCTGGCGCTCCTTGCCGGTTCGACACAGTTGTCGACCATCGCCGCCTATATGGTTTCACCGGCCGTCGGCCTCAGGGTAACCCTCGGCATGGCCTTTGTCTCACTCCTCATGGTGGGGATAGCCGAGACCGCGCGCATTCCGGTCGACAATCCGGCTACCCATCTGGAACTGACGATGGTGCATGAGGCCATGGTGCTCGAATATTCCGGGCGGCACCTTGCCGTTCTCGAGCTGGCGAGTTCGCTCAAGCTCCTGCTCTATCTCTCGCTTATAGCCTGCCTCTTCCTGCCCTGGGGTTTGGCACCGCCCGACGCCAGCGCCTTGTTTTACGCCATCGGTGTGGCGGCCTATGTCGCCAAGATCCTGGTCGGTTGCACCGCACTTTCAGTGTTCGAAACCGTGGTGGCAAAGATGCGTGTATTCCGGGTGCCGACCTTTCTCGGTGCTGCTCTCATGCTGGGCTTCCTGGGAACCCTTCTGCTTTTTGTATCGCGAGGATTTTAGGTGCACGGGATCGCATTCGATGTAGCCCATCTTCTGGCCGGTTGCCTGGTGCTGGTGAGCTTTCTGATGCTCTATCAGGATCGCCTCTATTCCCTGCTCAACACCTATGCGCTGCATGCCATGGTGCTGTTTCTGTCGGTCGCCTGGCAAGCTTACATTCAGAATGCACCACATCTTTATGTCACTGCCGGCATCGCTCTCCTGTTCAAGGCGATCATCATCCCGGTCGCGCTGCACCGCATGATCGTAAAACTGGGCATCCATCGTGAAATCGAAACCGTAGTCGGCACGGGTCCGACCATGCTTGCGGGCATGGGACTGGTCGGACTGTCACTTGTCGTCATGCTCCATGCTGCCGCAGGTGCCGACCTGATGGCCCGGGAAGATCTGGCGTTTGCCCTCTCGGTGATCCTCCTTGGCCTTCTGATCATGGTCACCCGCCGCAACGCCGTAAGCCAGGTGGTCGGCTTCATGTCGCTGGAAAATGGCCTCATCCTGGCGGCAGCGGGCGCCAAGGGCATGCCACTGGTGGTCGAGATGAGCGTCGCCTTCTCGATCCTGATCGCCTTCATTGTGATCGGAATTTTTCTCTTTCGTATCCGTGAGCGCTTCGACACCGTCGATGTTCAGGCTCTGGATCGCTTCCGGGGTGAGCGTCAATGAACTGGCTCTTCAGCCATAATGTTGCGCTGGTCCTGGCCATTCCGGTCGTAACGGCTTTTGTGCTGACTCTCCTGCCCGGATACCGGCTCTCGGCAAAGCTGAACGTTGCCGGCAGCCTCCTGACTTTTCTTTCGGCGCTGTCCCTGTTTGTGGGTCATCCTCCGACCAATCCCTATGTCCTCGTCGATGATCTCAATATCGTCTTCATCGTGCTCAATACCTTCGTTGGCTTCACCACCAGCCTCTTCAGCATGAGCTATATCAGCCACGAGCTTGAGACGGGCCGCCTGACCCCCAGCTATCTGCGCTTCTATCACGCCATGTACCAGGTGATGATGTTCGGTATGAACCTCGCTCTCCTGGTCAACAATATTGGTCTGATGTGGGCCGCGATCGAGCTTGCAACCCTGGCGACCGTGCTGATGGTTGGCATTTACCGCACCCACGAAGCCCTGGAGGCGGCCTGGAAGTATTTCATTCTGGCCAGCGTCGGGATTGCTTTTGCCCTCTTCGGCACCATCCTCGTCTACATGGCAGCACTGCCGGTCGTTGGCGAAGGGCTCAGGGCGATGACCTGGACCGTTCTTCTGAGCAAGGCAGGGGTGTTCGAGCCGTCGCTTCTCAGTCTGGCATTCATTTTTCTGCTTCTGGGCTATGGTACCAAGGCAGGTCTTGTTCCGGTTCATGCCTGGCTGCCGGACGCGCATGCGGAAGGCCCTACACCGATTTCAGCGGTGCTCTCGGGTCTGCTTCTTAACGTTGCGCTCTATGCCATTCTACGCTTCAAGATGCTCATGGCGCTCAACCACGCAGCCATTGCTCCTGGTCCTCTCATGATCGCCATTGGCCTGATGTCGCTCATCTTTGCCGCGTTCATGCTCTACCGCAGGCGCGACATCAAACGGCTCTTTGCCTATTCCTCCATCGAACATATGGGTATCATTGTCTTTGCCTTTGGTATCGGTGGCCCCTTGGCCAATTTTGCCGGCCTGTTGCAGATGACAATGCACAGTCTGACAAAGTCGGCGATTTTCTTCGTCGTTGGCCATGTCGCCCAGGCCAAGGGTACCCAGAAGATCGCCGACATCCAGGGCCTGACCCAGTCCCATCCTCTGCTGGGCTGGAGCCTTGTGTTAGGTGTCCTTGCCATCGCCGGCATGCCACCGCTCGGTATATTCATGAGCGAATTTCTGCTCGTCAGTACGACCTTCGCGCGCGCGCCGCTTCTTGCCGTGTTGCTGGTCGCGGGCCTTGCTGTCGCTTTCGGCGCCCTTTTGCTGCGACTGCAGTCTCTCGCGTTTGGTGCACCGCAGGGAAAGTGCGCACCGGTGCGGGTTTCCATCCTGCCCATTTTCGCCCACCTGGCGCTGGTCGCCATCGCCGGCATTTATCTTTCTCCCGTGCTGGTCCACTGGTTCCAGCACGTCGCAAACATGTTGGGTTAGCTTCGTGAGCGCGCTGGAAGATCTGATCGCAAGCGGAAAGCCGGTGGCAGGCAAGGCTGATGGCGCGCGCGTAGTTCTTGATCAGTCCCGTTGGCGGATCATGGCAGAGCATCTTGCTGGCGGCATTTACGTGCTTTCCGGCCTGTGGGCGGAACCGGGCATGGTTCATGCCGCGCTCCTTGATGGTACGTCAGGAAAGCTTGCCATCGTCAGTCTTGAATGTCCCGGTGGCAGCTTTCCTGCCCTCAGCGCCCTGCATGCGCCAGCCATACGCCTTGAACGGATGATCTTCGATCTTTTCGGTCTCGTGCCAGAGGGCGCTCCCGATACACGGCCCTGGCTCGATCACGGCCGCTGGTCGGTACAGCATCCCCTTGGTGCCGCGACGGTGGGGGCTCCACGGCGGCAGTATGATTTTCTAGCGGCCGAGGGCGAGGGCATTCACCAGATCGCGGTCGGTCCGGTACACGCCGGGATCATCGAGCCGGGTCACTTCCGTTTTAGTGCAAATGGCGAAACCGTTGTGCGGCTCGAACAAAGGCTCGGATATACCCATAAGGGGATCGAGGCTCTGTTCCGGGGCGCAGAGCTAGCTCAGGCGGCAAAGCTTTCTGGCCGCGTTTCTGGTGACAGCACAGTGGCATATAGCCTGGCCTTTGCCCGGGCCGTGGAAGACGCGCTCGGTGTTGCCGTGCCCCAGCGCGCCCATGTGCTGCGGGCGCTGGTGGCCGAGCTTGAGCGCCTGGCCAATCACCTCGGAGATATTGGTGCGATCTGCAATGATGCGGGTTTTGCCCTCCTGCAGGCCCATTGTGCCATACTGCGGGAACTGGTTCTGCGCACGGCCCAGCGCTGCTTTGGACACCGGTTGATGCGCGATGTCGTGGTGCCGGGCGGGGTGGCTGCGGATCTGAATGCGTTGGCCTATCGCGAACTCGCCACGCTCGTAAAGGAAATCCGGCAGCGCTTTCCCGATCTGGTTGAGCTCTACGATGGCACGGCGTCACTGCAGGACAGGACGGTTGGCGCCGGCATCGTCAGTCCGGCACTGGTTCGGCAGTTTGCAGCCGGCGGCTATGTCGGGCGGGCGAGCGGGCGGGCCTTCGATGTGCGACGGCACGTGTGCTATCCTCCCTATGACCAGCTCGAATTTGAGGTGCCAGTTCTTGAGGCTGGCGACGTCAATGCCAGGGTCTGGATCCGGATCCATGAGGTCGAGCAGAGTCTCAGGCTGATTGAGCAGATTCTCGGGCTGAAGGTGGAGGGCGCGACCCATACCCGAGTGCCGTCTGGGAGCGGTGAGGGATTTGCCCTCGTCGAAGGATTTCGTGGCGACATTCTGGCCTGGGTCAGGCTCGAGGCGGGAGGGCGCGTTGCGCGCTGTCATTTGCGCGATCCCTCCTGGTTCCAGTGGCCACTCTTGGAAGCTGCGGTCGAGGGCAACATCGTCGCCGATTTCCCGCTTTGCAATAAGTCTTTCAACTGTTCCTATTCCGGACATGACTTGTGAGGGGACAATGCGTCGTCTGCTGTTCAAAAGCCTGATCAAGGGGCCACTCAGCGAGCCGCGCCAGGTGGTCATGGACAGGAGCCTCGTGGCCTCTGCCGACCGGCTCGATCGCGCGGCCCACAAGCGTCTCGGCCGTAGCCTGTCGATTCGCGTCGTCGATGCCGGGTCCTGCAATGGGTGTGAACTCGAAATCGCGGCGCTCAGCAACGCCTTTTATGATCTGGAACGGTTCGGGCTGAGACTGGTGGCCTCTCCCCGTCATGCCGACGTGCTCGTCGTCACCGGACCGGTCACGGCCAATATGCGTGAGGCACTCGAACGGACCTATTTTTCCACGCCAGATCCCAAATGGGTGGTCGCGGTCGGCGACTGTGCCGTCGATGGTGGCGTATTTGGCCAGAGCTATGCGGTGCTCGGAGGCGTATCCAAGGTCCTCTCCGTGGATCTGCACATCCCCGGCTGTCCGCCGCGCCCTGATGAGCTGCTGGATGGCCTGCTCTGGCTGATGGAGAATGCGGCGGCTGGTCGCGCGGCCGCACGCTGAGCGGCCGGCTGGAATTTTTGCACTCTCTATTCGTCCAGGAACGCGCCCACGCCGTTGTTGGGCCATCATCCGCATCCGGCGGGTTTCGCCCCGGCTGTCGTGCCGGGTCGTGCCCCTATCACCGCGCCTACTGCACCAGGTTGATTGTGCTTGAGGCCCGCGGATACATGTAGATTGAAGAGGTGAGCGTAAAATTTCCCTGATCGAGAAAGTCGATGGCCGGAGTGTAATCGTAGCTTGCTTCGCCATAGAGGATGGTGGTGTTTGGTACATCGAGGGCGGCAGGGACTGTCATCACCTGACCTGTGGTGCGGGGTGTTCCGTTGAGTGACTGGCTCCAGGCGACCGTTGCCTTGCCATCACTGTCGATCTGGATGGCACTGATCGTGACCGTGGCCTGGGACGCGGGGTAGGGGGCGAGCACCTGGCTGGAGGCATTGAGAATGTCCGGCATCTGCGTGCTGGCGCTGATGGTCGTGTACTGGGCGACAAGATTGGTCACGGTGCTGGCGGTCAGGCCCACCATGCGTTTGAGCGCAATGCCCTGTGAAAGTTCCACCCCACCCAGGTAGATCAGGATCATCACCGGCGCGATGAGTGCAAACTCGATTGCTGCCAGCCCCCGCCGATCCTTGAGAAAGCTGCGGCGCTTCCGGGTGCGCCGAGCCCGGTTAGTAAGGTTCATTGCGAAACACCGCGGTGGCCATCAGCAGCCGGCTGTCGCCGCTCATGTTGGAGAGGTTGAAGCCAAGTGGTGCGATCCAGACCGGCCACTGATAGAAAGCCTGCACCAGCACGATGTCGCCTGGTCCACCTGGGATGAAATTCATGTTGGTTGTGACGAATTTCCCGTTCTGCAAGGGGTCCATCTGCGTCATCGATGAGAATGACGTGAAGGTCTGGACATTGACGTAGAGGCCCGAACAGCTGAAGAGCGTCGTGGCATTGGCGCAGAGCTCCTGCTGGAATTGCGACGCCGTCATGTTCTGGTTCTGGGCCTGGCCGGTCATGATGAGGCGGGCGGTTTCGGTGGTTGCGGTCTGCAGAGCCTGTTGGGCCATAAAGACAAGAGCAGTTTCGAGAATTGCAAACAGAAGTGCGAAGAAGGGCGCGGCAATAAGGGCAAACTCGACCGCGGCGACACCGTCCGAATTACGCCTGAAGCTTCGAAGTGAAGGGCGGTGGTCCATGCCGCGCCCCGCTACTTCGAAAGATAGGCGGATTGCACCGCCATGTTGAACAGCGATGCCATCGCCGCCGATATGTCGCCGCCAGTGGTCACCTGATAATAGAGACCGGGCGAGGCACAGCTCTGCAGCTGGTTTGCGATGTTGGGCTGAAACGGCGCGACCATGGAATTATACCAGCTGTTGGTCGGCAGCGGCAGATATTCGGTATAAAGCACCGCGATGCGAATGCCGCGGTTCTTGACCTCGGTGCACCAGTTGGTCTGGACCGGGCTGCCGCCAGAATTGAGGGGGTTGACGGTCGACTGCTGGCGCCCGCTGCAGCAATAGGTGCCATAGGACTGGCTGTAGCCTGGGTTGCTGTTGACATGCGCATCGATGACGCCGTCGGTGACGATGAAGAGGACCTCCTGGGGAGTATCGCCTGGTGCACCGGTTCCGCTGCCCGGATCAGGCATGATGGAATTGATCTGGTTCATGGCGTTGTTGAAGTCGGTGTCTTCGTCGTCGTTGCAGTTGGACTCCGTCAGACAGTTGTTGTCGTAGACTTCCAGTTGCTGGATGTTGCCCGCAGCGGTCTGGGCGGCCGAAAGGTCCGAGGTCAGGCTCTGGATCTTGTTCAGGCTGACATCGAAGGTATAGATGCCCATGCGGTAGGATGAATTGTAGTTCGCCTCGGTCGTCTGCGCCGTCGCCATCAGGTTCTGTGCGGCTTCGCGCAGAAGATCGATACGCAAGGTAACCCCGAGATTGCGGGCCAGGGTGTAGTTGTCTTCGCCATTGGGATTGCCGAGATTGTCGGCCTTGGGGTTGGCTTCGTGACAGCCAAAGGCGCAGCCTCCCTGCGCCGCGGTGTTGTTGACCATGGTGGTGATGCCGGCCTGCGTGGCAGCAATGGCCATGGAGGGCGAGTCATCGAGCATGAGGTAGAAATCGATGTTGGGAGCAAGGCCCGCTGTGGCCTGCGAACTGCCGCCCAGCGCGATGGTCGAGCTGCCCAGAAGGGTCGGAAAGAAATTCTGCGAGGCGGCGGTATAGCTCACCGTGACCTTTCGTACCGTGCCTGAAGTTGCAACCGAGACCGAGACCGCAGGTGAGGTGACGCCGGAAATACCATCGGCCTGGGCATAGAACGTATTTTGTGCGGTGGTGACGGAGGCCGAGGTGCTTTGGGCCATCATCGAGGGCGTCACTGCGGCAAGAGCGGCGGCGTCGGCCGCCGCGTTGAGCTGAACCTGCCGGTCGGAGGCGGTGGTGTAATCGATCCCCATGCCCACGAGATAAAGCAGGGGAATGGCCGAAAGTGCGAAGATCACCGCAACATTGGCCCGCTCATTCTTCGCAAAGCTGACGAGCTGTCGGAGCATGAAGCCGCCTTTATGCAGAACAATACCGAACGCTAGCGGCTGTGGTTTGCTGACCCATTAAGGCAAAGCCGAAAAAATTTATTAAAGCCTATTCGAATGCGCGCATTCGGCCCTGCCCAGCCTGGTGTGCCGACGCCCCCGCCCCTTCAGGCCTGGCCGGAAGGGGCCTTTGGCCCAGTCCGGTGGGAGCTGGGACGGGGTGAGGCGAAGGCTCGGGGGTACGAGGGCGGCGGGCGCAGGCGCGATTCGGCCCAGGAGCCTACGTCGGTGCCCTTAGGTCCAGCTGTACTCGTGCGGCGCATACGGCGGCGCGGACAAATGGCTCCTTACCCATGTCGGCAGGGCGGCTCGTGGCAGGGACATCGCCGGATCAGGCAAGAGCCGTTGAACTGCGCGAGGAGCCGTGTGCCTGTGGCGCGTCCCCAAAGCTTCCGCTGGACCGGCGGGGCATGGTCTGGTTGCCGAGGAGCGGAGGCTTCTCGGCGGGCGCTTCCGTGATGATCTGGACCAGCGTGGTGCCATCAGGCAGGCGCGCGTAGCGGATCTGCTGTGGCTCCGACGGGCCAGCGGGGTGATGGTGTCCGTTGATCTCTGACAGATCCGGTTCGGCGATCGCCGCCAGAATCTGGCTGCCAATGCGGTCGGCCGTTTCCGTGCCCAGGCGGTTCGCCAGCAGGCGCACATGGGGCTGCTGCTCGCAGTCCTTTTCATCGAGCTGGCAGAGCCGCGCAAAGCGGTCGTTGCACGACTTCATGCGCCCGTCTGGTCCGAATACCGCCGCGGCACCATCCTGCAGCCCCAGCATGGATTTTTGTACCCGCAGCAGAACCCGGCAGGCCCGTTCCCAGCGCAGACGCTCGCTGACATCTTCAAACAGCAACAGGGTGGTGGACGGATTGATGCTCTGGATCGTCACACGCAAGCTCATGCCGCGCGGCAGATGCCAGAGTTCCGGTTCCGTGGCCAGCGTGTTGACACGGGCGAGCTGCGTCGTCTTCCAGGCCTTGAATTCACGCGGTTGGGGAAGTTTGTCGTCCATCCGCAGGCGGTCGAGGATTTCGCTCCAGCTGGGATGGCTCCGCAGCCAGCTTTCGTCCAGGTGCCAGAGCGTATGGAAATCATTATTGTAACCGATCAGACGATGGTCGGTGTTGTGAATGAATGCGAGCGCGGTGCCGCCGGGCGCCGGATGGTGGTCAAGTTCCGGTGCGGTGGCGGAGTAGCTCCAGGCACATGCGGCAGCGTCGGCCAGCAACTGGTTCTGCAGGTGCCGTATTGCGGCGCGGTGAAATCGCTGAACGCGGATTTGTCTTTTTCTCATAACCGGCGATTAACCTAGTTAGAAAAAAACCATTTTGACTTCTATCAAGCGAGCGCGAGTCAAACTCACCGCTGTCTCAAATGATGGTCAACTCTAACATGGAACTTCTGTGCTGTAAGTGCCTGAATTCAATTGATCTGATAATAAATGCAGAGTCTTCGCAGCGTACGTCAGCGATACATTTGATAGCAGCGCGATTCCGGCTATCAGCTTTGACCTCAATGCCTTTTAGTTAGATCGTGACGGGACCGTCACGTTTTGCAGCACTACATTTTATACTGATGCTACTGCTGTCAGCAGATTTGATGCCGCGATGCGGAAGGCAAAAAATTCATCCAAATTACATCTTGGAATAACTTCGTTCATGTCGGTGGCGATGAGCCATCAGGCGAGGTGTGCCCGCGCCGCCCGGAGTTCCTCTTCCAGCAGGCGAACCAGCTCTGCCGCGGGCAGGGTCCGGGCCAAAGGAGCGCCTTGCCCTGCCCATTGCGCCCCGAAGCCGCCTTCGCCTTTGGCCCGGGCGGCGGCCGCCAAGGCCTTGGCGGCGTCGTAGGCGATCGGATAATCCGGCGGTGCCAGATCCTTGAGAAGATCTTTCTTTAGCGCCGTAAAGCGGTTCGGCAAGGCGCGCGCCGGTCGGCCGGAAATGATCGACGTCATTTCGGTAGCCGTAGCGCCCAGCCCCAGAAGGGCCGCGCGATAATGCGCATCGGCGGCCGATTCCGGGCAGCCGATGAAGGCGGTGCCAAGCTGCGCCGCGTCCGCGCCCAATGCGAGCATCGCGGCGATACCGGCGCCATCCATGATCGCACCTGCCGCAATGACGGGGATGGAAAGTGTCCGCACCAGAAGGCGGGTGAGGGCGGCAACGCCGAGCTGGCTGTCGGGCGCGGCAGGATCAAACACCCCGCGATGACCACCGGCTTCGTAACCTTGGGCAACCACCGCATCGATACCTGCGCGCTCGGCAGCGATGGCTTCACGCAGACAGGTTGCGGTGGCAAGCAGGGTAATGCCGCACGCCTTCAGCCGTGCGATCACACTTCCGGGTGGCAGACCAAAATGGAAGCTGACCACGGCCGGACGGGTTTGGGCGAGCACCTCGACCATTTCGTCGTCATCGCTGATGCTCCGGTAAATCTCACGCAGATGCGCGGGGCATTCACTGCCCAAGGCATGAAAGAAAGGCTCCAGGCGCGCGAGCCATGCCTGTTCGCGGACAGGATCCACCTTGGCCTTCTGATGTGAGAAGACATTGATGTTGAAGGCATGGCGGGTACGGGCCCTCAGGTCATCGATCATAGCGCGCGCCGCGTTTGCATCGACAGCGCCGACGGCAAGTGAGCCCAGGGCACCGGCGTTACAGACGGCCGCGGCGAGTGCCGGCGTGGAGGTTCCTGCCATCGGAGCCTGAATGAATGGAAGCCTTAGGCCTAGCCGCTGTGCAAACCTGGTCATAGATCACGCCTTAGATGCTACATAAGAGGGCAGGCTTTGGCCGACGAAAGCGCCTAAGCCCTTACCTGCCGCGATTGATAAAGCCTTACGTCAGCTGCCCTGCACCTGCATCAAGCAGACGTTTGATCGAATCATCAAAATGCAGGTCCATGGCCTTTTCGGCTGCTACCGGATCGCGCGCTGCGATTGCTTGAGCGATAGCAAGATGGCGGCGTAAAATCGTGGAGCGCTGCCGTTCGGTCGTACGGGTACGCCAGGCGGTCGGCACCGCCTCATTGATCTGAGGCGAAAACGAGGCAACGATTTGCGCGAAAAGCAGATTGTGACTGGCGGCCGCAATCGCCTCGTGTAGGGCGATATCGTGCTTGGTCATGCGGCCAAAATCGTCCCGAAACTGTTTCATAGCTTCGGCGTGAGCGAGGATCTGTGCGGCCTCTTCATCGGTACGGTACTGAGCGGCAAGGACAGCAGTTCGCCGCTCGAGCGTACGCCGGACATCCCAGACCTGCGCCACCGTGACCTGCTCGGTATTGACCGCATGATCGAGCGCTGACGCGAGAGGTGAGCTGTCTAGTACCGCAACCCGCGCTTTGCGGCCGTTGCCGACATCGATCACGCGTAAGGCTGCGAGCGCCCCGAAGGTCTCGCGAATGACCGCGCGGCTGACTTTGAGGCTCTGCGCCAGTTCAGCCTCGGACGGCAGTTCATCTCCGGCTTTGAGTCGGGCTCGGCGGATATGTTCGGTCACCGCATCCATGGCCTGGCGTACCAGGGTACCGGCACCAGTTACGGATTTCGTCGAAGGGCTCATGTCGGGCCTTGGGGCAGAATAGCGTGTGGCCTCCGCACCTTACCAGCCGAACGGCCTCTTGCCAGCCACCTTCGGATAGGGGGGCTTGCGCGACCTATATGATAGGTGCATCCTACCTATCATATAGGTCGTGTGCCGACCAAGGGGGCATCATGGATTTGCATCGGGTCATTCGCCGGTCGCTGCTCGCGGCACTGCTCAGTGGAACCGCGCCGGCCTGGGCGGCGGTCAGACATTCGACTGTGCCCACCGATACCAACATTGAAACCGTCAAGGTCACGGCGATGCTGCGCTCCGAAGAGCTCAAAAACGTGCCCATCGACGTGACCGCTGTGTCGTCCGAGCAGATCCGCGAACAGCATCTGCTCAACGCCAACCAGATTGCCGCCTATGTACCGGGGCTCAACATCAGTTCAGACTCGATCGGCCGCTCCTTCATGGAAATCCGTGGTGTCGGCACAACATTGCTGGATACCGTACAGCCGGGCGTCGGAATATTTGTTGACGGCATCTATGAGCCGGTCACCTCCTATCTCAGTCTGCCGCTCCTCAATGTTGAGCGAGTCGAGGTTCTGAAGGGACCGCAAGGCACGCTCTTCGGTAACGATACCCTGGGTGGCGCCATCAATATCATCACCAAACCGCCCTCGAACCATTTTGAAGGCAGCGTCAATGCTACCTATGCCGGCCCCGACAATTACAACACTGAGGCC
>JAJZDZ010000033.1 GCA_021851325.1 Pseudomonadota bacterium | reverse complement strand
CTGACAGTGACGCCGCAACGGCTTGAGCATCATCTTTTCGCCGACAGCGCATCCTAAGGGGCGTTCTCATGCACATTGTCGAGCTTTCGCGACTGCAGTTTGCCATAACTGCACTCTATCACTTCATCTTCGTGCCGCTGACCTTGGGACTTTCGGTTCTGCTCGGCATCATGGAGACGGTCTATGTGATGACCGACAAGCCAATCTGGCGTGATCTCACCAAATTCTGGGGCATGCTCTTTGGCATCAATTTCGCCATGGGCGTTGCTACCGGCATCACCATGGAATTCCAGTTTGGCACCAACTGGGCCTATTACTCGCAATATGTGGGTGATGTTTTCGGCGCACCACTTGCGATCGAAGGGCTGATGGCCTTCTTCCTCGAGGCGACATTCATTGGTCAGTTCTTCTTCGCCTGGGACCGGCTTTCCAAAGTTCAGCATCTGGTCGCGACCTGGGCCCTTGCCATCGGCTCCAACCTCTCCGCTCTGTGGATCCTCATCGCCAATGGCTGGATGCAGCATCCGGTGGGCGCCCGCTTCAATCCGGCCACCATGCGCATGGAAGTGACCAATTTCATGGCGGTGCTGTTCAATCCCGTCGCCCAGGTCAAATTCGTTCATACCGTGAGCGCCGGCTATGTCACCGGCTCGATCTTCGTGCTGGCCATCAGCGCCTTCTATCTGCTGCGTGGCCGCCACCGCGATTTCGCAGTGCGGTCCATGACGGTGGCGGCAAGCTTCGGGCTGGCCTCGGCGCTTTGCGTCGTGGTTCTGGGTGATGAATCGGGCTACACCGCCGGCCAGAACCAGAAGATGAAGATCGCCGCGATTGAGGCGATGTGGCACACCGAGCCCGCACCCGCCTCTTTCACCGTCTTCGGCATTCCCGACGTTGCCAAGCGCACCACCTATGACGCGATCGAAATCCCCTGGATGCTGGGGCTGATTGCCACGCGCTCCATCAACAAGAAAGTACCGGGGATCCATGCGCTGGTTGCCGACGCCCACGCCCGGATCCTGGATGGGCTTATTGCCTATAAGGCGCTGAACACGCTCAAGCGCAATCCTCAAGATGCCGCGGCGCGCAAGCTCCTCAATGCGCACGTGGAGAACCTTGGTTATGCCCTCCTCTTAAAGCAGATCCGGCCCGATATCGAAAACGCAACGCCAGCCCAGATTCTCGCGGCCGCAAGAAGCACCATTCCCAACGTGCCCGTGCTCTTCTGGGCCTTCCGCGTCATGGTCGGGCTTGGCTTCTACTTCATCGCGCTGTTCACCACCGCCTTCTGGCTCTCAGCCAAACGCCGGCTCACCAACCACAAATGGTTCCTGCGTGCTGCGCTATATAGTCTTCCCCTGCCCTGGATCGCAGCCGAACTGGGCTGGATCGTCGCCGAATATGGCCGTCAGCCCTGGGTAATCGATGGAGTGCTGCCGACCGCCCTGGGCGTTTCTTCGACCACCGCGGGCAATGTGCTCTTCAGCCTCATCGGCTTTGTCATCTTCTATTCGAGCCTGCTCGTGGTCGACCTCTACCTTCTCACCAAATATATCCGCCTCGGACCTGAAGCCACGGCTGGCACGCCGTCGCTGGCCAAAGCGGTCGCGGAGTAGTCCCATGTTTGACTATGCAACCTTGCGTCTCATCTGGTGGGCACTTCTGGGCATCCTGCTCATCGGTTTTGCCGTCATGGACGGTTTTGATCTCGGTACCGCACTCCTGCTTCCTATCGTCGGACGCACGGATCTGGAGCGGCGCATCGTGCTGAACACGGTAGGGCCGGTCTGGGAAGGTAACCAGGTCTGGTTCATTCTGGGCGGCGGCGCCATTTTCGCAGCCTGGCCAACCCTCTATGGGGCGAGCTTTTCCGGCTTCTACCTGGCCATGTTCCTGGTCCTGGCGACGCTGATCCTGCGCCCGGTCGGCTTCAAGTTCCGCAGCAAGGTCGATCACCCGCTGTGGCGCACCGTTTGGGACTGGGCTCTGGTGCTCGGTGGGCTCGTCCCTGCGCTTGTCTTCGGCGTTGCCTTTGGCAACCTCTTTCTCGGTGTGCCGTTCCAGTTCGACTCGAACCTGCGCTTTCAGTCCGCAATTTCACTTTTGGGACTGCTCAACCCGTTTGCCCTGCTGGTAGGACTGGTCAGCCTCAGCATGATCGCGCTGCACGGCGCCTGCTGGTTGAATGTCAAAACTGACAGCACGGTTCAGGCCCGTGCCCGGACGGTTATTCCCTTCGCCGCTCTGGCCTATGTCGTACTCTTCATTCTGGCGGGAGCCTGGCTTTCGACCCTGGGCAGTTATCAGATCGAGGGCGTAATCGCCCATAACGGGCCATCGAACCCGATGCTCAAGCATGTGCTGCACGTTCCGATGAGCTGGATGGCAGCATCCGCGGCAGGTCCCTGGCTCTGGGCCGCGGTCGGGCTTGCACTTTTGGGCGCCATTGGCACGGTGGTGCTGCGCAAGGCTCCGCTCATGGCCTTCCTGTCGTCGGCGCTCGTTCCCATCAGTACCATTACCTCCGCCGGGCTGGCCCTCTTCCCCTTTCTGCTGCCCTCCTCAAGTGATCCAAGCGCCAGCCTTACGGTATGGGACGCCTCTTCCAGCAAGCTGACGCTCGGCATCATGCTGGGAGCGGTCGTGATCTTTCTGCCGATCATCATCGCCTACACCTCCTGGGTCTATTACGTGATGCGCGGACCGGTGCGCGGCAGCGACATCACCAAGAATTCGAAAACCGCCTATTAGGAGAGACAGATGTGGTACTTTTCCTGGGTTCTGGGCCTTGGCTTTGCCGTGATGTTCTCGGTTTTGAACGCCATGTGGCTGGAAAATCGCGTCGATCGCAGCAAAAGCTAACCGCGCCCGAAGTCGCGAGAACTGGCAGGAGCGCAGCGCCCTGCCAGACGTGTTGCCGGTCCTCTGGGTGTTAAGGACAGGAACGCCACATCCGCTTTGACCGCACGTGCGGCGATGTGATGGACACCGCAGCCGCTTCCGAAAATTTCCACGCGACCGCTACCCGCCTGCGAGCACCGCCACCATGCGCCGGGCGAGCGCGTCACCCAACAGCGAAGCAATCAGCCTGGCGGCGCGCAGCTTGCGCGAGGGGACAACATGGTTCCGCTCAAGCGCGGCCAGCGCCCGCCGCCAGGAGGGATGAGAAATCTCAAAAAGACTGCGCGCCGTACCGTCAAAAATATTGCCGATCGCCCGTAGCTGTGCAGCATCGAGTGTTCCGCGGGCCCGCCATAAGGCTTCGATCTGCTCGCCATTATGCAGGACATCGAGCCAGAACTTGGCCGGATCGCGACGCGAAAGACTTCCGGGCCGGACGCGGTAATACGCGCCCAGATGGGGAGCGTGGACAAATCTGGCACCGCAATGGGCAGCGTCAAACAGAAACCGGGCATCATCGATGATCGAAAGGTCGTCACGAAAGCCCCCGATCTCCTCGACTATGCTCCGGCGGAACAGCAGCGCGGCAGGAGGGGCCCAGAAGCTGGTGGCACAGGCGATTTCGGCACCCTCCCGTTCAAGCAAGCTCCAGTCAGCACAGCGCGGTGAGACATTGGCGCGCTCGATGTCGCCGTCTTCGGCAAACTCGGCCCAATCGGTAACAACCACGTCCGCTCCCGACGATGTCGCAGCATCGAGGCGCCGGACCATGGTTTCTGGCGCAAGCACATCATCAGAATCGAGGAACTGGACCCAGTCGGCCGAAAGCGCCGTGATGGCCCGATTGCGGGCCCGGGCAACACCCTGATTGGGTCCGGTGAGAATGAGCGCGGAGGGCGCCGCAGCACGCGCAACCGCAAGCGTGCCGTCACTGGAGCCATCATCGACGATGACAACATTATGTATGGCGCTCTGTTCGTAGACCGAACGTACGGTACGGGCCAGGAACTGTTCGGTATTGAAGGCCGGAACGATAACGTCAACTGGCATAATGTGTGCCCAAGCCCTGCCCGTCACAGGAACACGGACGCTCCGGTCTGGGTGCGAGGCTGACGCTAGCTTGTGACTGGCGGGCTTTCAACCGCAGGCTTAACAACAGCACGGAGCGGCGCCAAGGGCGCTGTCCGCGCACGGCTGCGGCTTGGCGCGCCTCGTCCCGCCCCAGCGCTTGCGCGCATCTTGGTGTCTGTCCTGCGCTTGCTTTGCCGGCAGAGCGTCCTATCGTTGGCGCCGGCACCGAGGACTATGGCAATGGATTTACAGCTGACCGACAGGATCATCTTTGTGGCAGGGGCGAGCCGGGGGATCGGCCTTGGCATTGCCGAGGCCTGTCTGCGCGAAGGTGCCAAAGTTGCGCTCACCGCCCGCAATCCTGATCCCTTGGCCGAAACCTCCGAACGCTTGACACGGACGTATGGCAAAGATCGGGTGTGGAGTCGCGCTGCTGACATGCGTACGACCAAGGATGTTGAAGCGGCGCTGTCGTCCTGCGAGGGGGAGCTGGGGCCCATTTTCGGTGCCGTTGCCAATGTCGGCATCCATCCCTGTCCGCCTGGATTTGAGCTCGACGATGACACCTGGAGCCAGGGCTTTGATCAAAATCTGGGATCTTCGTTTCGCGTCGCACGCGGCGCCCTCCGCCGCATGATGCCACGCAAAGAGGGGGCCATCGTCCTCATCAGCTCGATCGCCGGACTGCGCGCGATGGGGACACCCCTGACCTATGGTACCGCCAAAGCGGCCGTCAATCATCTGGCGGGAGAACTGGCGCGGATCGCCGGTAAGAACAATATCCGCGTCAACGCGCTCGCCCCCGGCAACATCATCTTTCCCGGCGGCGACTGGGAGCAGCGGATTAACGGGCCGCGCCGCGACGCCTGGGACCGCTGGGTTCGACGGGAAACCCCGCTCCAGCGCTTTGGCACCCCTGAAGAAATCGGCGCAGTCGTAACCTTTCTCATGAGCCCGCTGGCAAGCTTTGTCACCGGTGCCATGATTGCCGCGGATGGTGGACAGAGCGCATGACTTTACCCCGCGGTCGTAGCGATGCGGATGGCAAAGCTTGACGCAAGGGAAAAGCCGATTTGGCGATTATCCGGGGCAAGTCTGGCTGTCAGCGAAGCAAAATCTGGCGAAAGTCTGTCTCTGCTGCGCCGCGTTCGCGCAGCTAAACTTGACTCCTGCGAACGGTATGATCCTCTTGGCCGTCCCCGCTGAGGCGGACGAGCTGGTGACCGGGAATACTCCAGCTTAAGGCGGATACCGCCGCAGAGCCCGAAGCGACGCGCGAAGCGGTGCCGGACGATGCGGTTCTGCCGCGCCGTGGGGAGAGAAAAGTTTTAACCCAGGCGGCCGGGACCACAGCTTGCGGCGTAGAGGAACAGGATGAGACTGGCACTGTCGGCGGAAGACGAAGTCTTTCGCGGCGAGGTAAAAGCGTTTCTGGCAGAGCATCTGAGCGCCGATCTCGTGGCGGCAGCGCAGGCGACAACCAGCGTTTTTACCGAAAAGGAAGCCAGCATCGCCTGGCAGAAAATCCTCCATGCCAAAGGCTGGGTAGCGCCTTCCTGGCCGAAGGCCTTTGGTGGCACCGGCTGGAGCGAAATCC
The DNA here is from genome assembly GCA_021851325.1 of Pseudomonadota bacterium. Lineage (GTDB taxonomy): Bacteria > Pseudomonadota > Alphaproteobacteria > Micropepsales > Micropepsaceae > Rhizomicrobium. The sequence continues at coordinate 23,348 of JAJZDZ010000033.1, read as the reverse complement.
AGCGCCATATCTTTGCCACCGAGTGCGCCCGCGCCGACGCCCCCAGCCTCGCGCCCATGGGACTGAGAATGGTGGGTCCGTGCATCATGCACTATGGCACGCAGGAGCAGAAGGAGTTCTACCTGCCGCGCATTCTTTCCGGCGAGGATTACTGGTGCCAGGGCTATTCGGAGCCAGGATCGGGCTCTGATCTGGCTTCACTCAGCCTGCGCGCAACCAGTGATGGCGACGCCTATGTCCTCAACGGAACCAAGATCTGGACAACCCATGCCCACGTCGCCAATCGCATGTTCTGCCTGGTGCGGACGCGGACCGAGGGCAAACCCCAGGCAGGCATTACCTTCCTGCTGCTGTCCATGTCCACGCCTGGCATCAGCGTAAGGCCCATCATCACGCTGGCCGGAGATCACGAACTCAACCAGGTGTTTTTTGATTCCGTGCGGGTACCCAAGGAAAACCGTCTCGGAGCCGAGAATGATGGCTGGAGCGTCGCCAAATACCTGCTCGAATTCGAGCGTGGAGGCGGTTGGAGCGCGGGGCTCTATCAGTCTGTGGCCCGCATCCGCGCCCTGTTGCGCAGACTGCCGGATGATGACGCCGCGACGCTGGACGCAAATGCAGGTTTGCGCCGACGTCTTGCTGCGGCCGAAGTTGGTGTCGCCGCCATAGAAATGAGTGAGCTTCGCCTCCTCGCCGCCCTCAGCAGCGGCAGTTCTCCTGGACCTGGCTCCTCACTGCTCAAGGTTCAGGGCAGCGAGATGATGCAACATCTGGACGAGCTTGCGATCGACGTCGCTGAACGCTACGGCCTGATCGACCAGCGCGCAGCGCGCCGACAGCATGCCGGGAAAACGGCGATCGGACCTGGGGAGGCGCTGACCCTTATGCCGCGTTACCTCAACAATCGCGCGGGCTCCATTTATGGCGGCTCCAATGAAATACAGCGGGATATCATCGCCCGCCTCGTCTTACAGCTATAGCCATGCAGGAAGGACCGACCAATGGAGAGCATTGACCATTCGCAAATGCCAACGCTTGCGGAGATACCGCGCTATCATGCGCGGCTGCGCCCCGACGCCACCGCCTTTGTTTTTGAAGGACGCAGCACCAGCTTCGGCGCGTTCAACCGCCATACCAGCCAGGTCGCCAATGCCCTGCTGGCCGAAGGCGTAAAGCCGGGCGATCACATCTGCTATGTGGGAAAAAACTCGGATCATTATTTCGAGGTTCAGTTCGGTGGCGCCAAGGTCGGCGCCATCATGACCCCCGTGAGCTGCCGTCTCGCCGGCCGCGAGATCACCTACATGGTCAATGATGCCAAGGCGAAAATCCTCTTCGTCGGGCCCGAATGCGCCGAGGTCATAAAGGGAATCGAAAAGGATCTTGGAACCGTTACCAGGATCATCGCGATGGAGCCCTGTGATGCGGGCTGGCCGCTCTATGAAGCCTGGCGTGATCGCGCCAGTGACCGCGATCCGATGCTACCGGTGAGCGAAAACGACGTCACGCTGCAGCTATATACTTCAGGAACGACCGGAAATCCCAAGGGGGCGATGCTGACGCATCACAATCTTCTGGGTGGCCGCAGGATCGCCGCGGACGCCAAAATGGACTGGAATGAGTGGGGCCCGAAGGATGTCAGCCTGGTGGCCATGCCCGTGGCCCACATCGGCGGCACCGGCTGGGGCCTTGTTGGGCTCTACAATGGGGCCAAAGGTATCGTCGCCCGCGAGTTCGATCCCACCAAAGTGCTCGACTTCATCGAACGGGACGGGATCTCGAAGATGTTCATGGTGCCGGCCGCGCTGCAGATCGTGGTCAACCTGCCGCGCGCCCGTGAGGTCGATTATCGTCGCCTCAAGTTCATCCTCTATGGGGCCTCCCCCATTCCGCTCGACCTGCTGCGTGAATGCATCGAGGTCTTCGGCTGCGGCTTCGTGCAGCAATATGGCATGACCGAAACCTGCGGCACGATCGTCTATCTGCCGCCCGAAGACCATGATCCGGCCGGAACCCCCCGCATGCGCGCCGCCGGCATTCCGATGCCCGGCGTCGAAATCAAGGTGATCGATGAGGCCGGCAATCGCGTTGCTGCCGGCGTTGTGGGCGAAGTCGCGATCCGTTCGGTGAGCAACATGGCCGGCTACTGGAACCTTCCGGAGGCAACCAGCAAAACCATCGATGCCGAAGGCTGGCTCCGGACCGGCGACGCCGGCTATCTCGACAAGGATGGCTATCTCTATATCCAGGATCGGGTCAAAGACATGATCATCTCCGGGGGCGAGAACATCTATCCGGCCGAAGTCGAGAGCGCGGTCTATGGCCATCCTGACATTGCCGAGGTGGCGGTAATCGGTGTGCCGGATGACAAATGGGGTGAAGCCGTCAAGGCGATCGTCGTCGCCAAACCAGGACACAGCATCGATCCGGCCGACATCATCCGCTTTGCCCGCGAGCGCATCGCAGCCTTCAAAGCGCCAAAGAGCATTGACGTGATCGCGGCACTGCCCCGCAATCCCTCGGGCAAAATCCTGCGCCGCCAGTTGCGCGAGCCCTATTGGGCCGGAAAGGACCGGCGGGTCAATTAAAGCGCGCCTCTTTCAGCCGGCCGGAACGTGGCGCCATCCTGAGGATGGCGCCCGCGGTTCCTGTGACCTCCGCGGGCCGGTGCGGGAGCAACCCTTCCGGGCACTCCACCACACAGAGCCTTCAGGCCAGGAGCGCGCGGATCGCCGGGCGCCGGGAAATCGGATCGCTGTCCCGGCCGCTCAGGAGCTGTGTGAAGAGGGTTTCGTACTGACTCGCACAGGCGCTGGCGGTAAAGCGGGAACGTACTTTTTCCTGCAGCCGCAGAGCAGCGGCTTGCGCCGGTTGCGGGTGGTCGAGCGTAAAGAGCAGCCGATCCCTGAGCGCCCCGACATCGGCGGTGGTGACCAGACCATGCTCCGGCTCCTCGCCCACGATCTGCATAAAGGTTTTCATGCGCGACGCCACCACCGGCACGCCCGTGGCCAGGGCCTCGATGAAAGTCAGACCAAACGGCTCCTCGACAACTGACGGGACGCTGACAATCGTTGCCGCAGCGTAGTAGCGCTCGGGCGTTGAGGTTGGTGGCCGCACTAGGATCCGCGTCCGTATGGCGGGAGGAAGACCCTTGAGCGTGCGTTCAAACTCGCCCCTGAAGCCGTCCTCGAGCGGCCCGACAAGAACCAGGTCGGTATCACTCCTGAGCCTCGCCAGCTCTGCAAACGCCAGGACCAGTTCCTTGGCGCCCTTGGCGTGACAAATCCGTCCCACGAACACGATGATCTTCCGATCCAGTGGCAATTCGAGCTCGCGGCGGATCTGGCTGACAGACGCGGGCGTGGTAAAGCGCTCCATATCGATCCAGTTGGGAATGACGTGGAGCCGCTCCTGTGGCCAGCCGCCGGCGCGCCAGGTCTGCGCCGTGTGCTCGGACGGCGCAACCCCGGCAACAATGCGCCGGTAGGCCATGCGCGAAAAAGGTGTCGTCCAGGCACAGGGAAGCCCCAGATGCAGGCAAAACCGGGCGCCATGAAATGCCGACACCCAGGGCGCCACGTGGATGAAGCCGAGATAGGAGGTCACCGCAATGTCGATCCTGTGGTCGCGGATGACACGGCCTATCCGGTTGATGGAGGTGAAGGTGTCAACCGGCCGCCGGCGCGCAAAGCCAGGCAACGCGAACTGGAAGCGCTCGGAGACGATGGCATCATAGGCGCTGAGCATGGTGCCAGGCTGTTCGTGCAGCAGAAACAGGCTATGCCCGCGGGCTTTGAGATACTGAGCCAGAGACAGCGAAATCTGCTCACTGCCGCCGCCATAATTTGGCTCGCGCTCAATGACCATGACGCGCATTCGCTTTGCCCGGAGGTTTGCCTATCCAGAGGCTAAGCTAGCCGGATTGGTGCAGGACGCAACTGCTTGCCGGCACCGTCTCTTCGAAAAATGCCGCGCCGAGACAAATTGAGTGAAATTATAGAACCCGGAATGTCCTTCTGCTGCCCTTCAAGGTTGACGATCGCCAGAGCCCGCCACCGGACAAGCCCGGGTCACCGACGCCAGCCCCAGAGCGCCCGCGCGCAGCAAGAAAAGTGCGCGGGCAGACGTCCCTACCCCCAAAGGTGAGTCGCGACGCTTTAGGGCTCATGGTTCAGAGTGCGGACTTGCGTCCTTCTGCCTTCCTGCAATCATGGTGAGGTTGGGATGGCATGGCGCAATGACGAGCCTTCAAGCTCTTGCCGCCTTTACACTGGCGGCGGCAATTCTCACCATCACCCCCGGGCTCGACACGGCTCTGGTGCTGCGCACCGCCGCAAGCGAGGGCGCAAGGCCGGCCCGGCAGGCCGCATTGGGCATCAGCGTCGGCTGCCTGATGTGGGGAGGGCTGGTTGCGATCGGCCTTGGTACCCTTCTGGTCACCTCCCCCCACCTGTTTCTTTTCCTAAAATGGGCGGGAGCGGCCTATCTTGCCTTTCTGGGGCTTGGCCTCATCTTCCGCCCCCACGGTCTTCTTCTTGCAGACCTGGACGACACTGTTCGGGCCACCAGCGCCTTTCGCCGCGGCTTCCTCACCAACATTCTCAATCCCAAGGTCGGCGCCTTCTACCTGACCTTTCTGCCGCAGTTCATTCCGATCGGTGCCGACGCCATGGGTTTCCCGTTTCTGCTCGCCCTGATCCATATTGGCCTCAGCCTTGTCTGGTTCAGTCTCATCATCGCTGCAACCGCACCCATCAGCCGCCTGCTCGCGGACGCCAACATCGTCAAGACCCTCGACCGCATCGCCGGCGGCGTCTTCATCGGCTTTGCCCTCAGACTGGCTTTAACCAGCAGCAGCTAAACCGGCCGTCACCGCGTTAAGGTGCCAAGGGCGGCGCACGACGCCATCTGGCGAACAGACCCGTGCGCCGCCAGAGCAGGACAGAAGAGAATGCGCACACAAAAGAAGAGCACCCTGCCCTCTAGAGAGGTCCGGCGCTATCTCGAACCAGGTCCGATTGTCCTTGTCTCTTCGCATTACGGCACCAAGAACAACATCATGACGCTCGGCTGGCACACCATGCTTGATTTTTCGCCGGCCCTCGTCGGACTCGTGATCTCGAGCGCCAATTACAGTTTCGAGCTCGTCCGCAAGAGCCGGGAATGCGTCATAAACTTGCCGACCACGGCGCTGACCAATCAGGTGGTGGGGATCGGCAACACCTCCGGCGCCGCTATCGACAAATTCGCGCAGTTCGGTCTGACCGCTGAGAAGAGCGCAAAGGTTGGCGCCCCCCGGATCCGTGAATGCCACGCGAATTTCGAATGCCGGCTCCATGACGATGCCTTGGTCGAACGCTACAACTTCTTTATCTTCGAAGTGGTCCACGCACAGGTGGCGGCCTCGCCCCGACATCCTCAGACCCTTCACTATACCGGCAACGGTATCTTCATGGTCGCGGGAAAAATTATCAGCCGGCGCGCAATGTTTCGTCCGGACATGCTGGACTGATCGGCCCCCGCCCCTATTCTGTGCATCCTCCGGAACACTGTGATCATCCTCCGCGCGCCCCCTCGTGCGCCAAAGCCCTCTCATGCGGGAGCGCTGGGAGGCGGCGGGCAGGCTGAGTGCAGAGCACACGGCTGGTGGTGATCGTCGCTACGATTTGGCGAAGCTGCGCCCGGAGATTTTCCGCGCCGAAAACGAGGCGAACCGTCGTACCGCCGCCTATCCCGCGTCCCCAGCCACAACCAGAAGGACGATCCGGAGCGACAGAAGCAGGTGCCCGAACTGTACTGTGCCCGCCAGGGCTGGACGTTCGAGGTGATCGTCTACCTGGACGTCTTCGCGTTCAGGCGGCAACTTGAGTACAAGGCCGCGATGCGCGGCGGCCAGGTCAAAGTGGCGGATCGCTTCTACGCCAGCAGCAAGACGTTTTCGGCGTGCCGACACAAGCGCGCCGACCTGCCGCTGTCGGTGCGCGCGTGGACGTGCCCGTCCGGTGGCGGGATCCATGACCGCGACGTGAACGCGGCGGTGAACCTGAAGAACATGGCCGTGAGTTCCACGGTCGCAGCCTGTGGAGAGGAAGGCTCTGGCCGCCGTCGCAAGACGGCTGTGCAACCGGCTTCGACGAAGCAGGACGTCAGCGGCGGATTTGCTCAGCAATGAGCAGATTTGCGTAGGTCTGATGGAACGGTCCACCAGGTACAATGAGTGCGAGACCAGTTGCGCCTATCGCGGTAGACACAACTATGTCGCCTTACGCACAACTATGGATCCGGTCAGGTGGGCGGCCCGCCGGAAAGGGCGGCGCAACATCGTTTCAATAAGCCTGAAACGATAACCCGTTCGTTCCGTATAGAGAAGTCGATACAATGGCTTAAGCATTTCACATCTTGGCATTCATCGTTGCAGCCCAGATAAGGCGATATATCGTTTCAAAAATTGTGAAACGATATCTTGCAACTAGGAAAAATACATATATCATAATAAGATACTCGTTTCTTGGTATTAGGAAAATCGTTTCATAGCATTCACCGACCAAGCCCTTCTTGATTATGTCGCCACCCATCCCGGCGCAGGCCGGGAAGCGATAAGGCGCCACGTCGCACCCGCTGTCAGCGCGCCGACGATCTGGCGTGCGCTCAAGCGCCTGGTCGATGAAGGTAAGCTGGAAGTCTCGGGAAGAGCCCGCGCCACGGGCTACAGTCTGGCGGGTGCCGCCGTGGTGCGCGCCCACCTGCAAACGCCCTACAACCGCCGGCGGTCCACGACCTACAACAGAGAGTTTCTCGACCGCTACATTCCAAACAGGAGCTTCTATCTCGGCGCCGCCGAGCGGGCGCGGCTGCATGAGGCTGGCCGCCCCGAGCCGCAGCCGTTGCCCGCAGGCACCTATGCGCGCCGCATCCTTGAGCGCCTCCTTGTGGACTTGTCCTGGGCATCATCGCGGATGGAGGGCAATACCTACAATATCCTGGAAACCGAGCGGCTCATCCGCTTTGGGCAGGAAGCGAATGGTAAGGGCCGCAAAGAAGCGGTCATGATCCTCAACCACAAAGAGGCGATTCAGTACGTCGTCGATCATCTCTCCGACATCACCATCAGCCACCCCGACCTGTTCAGCATTCATGCCTTGCTCGCCGATGGCTTACTTACCGATCCCGCAATGGCGGGACGGCTGCGGCGGATGCCGGTCGGCACTTCCTATTCGAGCCACAGGCCGCTGACGGATCAATTCGCGATCGAGGAAGAATTCGACATACTGGTGCAGAAGGCGGCGGTGATCACCGATCCGTTTGAGCAATCCTTCTTCCTGCTGGTCCACATCCCGTATCTACAGGCGTTCGAGGATGTCAACAAACGGACTTCGCGCGTTGCCGCCAACATCCCGATGCTCAAGGCTGACCTCGCGCCCATGTCGTTCCTGACCGTGAACGACGCTGACTATATCAACGGGCTGATCGGCGTGTACGAATTGAACAACGTCTCGCTGTTGCGTGACGTGTATATCGACGCCTACTTGGCCTCCGCCGAAAACTACCGGGTACTGCGCGCTGAGTTTGAGAGCCCGCAGAAGGCGGCACTTGCCTACCGTGATTTTGTACGCGCGGCTGTGCGCCGCAGCGTACTCGAATGGAAGGCGTTTCGTCCGGACTCAGTGATGGCCATGGCCGCCGAAGCCAGCATTCCGGAGGCCGACCGCGAGCAGGTCGTCAACTATATCGGCCAGGAGTTCCGGGGCCTTCACGAAGGCAATGTCATCCGCTACCGGCTGCGTCCCGAGGACCTTGCTGAGATTGCGCGCGAGCAGGCGGGACAACGATGACGTTCTCCGAACTCAGCACCATTGTCGCCGCCATCATCGTCTCCCTCGGAGGCGGTGGCGCCATCATCCTCGGCCTGTCCAACTGGATTGGCAGGATTCTCGCCGACCGCTAAGTGGCGATGTTCAAGCACGGGATTCAGCAGCAAATCGAAACTCACAAGACGAGGCTGAGGAAATCCGCGTTCTTGTTCCAGAAAGAGCTCGAAGCCACATCAGCCATCATCTCTCTGCGCCGCGTTGTTATACCAAAACACTGTTTCCCGAGATGGAATGGCATGACGCCAGTGAGGATTTCGCCGGCGATTTAGACAAGGTTGAAAAGGAACTCGAAAGTTACATTTCTGTGCATGGCGCGGTGTTGAACGATGCACCTCTTGACCTTCTTTCCAAGGCCAAAATCCTCTCGCGCAGGAGCGCTGGTGGCTCCGGCACAAGCACCCAAGCTTGCACCGAAGCCGAACCCGTATGTCTTCCACGCACCAGGACGTTGCGCGCTCAGATCAGGGAAGGCTCTGGCGCCCTCTCAGCCTTCTCCCGCAGCACCGGCAGGAACCGTTCGAGGAGGGCAAAACTGCCAAAGAGCAGGGCAGCATAGCAGAGGTCTCCCGTTACCATATTGCGGAAGAAGGGAAGTCCTGCCGTGTAACAGGCAACAAGGCCTGCCCCCGTGTGGGGATAAAGACCCGATCCCGCCCACACACCAAAATTGGTGACGAGATAGAAGATCACTGAACTGGCAAGACTTGCGGCCCCAACGGTAAAGACATGCCGACGTCCGCGGAGCAGAAGGCCGATACCGACGGTCACCATGAAGGCGCCGTAGACGAAAACCATGCCGCTATAAAAGCCGATCAAAAGATCACTCAGAAACAGCGCCGCGAGCGGGACCAAAAAGCCATAGCGCCGACGTGATAGCGTGGCTCCGGCAAAGAGGGCCATCGCCGTTACCGCCGTCATATTGGGCGGATGCGGGATGAGCCGGGAGGCCGCCGCGGCGAAGATCATGGCGGCAAGAACTGTCTGTCGTGGCTTCAGCATCGAGGTCTCCGTTCATCAGCTGTGGGGAATAAGATCGCAGAACCAGAAGCCGTCCCGCTCAAGGGGCTTGCCGGTTGCAAAGGCAATAGGTTTACGAAAAATCGGACCATCAAAGACAAAGGTGTGAAACTCACCGTTTTCGCCGCACGGATCGACATCCCCTGGCAGTTCCGCAAGCAGCGCCCGGTCAATGACGCGTCCGGCGAAGTCAGGAGAAAGTTTTCGTGGATCAACGCAGACGATGATGGTCTGAAAGCCCAGAGCGAGGAACTCGTGGATGAGGTCACGCGTATTGCGTCCCCACACCGGATAGAGCGCTTCCATTCCAATCCGGGCCAGCTGGCGGTCGCGATAGGCGCGAATCTCTTCCAGAAAGAGATCTCCAAAGGCACACGCCGTGATGCCGTGCGCCTTGGCCTCGCCCAGTACGGCCCCCATGCGGGCCTCATACTGGGCGTTATCCGCACCAGGGGTAATGCGCACTTCCTTGAGTGGAAGATTGAGCGACCGAGCCTGTTCTTCCAGCAGCGCACGGCGGACCCCATGCATGCTGATACGTTCGTAGTCGGCGGTGATAGTGGTAAGCAGCGCTTCGACCGCAATGTCGGGACGCTGGCGCAGGGCATGGAGCGCCATCGCACTATCCTTGCCGCCACTCCAGGACAGGAGCACTTTCTTCGACGGAAAATCCGGATCCATTGCGTTCCTCCGCGCCAACGACACCTATGCCGTCACAGCGGAAGAGACCCCGCGGTTTCTGGCGCACCCCGGCCAAAAACAGGACGACGACACGAGGCAGGTCTCCTGGCTCCCGGGTCTTTGCTTTGCGGCCGCCTTCCCAGAATCTCTCGACCCCAGTGGCAGGATGGCGCATCGCTCGCCGGTTACAGTTGCGGGGGCAGCCGCGGTCTTTCACCGCGTTCCCTCTGGTCCCTTTTCGGGAACCTCATGTGCCGGTGACGCTATCGACGCGCGCCTCTTGCGTCAAGCCACGCTGAGGACAGAGCGCACACGGCCCCGCATTCATCAAGGGGCCTGCGTCAGAACACTTACCCAGTCGGTATTCGCTCTGGAGCTGCTTCAAAGAGATGGGGACAAAGCGGGCTCACCAAAGCCCGTGTTCACCTCGGCTGAGGTTCCGCGCTCAGAGGTTCCTGACCGCGTCGCTTTCATCCGTCAGGCTCTGCCACATAGCAGCGGTCTGGCCGGCCATGGGCATTGGTCCCCCAGAAAAACAGGATGCGCCTCGCCGTGATTTCGACGTGATTGATGTGACGGAAGAACGGAATGCCGAGGAGCGGAATGGGTTCACCCAGTGCAAGTGCGCCACCAGGATTATAATAGAGCGTCAGCATGCCGTGGGCGACGCGGTAATGGCCGTGAATATATTCCGGAACCCGAAAGAAGCTTTTGTGGCGGGCAAAGATACCGCTGAACTGAAGTCTGGTTGCGCCCTGATCGGCGACCGACCCCACTCCCTTGCCATGCGCCGTGATGACCGCCGGCGCGCGCTGCGTGAGCGCCGCCATGGCCTGTGGCGGTATCTTGCTTACTCCGACCAGAAAATCCTGCACCGTCGCCTTGCCCGTATGCCCCGGTGCAACCCGGGCGAATTCGCTGATGAGCTTCTTCAGACCCGCTGAAATCGGCCCTGCCTTGCGGCAATAGGCGAAGGCTGGCGTGGCAAGGCTGAGACTGGCAACAAGGCTGACCAATACCAGTCGTGCGCACAGCGAACTCGATAACACACGTGTCATGCCACCTGCCCTTGCTGGAGAGGACGCATCATGGATCCGTTTGATGACGATGATGCCTCACCCATCTTTTTCTGGCGACAGTTTCCAACCGAATAAGAAGTGATCGCCAAGGGCCGGATCCTGCACTCTGCCCAAATGCGGACAGGCCACTGAGTGCCCCTGCGGGTGGCTCACAGACCCGGGCCAACACAGAGTGCATGAACTTTCCCATACCAAATCCTTACGCCACGCTTCACCTCAACTGCCCCAGCGCCCCGCCGCAGAGGACCGATCCTGCCGCGCACAAGATCAGTTGCGCTGGTCGAGAGGCGATCGCGGCCACTTTGGGACAAGGCGTTCGCTTTGCCTTTTATCCGGCGTGGCGCCTTGGCCTGTGGGCGCATCTGTCAGGCTGCATGGTCCGGGTTCGTCGTTGGGGGCTGGTATGAAGCTCACAAACCGGCAAAGATGCGGACAGGTGCTCTAGAGTGGTGCGCATGGCGTTCAAGCGGACGGTCATCATACTCCTGATGGCGCTGATCGGGCTCCTTGCCCTGCTGCGGCTTGCTGGCAATATCGTCTTTGCCGATCCTGGCATCACCCCTGCCAGCGCGCCACAGGCCCACCGATTCGACCCTAAGCTGGTCGCGCGCGGCCGCGAGCTGGCAGCCGTCGGCAATTGCGCCGCCTGCCATACCGCTCCGGGTGGAGCCGCGCTTGCCGGCGGACTGGCGCTGCACACACCCTTTGGCGTCATCTATTCTGACAACATCACACCTGATCCCAAAGACGGGATCGGATCGTGGTCAGAGGCCGCCTTTGACCGCGCCATGCGCGAGGGCATTGGCCCCGACGGTGAACATCTCTATCCGGCCTTTCCCTATGATTATTTTGCCCGGATGAAGCAGGGTGATCTTGATGCGCTCTACGCCTATTTGATGACGCGTACGCCAGTTGCGCAGAAAAAGCCGCCAAACCACCTCGACTTTCCGTTCAACCTTCGCTTTCTGCTGACCGGCTGGAATCTCCTCTTTCTCAGCCCTAGCGCGATCCACGCTGATCCCAACCGAAGCCCCGCATGGAACCGCGGGCGCTATCTGGTAGAGTCGCTGGCGCATTGCGGCGCCTGCCACAGTCCACGCAACTGGCTTCAGGGAACGGATGCAAGTGAAGGCCTCAGTGGCGGCGTGGCTGAGGGCTGGACCGCCCCTGCCCTCAATCACCAATCGCCGGCGCCGATACTATGGACCGAGGACGAACTGGAAACCTATCTGCGCACCGGCATCGAGGCCCATCACGGCGCTGCGGCTGGGCCCATGCGTGCGGTGACCAACTCTCTGAACGCAGCGGCTCCGGACGACATTCACGCCATCGCGGTCTACATCGCCTCATTGATGCCGGCGGCGCCACCCGCCCATAGCCCCTATGCACCTACGGCAAAAATGGCAACCGCAGCGGCCATCGTTCACGGTGTCTGCGCCAATTGTCATGGCCTGAATGCCCCGATCGCGGACAACCGCTGGCCGCCTCTGGAGGCTTCAACGGCGCTGCAGGAACGCTCGGCACGCAACACCATTCAGATCCTGATGAACGGGCTGCCGCTGCCAAACATCCGCAGCGAGCCTTTCATGCCAGGGTTTTCCCAGATCCTGACCGACGCCCAGATCGCCGAGGTCGCAAGCTATTTGCGCGCGCATGTCGCCCACAGGAGGCCCTGGCGCGAGGTCAAAGAGATGGTGCACCGGATCCGCGCTGAAACTCCGGCCGCCCCTTGATGACGGCGCCGGCACAAGGTCGTCGGCGCAACCCCAGACGGGTAGGAGTTCCGCACCCTCTTTACCGCATCCCAAAAGACAGATGAGCCCTCTTGCCAGGCGGGCCGGATTTTACCTTCCGGCCCGCAGATCGTTCACTTTCGCGCCTGAAGCTGGCGCACGATCGCGAGCGATTTATAGACGTGCTGGTCCGGGGTGAGATGATCTCGCCGCGAGGAAAACTCGGCGATGATCTTGCCACTTTTGCCGATCACATAGGTGAAGCGCTGAATGAACCCGTGACCAATCACCACCCCGCGCACGTCCTTGGCCCCTGGAATCTCAGGCGACACCTTCAGCTGATAGATCTTGGCGATCCGCGTACTCGGATCGGAGACGATGGGAAATTTTCCGGCACAGAAATGCGGGTCTGCGGAAAACTGCTTCAGCCGCGCCAGATCATCCGCTGAGACGCCAATGACGGACGCCCCCGCAGCCCTGAACTTGCCGATCTGGGTGGCGAAGGTATGAGCTTCAAGATCACAGCCCTGGGTGTAAGCGGAAGGAAAGAAGTAGAGCACCACCGGGCCCTTCTTGAGGGCGCTGGCCAGATTGAATTTAAAGATCTTTCCGCCCAGGCTCCCCGTACCCGTGAAATTGGGGGCAAGGGCGCCCACCTTGAGTGCGGCTGACGCCGGCACGGCGATGAAGCAGATGCATGCTGCCGCAAATAATGTCCGAAACCCTTTCATGCTGACACCCCGCTCGTCCTCAGTTTCCGGTCCAATCCGAAGATGGAAGGAAGGCTAGAGCAAAATCAGCCAAATGCGAAGGGCATCGGCGTGGCGCAAAGGAGGCGCCCGCCTGTCGCAGACCGAACAAAGAACGTGGCCCGGCCGCGAAACTCTCAGGGCCGCGCGAGAGAATCGCGCCCACAGAGAGCTGCGATGCGGCCTGATCGAGGCCCGCTTCCGACACCACCTCCACCGCCGTGCCATCAGGCACAAACACGCTTGCGCATCCAGTCTAACGCCCGCCCGCCAATTGCGCGGTTGACCGCCGCATTTGCGAAACAATCATCCGTTCCTTGCGTTCCAGACGGCGCACCGGCCCACCGAGGCCCACCGCAAAGCGACGACCGAACGGACCGTTCGGCAGGAGCATGGCGATGATCCCTACGCCTTCCGACACATTACCCTTGGAAAAGGCATAACCTTGGGTACGTACGGCCTCGACCCGCTTCAGAAGCTCTTCCTGTTTCAGACGCGGCTCCGGATTTTCACTGGCGTTGATCCGTCGGCGCAGCTGATCGATTTCCTTGGGGGTGTAGGTACTCAGAAAGAGCAGTCCCATGCCCGATGCCGCCAAAGGCCGGCGCGTGCCCGGCGGTACGGCGAAATGCAGGGGCTCCTCGGAATGGATCAGATGAATATATTGCGCATGCAGTCCGCTTTGCGTGGCGAGGATGACGGTTTCGCCAGTGGCGCGATGCAAATGCTCCATCAGGCGAATGACCGCGCCCTCCCCGAAGAGTGAGTCATGGACCCAGCTGCCAAGCGCGGCGATGCGCATGGTGGGGAAATACGTGCGGGACTTGCGGTCATATTCGAGATAGCCCTGGGCCACGACGGATTTCAGCAGGAGCGAGGCGCTCGATGCTGGATAGCCCAGATGCTGCGTGATGTCCTTCAGGGCGAGGGGACGGCGTTCGCGCGCGAAATACTCGAAAATTTCGAGGACCCGCCTGGCCGACTTGATCGCACCGTCACTCATGCCCAGGATCCTGCGGCTGACTTTTTTCACGTATGTGAATAATCCGGACGCCAGATATACAAGCAAGCGCCTCTCCCATAAATAGGATCCATGGCAAATGGGGCGCAAAGCGGAGACAATCGCGACGCGGCTGGTCCGCTTTCCGGCATGCGCGTGCTCGATCTCACATCGGTCGTCCTCGGGCCCCTGGCGACCCAGATTCTGGGCGATTACGGCGCCGACATCATCAAGGTGGAAAGCCTCACCGGCGACATGATGCGCGCCAATGGGGTGTCACGGAACAAAGGCATGAGCTCGATTTTCCTCGCGCTCAATCGCAACAAGCGCTCGCTCGGCGTCAACCTGCAGACACCGGAAGGTGCGAGCCTTCTGGCCCGCCTCATTCCCTCTGTCGACGTCCTGGTTCACAACATGCGGACGGACGCGATTGCGCGGCTGGGCTTCGGCTATGACGCCGTTCGGTCATTGAACCCTGAGATCATCTATTGTGCCGCCACAGGCTTTGATCAGGATGGTCCGGACCGTGCCAAGCCTGCCTTCGATGACATCATCCAGGCCGCCAGTGGCCTGGCCGCCATGGTGAGTATCGGTCGTGACCGCCCCGCTTACGTGCCCACCCTGGTGGCCGACAAGACCGCCGGCATGGCGGTGGCCAATGCGATCCTGGCGGCCCTGTTTCATCGCCAGAGGAGCGGCGAAGGCCAGTTCATCGAAGTTCCCATGTTCGAAACCTTCGCCGCCTTCATGCTGGCCGAGCATCTGGGCGGGATGACCTTTGAGCCACCGGCTGGTCCCGCCGGCTATGCGCGGCTGCTCGAGGGCGGACGGGCGCCCTCTCCCACCAAGGATGGGCATATCGCCATTCTGCCCTATACCGCCGCACACTGGATCGCCTTCGCCAGGGCTATCGGCCGCGAGGATCTTGTGGCCGGCCTTGAGCTGGACGACCCCAACCGGCGCAACGCCAACATCCAGAAACTTTATCGGGTGGTGGCCGAGGAAACGCCCAAGCGTACCTGCGCCGAATGGATGGCGATCTGTGAACGCCTCGACATTCCGGCCTCCGCGCTCACAGCAATCGACGCGCTGCCTGCCCATCCCCAGCTTGAGGCATCCGGCCTGTTTCAGACCATGCCCCATCCGAGCGAAGGCACGCTGCGCTATGTGCGCCCGACCACGAAATTTTCCCGCTCTCCGGCCAGCGTACGCATACCCGCACCCCGCATCGGCGAGCACAGCCGTGAACTGCTCCGCGAGGTGGGCGTCACGGATGGCGAGATCGATGCGCTGATCGCGCGCGGCATCATCCTGCAACCCCAGACAAGCGAGTGAACATGGAGTTCGAGCTCTCGGAACAAGACCGCATGCTGAAGGAGCTGGTGCATCGCTTCGTCGCGGATGAACTGCTTCCCCTCGAGCCATCGGTTCTTGCGCGCGAAGCCAGTGGCAAGGGGCTCGCTATCGCGCCCGAAGAGCATCGACGGATCGATGAGGTATCGCGCAAGCTCGGCCTTTGGGGCCTCGATGCGCCCGTGGATGTCGGGGGCACCGATCTTCCCGCCGTCGCCCTTGTCGGCGTCAACGAGGAAATGGGGCGAACCATCACGCCCTATACGCTGCCACCGGACTCGCCCAACCTGCGTATGCTGATGGCCACCGTGAACGAGCGTCAGCGCGAGGCCTATCTTGCGCCCTACGTAGCTGGCAAAACCATTTCGGCGATCGCCATTTCCGAGCCGGGCGCAGGCTCGGACCCCGCCGCCATGATCACCCGGGCCGAACGCGACGGCGAGGATTTTGTGCTGAACGGCCGCAAGATCTGGACCAGTCGCGCAGCGGAGGCAGATTTCACCATTGTCATGGCCGTCACCGACAAGGAAAAGCGCGCCCGCGGAGGTATTTCGGCCTTCCTGGTCGACAAGGGCACACCGGGTTTCAACGTGCTGCGCCGCATTCCCATGATCGGCGGCGCCCACACCTATGAGGTGGCGCTCGAAGATTGCCGGGTGGAAGGCTGGAAGCTGTTGGGCCGCGAGGGTCAGGGCTTCGCGCCCATGCAGCTGCGTCTTGGCACCCGCCGGATCCAGATGGCGGCCTGGTCCATCGGCATGGCCAGCCGGGCTCTCGACATGATGTGCGAATTCGCTCCCCAGCGCGTGACCTTCGGACAGCCGCTCTCCGAGCGTCAGGCGATCCAGTGGTGGGTGGCCGACGCTGCCACCCGCATCCATGCGGCGCGGCTGATGACCTATGATTGTGCCTGGAAGCTTGACCAGGGCCGCGATGTCAGGCTCGAGATCTCGATGATCAAGTCCTATGCCACCGAAATGGCCTGGGAGGTTGTCGATCACGCCATGCAATGCTTTGGCGCCATGGGCATGACCAAAGAACTGCCCCTGCAATTGATGGCCTCGCGCCTGCGCACCATGCGGATATTCGACGGGCCGACCGAAGTGCACAAATGGGTGGTGGCGCGCAATCTTCTGGGAACCAAACGGTGATGGCGATGCAGGACCGTCGAAGCGATATTTCCATCCATAGCGAAGGCGCGGTCGCGCTCCTCGAATTGAACCGGCCGCCGCATAATCACGTGACCGTCGAGATGATGCGCGACCTCGCCGATGCTCTTAGCGCCATCGATGGAAGAGCCGAGGTGCGCGCCACCGTGCTGGCGGCAGCAGGCAAGAGTTTCTGCGCCGGCGCGGATTTTTCCGCCCCTGCACCCACCGGCGGCTCGCCGCAAGGCGGCGTCAATGAGCTCTACGAGGAAGCAGTCCGGCTGTTTGCCGCCAAGAAGCCAATCGTTGCTGCGGTTCAGGGTGCGGCGATCGGGGCCGGGCTTGGCCTTGCTCTTGTCGCCGACTTCCGTATTGCGGCGCCGGAGGCACGGTTCTCGGCCAATTTCGTCAAGCTCGGATTTCATCCGGGCTTCGGCATCAGCCACACCCTGCCGCGCCTGATCGGCGTACAGAAGGCAACACTGATGTGTCTGACCGGGCGGCGCATCAAGCCACAGGACGCACTTTCCTGGGGCCTCGTCGATGACGTCGTACCAATGGAGCAGCTGCGTGCAGCAGCCTTGTCCCTGGCGCACGAGCTTGCGGAAAACGCGCCGCTCGCCGTGCAGTCCACCCGCGCGACCTTGCGCGAGGGATTGGCCGCCGCGGTAAGAGCACAAACCGACAAGGAGTTCATCGAACAGGCGCGGCTGCGTCAAACCCGGGACTTTGCCGAAGGCATTCGTGCGGTTGCGGAACGGCGGCCCGGCAATTTTACCGGCACCTGAGGAGACGCAAGCCATGCCCTATCTCAATCGCGACGGCATAAAAATCTATTACGAAACCCATGGTGAGGGCCCCGCACTGCTTCTGACGCACGGCTATTCGGCCACGTCACAGATGTGGGCCGGGCAGATTGCGCCATTGGCAAAGTCGTTCAAACTGATCCTGTGGGATATGCGCGGCCACGGCCGGTCCGATTATCCCGAAGACGCCGCCGCCTACTCTGAAGCCGCGACGGTGGCGGATATGGCGGCCTTGCTCGACGCGGTGGGCGCGGAACGCGCCATCATCGGTGGGCTGTCCCTTGGTGGCTATATGAGCCTTGCCTTTCATCTGGCCCACAAGGCACGCACCCGGGCCTTGCTCATTATCGACACCGGCCCGGGTTACAAGAATGACGCGGCGCGCGAGGGCTGGAATGCGAACGCCCTGAAGACAGCCGAGCGCTTCGAGCGCGAGGGACTGGCACCGATTTCGGAAGCATCGGCGGAGCGGCGGACGGCGACGCATCGCAATGCCAAGGGTCTGGCGGGCGCAGCACGCGGCATGCTCACGCAAAGGGACGCGCGGGTGATCAACGCCCTTCCCGACATCGCCGTACCAGCGCTCGTCGTCGTCGGAGAAAATGACACGCCATTTTTGAAGGCGGCCGACTATATGGCCGCGAAAATTACCGGCGCACAGAAGGTCGTGATCCCCAACGCCGGGCACGCCGCGAACATCGATCAGCCGGAGTTATTCAACGCCGCAATCCTGAACTTTCTGCACCGGCATTTTGCGCCCAGCTGACGGCGCCCAGGCCCGACGGGCGTTGGGTGCGCAACATGCAGGCCTCAATCCCGCGTCTTGGGGTGCGGTGATCTCTTCGGCTTGCCTTTGGCGCCTGGATAGCCCGCCTTGCCCTTCGGCTTTGACGGCCGCGCCGAATGAGGTGTCCCGCGCCCTCTTTCAGATTTATCGGAAGTGCCTCTCTGGGACGCCGATCCCTCTGGCAGGGGAGGCTCGCCCCGCAACAGATCAATGCGCACCCCGGTCTTCTTCTGCCGGCCCGCAATGCGGGCCGCGAACGCGTCGGCAACCTCACGGTTCACCTCAAAGCGGGTATCGCGGTCAAAGATGCGAATTTGACCAATATCTTTCTTGGTGATGCCTCCCTGCTTGCAGATCTCCGGAAGCAGCCATTTGGGATCGGCATTGCGGTCACGCCCGACATTGAGACGGAACCAGACGGTGCCGTCAGCGCCAGCCTGCCCCTTTGCCTGTTCGAAGCGGGCAGGACGCGGGCTACGGGCGTCGCCGCGATCGAAAGATCGCTGGGAATTTTCCGCACGCACCCGGCGTTCCGCCTCGTGCGGGGCCTCGCGCTTCTTCTTGCGCTTGTCATGAAGGCCGCTGCGCTCGCGTGCTGGCGCGGTGTCGGCGCCGGGATCTGCCAGTTCCTCAGGCGCGGGAAGCGCTTGACGATAAAGCCGCACCAGAGCTGTAGCGACTGCCTCGGCCGGCTTTGTGTCGAGCAGGAGCCGCGCCATCTCGGCTTCATCCTCGCTCGCAGGATGGCTGAAGATGGCGCTCGCGAGCAGACGCTCCTGGTCGAGCGCGAGAATCGAATAAACGCTCGGCGCTGTCGCCCACACCGGCTGGATATGGGCCTGCGCCAGCAATATCTCCGCCCGACGGCGCTTCTGCGGCGTGATCAGAAGGACGCTGATCCCCTTCTTGCCAGCACGACCGGTGCGACCGCTGCGATGCTGTAGCACTTCGGCATCGCTCGGCAACTCCGCATGGATGACAAGCGCCAGGCTCGGCAGATCGATGCCCCGCGCGGCGACATCGGTGGCGACACAAATGCGGACGCGGCCGTCGCGCAAAGATTGCAGTGCAAGGTTACGCTCGTTCTGGCTCATCTCTCCCGACAGCGCGACCGTCGAAAAGCCGCGCTCGGTAAGAATGGCATGAAGGTGACGCACCGCTTCGCGGGTATTGCAGAAGACAAGCGCCCCGGAAGGATCGTAATAGCGCAAGAGGTTGACGACCGCGTGCTCGCTATCGCGGGCTCCGATGCGTACCGCACGATACTCGATATCCGCGTGCGCCCGGCGCGTATCGGTTGCCGCGATACGCAGGGCATCGTTCTGAAAACGCTTTGCCAGTTCGACAATGGGCCGCGGCAGGGTCGCCGAGAAGAGGAGTGTGCGCCTGGTTGGAGGTGTGGTCTCGAGGATGAATTCGAGATCTTCGCGGAAGCCCATGTCGAGCATCTCATCGGCCTCGTCGAGCACCAGCGCCTTGAGGCCGCTCACATCGAGCGCGCCCCGCTCGAGATGATCGCGCAGCCGTCCGGGGGTGCCGACCACGAGGTGGGCGCCCCGCTCCAGTGCCCGCCGCTCGGCCCTCGGGTCCATGCCGCCGACGCAGGAAACGATCTTTGCCTCCACATACTGATAAAGCCAGGAGAGCTCGCGCTCGACCTGCAAGGCCAGTTCGCGGGTGGGGGCCACGATCAGCGCCAGGGGCGCGGCAGCCGGCGCCAGGCTGCCGTCTGCGGCGAGCAAGGTCTCGCCGAGAGCAAGGCCGAAGGCCACCGTCTTGCCCGAGCCAGTCTGGGCCGAGACCAGCAGATCCCGTCCCCGGGCCGGGGTGTCGAGCACCGCCGTCTGGACCGCGGAGGGTTCGACATAGTTCCTTTCCTGGAGTGCACGGGCAAGCGGAGGGGATGAGGGAGGAAAGGGCACGAGATATCCAGTCTTGTTGAGGGCAGCGCCAATACAGGGCAACGGGCGTCGTCCCTGATCTTTAGCCCATTTGGCGGGCGAATGGGCAAATGCGCTTCAATCCCGACAAAACTATGTTCGTCGTGCTCCGAAGGAGCCTATCTGCGGGCGCCCACAATGGCCGGCCTGTGCCCGCTGGGCCGTGAATGGTCCCGGGCTGCGCCTGCGCTCTGGGCGCTTCTTTGCCCAGGATGGCAGATCCGGGCCAGCCACAGGACCACGCCGTTCTAAAGGGGCCAAGGCAGGCTTGAGCGCGCAAGAGGCGCACGCCTTTGGGCCCCGAATAGGCAGTTCACAGTCCGCAGCAAAACCGGCAAGACTGTCGCCCGCAAACGCCACCTGAGGACAGCATGCCGCCCTTTGATCCTATCGCCGCGCAGACCCATACACGCAGGCCCAATTGGGAACCCGCCTTCGTCCATCCTGAACAGGAGAAGGCAGCCAAGGCGCTCCTCGATCATTTCAAGAACCGGCGCAAAAAACGTCCCAACTTCCTCGTCTATCTCATGGACGATGTCGGCTGGGGCGATTTTGGCTGTTACGGCGGTGGCATCGCGGTGGGGGCGCCGACCCCAACCTTCGACAGGCTCGCCGCGGAGGGGCTGAAACTGACCTCGTGCTATTCGGAGCCCAGCTGCTCGCCGTCACGTGCCACCTTGCTGACCGGTCGCGTCCCCAATCGTCACGGCCTTCACCGTCCGCCGATGTACGGTGAACCGGGCGGCCTTCAGGGCGAGATCACCGTGGCTGAGCTGCTCTCCACGGCCGGTTATGTCACGCAGGCCGTTGGCAAGTGGCATGTCGGAGAAAACGAGTCGTCGCAGCCACAGAATGTCGGCTTCGATGATTTTTATGGCTTTCTTTCGGTGTCGGACATGTACACCGAATGGCGCGATCCCTATTTCTTTCCGGAAATCGCCTATTCCGAAGCCCGCACGGAATGGGTCAAGAACATGCCGTTCAACCGCTGCTTTGTGCATGCCAAGAAGGGCGGCAAGACCCAGAACGTGGAGGAAGTCACCATTCCCGTCCTGTCGCTCCTGGACGACAAGTGGTGCGCCTATTCGTCGGAGTTCATCCGCGGCATGGCGAACAAGGATCAGCCCTGGTTCCTCTATCACAACACCCGCGGCGCGCATTTCGACAACTACCCGCACGAGAAGTTCCTCGGTAAATCTCCGGCGCGTCATCCCTACAAGGATACCCTGCTCGAACTCGATGATGTGCTGGCGCGGCTTGTCGAGGTCTTGCGCGAAACCGGTCAGCTCGAAGACACCCTGATCTTCATCTCGTCGGACAACGGTCCGCATATGGAAACCTGGCCGGACTCAGCCTTCACGCCGTTTCGCTGTGCCAAGGGTTCGACCTGGGAAGGTGGGGTCAGGGTGCCGGGTATTGTCTACTGGCCCGGCACGATTGCCGCCGGCCGCCAGAGCGATGGCATTTTCGACTTCAACGACATCCTGCCCACGCTTTTGGCCATCGCCGGGATCGAAGACGGACTGCCCAGCGACCGCTTCATCGACGGCGTTGACCAGAGCTCGTTCCTGCTCGCACCAAACAGCCTGTCCAACCGCAAGTTCCACTATTATTGGCTGACCGAAACCTTCTCGGCCTTGCGCTGCGGCGAATACAAGATGGTGCTGTCAGCAACCAGCGACGATGCAACCGATGCCTTCGGCCCGGGTGGCTTCACCGGCGTCCTTGAACGCTACGCCTATGCCAAGCTGTTCAACCTCTACCTCGACCCTAAGGAACAGCACAACTATATGACCCGCAAGCTCGCCTATGTGGACGCCTTCCAGCATGGCATTCGCCACCATCTCAGAACCTTTGCGGCCTTCCCGCCCAAGAAGGTAATGGGTGTGGCGCAGCCGCGCTGACAGTCAGCCCAAGGCAGACTGGAAAAATCCGCGTCAGCGACACCCCGATGATCTGGCCGCTCACCTCTGTGCAGGGCGTGGGCGGCCGGCAATGCGGCAGACATACGATGGCTCAGCGGATGACCGAGGCTTTTGTCCGCGTCGAGCCAGCCGAAGGCGCAACGCCTCCCTTACCTCTCTGCCAGCGACAGTCTGAGGGCGATGCCGTCGACCGCATGCCCCAATCAGCAGTCCGGCAGTACGGCGTCGCCGCCGAGGCGTTAGCTTCCCCCTTGCTGCGTCACCGCAATGAGATTGTTGTCCGGGTTGCGGTCGATCCACTCCACATAAGGATCTATCCCGGCGAAAGCAGGTGCTTTGTCGGTCACCAGGTGCACGGTCTGCGTGCCCGTGTGTATGGGTACGACCTGCCAGGCCAGCACTGCCTTTTTGCCAAATCCGCTCGCGTCGGGACGCATGGTAAAGGCGCCAACTGGGACATTTTCTTGCATCGGGACCTGGGTTTGCTTGCCCTTGCCGTTGGCATAGAATTTATGCGCCTCTACGGTAAGGGTTACCTCATACTTGCCGTCCCTCTGCTTCTTCCATGTCGCCGCCTTCGCGCGCAGATCGTAGATCGTGATTTTCTGGAACAGATCCGTGATCAGCTGGTCATATTTTGGTCCGGCTGCGGCGCGTAAGTAGCGAAGGAAATCCGTGGATGAGGGGTAAGGCGCGGGCTTGAAGGCATAATTCGCCAGGAGCTCACGCAAGGCGCGATTGACCACGCTTTCGCCGACCGTCTGCTCCAGCCGGTACATCACCATCGCGCCCTTGTCATAGTGAATATAGGGCTGGTCTTCGACGCGCTCGAGCGGCAGCTCTTCAATTTCCTCGCTGCCCCGTGCCCGCAGGTAGTGGTCCAGAGAATATTTCAGGAATTTGCGGACATGGGCGGGACCATAGAGCTCCTGCATGACCAACATCGCCGAGTATTGCGCGAAGGTCTCGGACAACATGGTGGCGCCCTGCATATCGGCGCCCACCACCTGATGCGCCCACCATTGATGGGCGAGCTCATGGGCGGTGACGAAGGTTACCATGTCAATCAGGCGCGGATCGGACAGCACTTTGGCGGAATTCTGGATAAAGCCCATGCCCTCCGAATAGGCGATCGTGTTGGCGAAGGACTGCGCAAATTTCCGGTAGTCCGGAAATTCGACGATGCGAACCTGACGAAACTGATAGGGACCGAAGGCTTTGGTATAGACCCCGAGCCCGGCTTTGAGCGCGTGGAT
>JAJZDZ010000092.1 GCA_021851325.1 Pseudomonadota bacterium | reverse complement strand
GATCCCTTTGTTCCCCTCAGCATTGAGCGTAAGGCGGGCGAGACCCAGCTCTTCGTCAAGCAGGTCAGGATCGAAGGCAAGCGTTACATCGTCTGTCGCAATGAGGCCGAGGCCGAGAAGGATCGCCGCGACCGTGAGGCCATCATCGCCGCCCTCGATGTCCAGCTGAAGAAGGGCGACAAGGCCCTGATCGGCAATTCCGCCTATCGCCGCTTCTTGCGCAAATCTGTGGATCGGCCCAGAAAAGAAACCCCCAGTAAAAAGGCGCTAGGCATTGAAACGGGGGCATTAATCCCACCTGGCCAGGGGTCCCAAGCGGCGCCGAGCGGAACCCCACCTCAAGCGGAACTTCCATCACCAGATCAATCCCTTATTGCTTTTAGACAATGGGGTCCTCATTCGGTGCTAATTTACAGGTTGGGACGATGAATACCTCGCAAGTCTTATCGCAGCTTGAGAGTTTCACCCGATTCCCCTGTCCGTTAACCCGAACGCATCGCCGTGGCAGAGGACGCGTGAATTCTAGGAAACTTACTACAAATTAGTAGAAATCAGTAACTCGCTGTAAGATCGCAATAATGGATCCTCGAAAAAACCCTTATTCCCCCGGTGCCGGCACTCCACCCCCGGAGCTTGCTGGCCGCGACGGCGTGATTGAACGAGCTGCGATCGCTCTGGACCGTATCCGATCCGGAAGAGCCGCCAGGAGCCTCATTCTCTATGGGCTCCGCGGTGTCGGAAAAAAATTTTCTCCTCAATCGCATCCGTCTCGATGCTGAAGCCCGCGATATTGTCACCGTCCGAATGGAGGAACCGGAGGAGAGTCCTTGCCGGCACTCTTATCCCCCGCATTGCGGGCTGCCCTCATTAAACTGGACCGTATTGCAGCGGCGAAAGCCGGCGCGCATTCATCTCTGGGATAAGGGACAAGCATGAACATGCGACTGGATCGTGGCGCAAGCTCGCGCACGGAAGGCGGGCTCTCCGGCTCGCGGCGCCAATACGCGCTCCGCTACGGTGGTGGCATTCTGTTGATGGGAATCGGTCTCGGAATCGTGGCGGCCGGCAAACTCGGCACCGCCTGGGTATTCCCCGGGCTGGCAGTCGGAGCGTTCCTGGGCATTGTCGGGACGGTCGCTGCGCACCGGAGAATTGTCGCTCGGTTCGGCCATCCTACACGTCACCAGTTCTTGTCTTTGGCGGGCGCGGTCGCGGTGGAAATGATCGCGTTCTATATGATCGGCGCGCTCGGTCTGCTTCACGGGATACCCGACCAAAGTGCCTGGCGCATCGTCCTGCTTGTCGTGGCTGCGCATTTTCTTCTGATGTACTGGTCGATGGGGCCGTGGCTATTCTGGCTTGGAACCGTCAACCTGATCTGGGTGGCGTTATCGGCGGTGCTCACGCTTCCTTTGTCGACGACGTTTATCGGCGATGGGATCGTAAAGGCTGCGGTCGGTGTCATTATGGCATTGCCGGTTCTGCGGGCCGCGAGCGCCAAGGGCACGGGCAGCGTGCTGTCGGAGTGAACGCCGATCACCAGCGGAATAGGATGGTCAGAAATTTCCGGCCGCCTTGGAGTACGCCCGAGGGCTCCCGGATAGAATTGGCTGGGGCGGGAGGATCCACAGGCATTGAATCCATTAGAAGAATCTCCTCCGTACCGTCAGAAATACCGTCAAAAAATATCCCAGAAATTAGGCCGCGCTGAAGCGGTCGGGGCGAAGAATGGCAAAGGATCCCGCGGTAGACTTGACGCCCTCCATCCTTGCATCCACTGGCTCATGCCAAACCGCGCAGTTGCCCAGGGATCGATCACAGTGAGGGCGGCGGCCTTAGGGCCAGTGGTATCATCGGGGTGCTACCACGAATGGATGCGCTCAAGTGATGGCTGCAATAGTGAGCGCGTCCGAACGGTTAACTTGCGATGGCACCGGGCCGTGCCGATAAAGAATGGATGTATCCGCCGCCTAAACAGCTCTAGCCTGTCCGGCTGTGTCGGCATGGAGAAATAGCATTCAAAGTTGCCGTGTCATGCTTGGTAGCACAGATTACGCATGCTGCGGGCTCAGCGACTCAAGCTATTGCCTCTAGTCCTTTTGCCTTAACCAGATTGAGCAGCTTGAGCGATGGGCCGTCCGGCCGCTTCTCTCCTCGCTCCCATTTGCTGACGGCATCTTTTCGGACATTGAGGTAGTGGGCAAAGACGTGCTGTGAGACCTGCTCGCGTTCGCGTAGCGCTCGGATTTCATCAGGCGTTAGCGCCTCAACCGGGGTGAGACAAAGAACGTCAAACTCACGCATGGTCGCCTTGTCGACGAGCCCTGCCTTATGGAGCCCTGCAGCAGTTTTGTGGACTGAAGCGAGGATGCTGTTCTCAACTTTTCTTTTCGTTGCGGCCATGGCTCTCCACTTCCATCAATTCGCCGGCGGCTTGGGCCGCCTTCAGTTGCCCCTCTGAAAACCCGAGAAGCAGGTCCGCCAACCGTTTCAGGGCCTTCAACTCCTTGACCGACAGGTTCGCCTTGTCGCTCTTGGCGAACCCATGGGCAAAGAAGCTATGGCTTCCGACTCGAAACAGAATAATCGTTCGGAACCCACCGGACTTCCCGGCGCCTGGCCGAGCAACGCGCTGCTTGAACACGCCGCCACCAAGATCCGCATCGTAGCGGCCGGCCGCGACATCGTGGGCGGCCTGGAGCAGCTTTGCGTCAACCATGCCCGCCTTGCGGGCGAACCGGGCAAATTCCTTCGTCATGAAAACGCTCATCCTGACGAAGCCTACCGATCGCGAAGTAAATGTAGCTCCTAGAGCTATAAAAGTCAAGCGGCTTCGGCGGCAGCTCTCCTGCACACTTTAGGCAAGTCCCGCGAACATCCATTGGCCGTCAGAAGCTAGTGGAAGCTGAGGAATGCGCGTTGGCAAAGCAGAAATCCGCGCACTGGACCCAAACACGCTGCGCCTTTGCGGACATCCTTTAGAGCTGTTCGATCAGACAGTGCGGGGGAGTTGTCGTATAATGATGCCTTCAACAAGCGCACAAAGGACAGCTCGTACGCCCCGTGCCTTGGCTTCTCGCTGTCCGCGCCCAATGAGGTCAGAGAGTTGACGGTATCCTTCTTCTGGCGTGGCCGCGATACCGTCAGAAATACCGTCATGGGCGTTGCGTAGGGCAGGGTACCTGCTTCGCAACGCAATAGGCTTGGAAGAGATTTCCGGCCGCCTTGGAGTACGCCAGAGGCGTTGAGGGGCGCAGTTCATCGCCACGGGCCGCCCGGTTCCCATTTTCCGGTAAATGCGCAACCATCGGCGAGCGCCTTTGTCGGCGGCAGGACGAACGCCACCACTTTGTCCTGGATGACGGCGAAAGGCTCCGGCGCCATGGACAGGGCTGTGCGGCGCAGAAAGCCTCGCCATTGGGTTTGTTTTGCGGCGTCCTCGGCAAAGGCCGCAGTCAAGGCGATGGGCGTTTGCCGGGGCAGGTCCGTGTTGCGGCGCTCGAAGGTCGCCCGAATTGCTTGGGCGAGGACCGCGCCGTCGAAGGAAAAGGTCTCGGCGATAGCCCAGAGATCGAAAAAATCCTTCATGCGGCTGTTGAGCATACCGAGCGCGACCAGCGCCTGGAACTTTTCGGTCACCACCGTCTCGGGCGGATAGGCCAGAAGCCTTGGGGACGGCATGTCGAGCAGCGAGGGATAATCGATTTCCCGCGCGGCTGGGGTCACTGCGTCGCCAAAGCCGACGTCGATCTGGATGGACAGACGCGCACCGGCCAACTCGGCAATCATCGCAGCTCGCGCACCGCTATATTCGTCTTCGGCCCTGGCCGGTTCGACTCGCAAGGTCTCGGGCTTGAAGATCACGCCGTCATCCGCGACGTCGATCACGCAGATATCCCGGAAGGCGTCGGCAATTCGTTCCGGCGCGGCGTCGCCATATCCCAGCAGGTCGAGGTCGCCGGTCGCCCGATAGGGCGTGGGCGTCCACAGGCTGAACAGCATGGCGCCCTTGAGAACGAACCGGTCCCGATGGGCGGACTGACCGAGTCGGTAGAGAAGCCGCTCGATGGCATAGCGGGTGAGCGCGAGTTGAACATCCTCCTTGCGCTCCTGGGCGATGCGAGTCAGACGCGCCCTGACGGAAGCTCCGACGTTTTTGAGCGGCGGTTTTGCGGTCACAGGATCGCCTCCATATAGGGCCGCATGACGTTGTGGACGCGGTCTATGGCGGCGAACCGCCAGAGGTCGTCGGCGGTGGCGCGGCGTGTGCGGATGCAGTCCCTGAGCGCCTCGATGGCGACGTCGAGGCCGATCTGGCTACGATATTTGAAACAATCGGCGACCGT
>JAJZDZ010000091.1 GCA_021851325.1 Pseudomonadota bacterium | reverse complement strand
ATGGATCCGTCGTCAGCCTATGCCATGCAGGGGCTGATTGCGCTGCGGGAAAAGTATGACATCGCCTTTGCCTGTGACACCGATCACGACCGTCATGGCATCGTCACCAGGGGCGGGGGCCTCATGGCGGCCAACCATTATCTGTGTGCGATGATTGCCTATCTCTTTGCGCATCGCCCCCACTGGCCGCAAGCCGCTGGCATTGGCAAGACCGTGGTCAGCAGCAAGATGATCGACCGCGTGGCCGGCCGGCTCGGGCGCAGGCTTTATGAAGTTCCGGTGGGGTTCAAATGGTTTGTGGATGGGCTTCTAGCCGGCGAGCTCGGATTTGTCGGTGAGGAAAGTGCCGGGGCGAGCTTCTCTCGGAAGGATGGGACAGTATGGACCACCGACAAGGATGGCATTGTTCCGGCCCTTCTATCGGCAGAGATCGCAGCGCGAACCGGGCGCGATCCTGCAGAACTCTATGGTGCACTGGAAGAGGAGTTTGGCACTGCGGTCTATGCCCGCATCGATGCGCCGGTTCAGGCCGAACAGAAGGCGCGGATCGCCAAGCTTGGTGCCGGTGCCATTCGGTCAAAGGAGCTTGCGGGCGAGCCCATACGGGAACTGCTCACCGAGGCACCGGGCAATCACGCTGCCATTGGCGGGATCCGGGTGAGCACGCAGAACGGCTGGTTTGCCGCCCGGCCTTCGGGCACGGAAGACGTCTACAAGATCTATGCCGAGAGCTTTAAGGGCGCGGAGCATTTGGCCCTGATTCAGGAGGAAGCACAGGCGATGATCAGTCATGCGCTTGCGGGCTCGTAGCGGCTTAAGAGCAGGGGCCCGGTGCCCCCACCCGTTCAAGCGCAGCGCCGCCGCCGCTGTAGCCGCGGCCCTTCAGGAGCCGCCAAACCAGTTGTAACCCTGACGGACCCAGTAGCCGCTCGGGAAGACGTTGGTGACGCCCATGGCGACAATGGATTTCGGGTTCTTGTAGCCAAGCTTGGTTGGAATGCGCAGCCGCATCGGTGCGCCGAAAGGCGCGGTGAGTGGCGCACCGAGAAAATCGAGCGCCAGAATGGTCTGGGGATGCAGGGCCGAGTTTCTCTCCGCCATCGCCACGCGGACGCGGCACGCGCGGCAGACGACGATCCGTGTGACCAGTTCGCATGCAAAGGCCAAGTCAGCCGCCAAGACGCTCGCAGCCGTCGCCGTCTTCTTGCGCGGCCTGGTCGAAAATGCGGAGCAGTTGACGTCACTCCGAAAATGCCGCGCGGTCCTGTCGCGCGCCTTCCAGGCCTTCCTGAAAGGCCGCTCGCTGCGGGCTCCGCCCCGCCTCGCGCCTATCTGATGCAACCAAAACGCGAAAAATCGAACCGCCCCAAGGTGCGGCGCTGACCAACGGCGGTTTTCAGGATCAAAGAGTTGTCCACTCCAATGGGTTCACAGATGGCTGGAACTTCGGGTTAATAGCCAAATTTCTTGTTGACTAATAGCCAATTTTCTAGATAGCTAATAGCGCTTTTTCAGATCAGCTAACGCTTTTCGGGTGAACGGCCGATGGACATTATTCCCCGTCACCTCGCCGAAAACGTCGCCCGCACCTTGCGCACAACGCGCGTCATCAACATTGTTGGCCCTCGGCAAGCGGGCAAGACGACACTCGTCAGGGACATGGTTGAAGCCGCCCGCTATCTCGACCTCGACGACGAGACCCTCCTTGCCTCCTTAGCGCTTGATCCCTATGGCCAGCTCCACACTCTGTCCTTGGAAACCCGGCCAACCGAGTTGCCAATCGTCATCGACGAAGTCCAGCGCCTACCCCAAATTACGCTCGCCCTGAAGCGAATTGTGGACAGAGACCGGCGCCCTGGCCAGTTTGTGCTGACCGGCTCCTCGAACGTCTTCACGACGCCAAAGGCCCTCGATAGTTTGGCAGGCCGCGTCTCGACCTTGACGCTGCGCCCCTTGAGCGCTGCGGAAATCATGCGTAAGGGGCCATGCCGATTGCTCGATGCTGTCGGTGTCGAGCCAAGCGCGCTCGCCCGACACCTTCCATCGCCGGCATCATTTCAAAGATCGGATGCTCTTGACCTTGTCGTGCGTGGCGGGTTCCCGGAAATTCGGCCGCTCCGTGATCGTGATCGTATGGGACGCTACGCCTCTTATATCGACAGCATCGTAGAGCGGGATGTTGCGCCGGTCGCCGAGGTACGTCGGCCCGATGCCCTGCGGCGGATGATAACTCAACTCGCCCATCGCACCGCCGAGGAACTCAATGTCACAAGCCTCTGTAGCGCGCTTGGCGCACGAAAAGAGACCGTCAACACCTATCTCGACGTTCTTGTGCGCCTTGGAATCGTCCACCGCCTCGGAGCATGGACGGCCTCGGGTGCCCGCAAAGAGGTGAGGTCCCCGAAACTGCATTTTATGGACATGGGCTGCGCGACGGCTCTGCGCGGCGACGACAGCAAGAGCTTCGGTGTCGGCGCCGATCCTGTTGCGCTGGGTCATATCCTGGAGAGTTTTGTCTTCTGCGAACTCGAAAAATCGCTCCCCTTCTTGGACCACCACTGGGAGCTATACCATTGGCGCTTAGCCCCCCGCGAAGTTGACATTGTTGCGCAAGCGCCCGGACGCTTGCTGGCTCTGTTCGAAATAAAAGCATCAACGTCCGTCACGGCGAACGATTTCCGGCATCTCGACTGGTTTCTCACTGACGGGCCAGGCCGGTCCTACAAGGGAACGGCGTTTGTCATCTATCTAGGCGAACAGACACTTTCTTTCGGGCCGGGCCGACTGGCATTGCCGCTTTCTATTTTATGGTCGTTTCCAAGCGCGGACCGAACGGGTAAGCAAAGATAGGCCATTCACATCCTAGGCACCCGCGGCGCTGACGGAGAGGCCCAAAGAAGGCGCCATGTCATTGGCCGGGCTGCACGTCCTTTCGATTTCAGCAATGGCGAGAGTGCTGACACGTATTGCGGTAGGGCCCTAAATCCGGCGCCTTCATAAACGCTTACATCGAGTTTCCGCGAATTCATCTTTGAAATTCGAAGTCCGCCGTCAATCCGATCCTGGCGGGTGCTCCGGTGCCCCGCCGGATAAGGGTTTGGGACCGGAGCGATGGCGCGAGCTGGTCGTATGAGCTCGGTCGCGTTCGTGCCCCCGCTCACGGAGCTTGATGCGAATGCCTGGTCTACCGGCGGGAGCATCCAGGGCTTGGAGAGCGGCGCCGAGCTGCCCGTCGAGGGCGCCGAGCACAGCAGCGGGCGCGGGAACAGACGCCGTGCGCGCCAGCGCCGATTGCGCCGATCTACCTGCAACAGTCGTGGATGACGACACAGGCGAGGCCGATGCCTGCTGGATCAGGCTTCGGCCTACCAGGATTTGAACAGCTTATCGGGTTTAACTGAGCCCTTGGCGCGGTGGGTGCGCCGCGTGGCCAGCTCCATGCCCTTGGGCGTGCGCTAGCCATGGGTGCGGGCCGCCTCTTCGATGGCTGGACGCCGCTTGGAGAATAGGCGTTCGCCGGTCTTGGGATCAGTGCCGTAGAGGGCGGCTCGCTGTCCTTGGTGTAGTCATCATCGGCGTGCAGATGGGCGTAATAGCCGAGCGCCGCCGCTGTAACCACGGCCGCTCAGGAGCCGCCAAACCAGTTATAACCCTGACGGACCCAGTAGCCGCTCGGGAAGACGTTGGTGACGCCCATGGCGACAATGGATTTCGGGTTCTTGTAGCCAAGCTTGGTTGGAATGCGCAGCCGCATCGGTGCGCCGAAAGGCGCGGTGAGTGGCGCACCGAGAAAATCGAGCGCCAGAATGGTCTGGGGATGCAGGGCCGAGTTTCTCTCCGCCATCGCCACGCGGACGCGGCACGCGCGGCAGACGACGATCCGTGTGACCAGTTCGCATGCAAAGGCCAAGTCAGCCGCCAAGACGCTCGCAGCCGTCGCCGTCTTCTTGCGCGGCCTGGTCGAAAATGCGGAGCAGTTGACGTCACTCCGAAAATGCCGCGCGGTCCTGTCGCGCGCCTTCCAGGCCTTCCTGAAAGGCCGCTCGCTGCGGGCTCCGCCCCGCCTCGCGCCTATCTGATGCAACCAAAACGCGAAAAATCGAACCGCCCCAAGGCGCGGCGCTGACCAACTGTGGTTTTTAGGATCAAAGAATTGTCCGCTCCAATGTGTTCACAGATGGCTGGAACTTCGGCTTAATAGCCAAATTTCTTGTTGACTAATAGCCAATTTTCTAGATAGTTAATAGCGCTTTTTCAGATCAGCTAACGCTTTTCAGGTGAACGGCCGATGGACATTATTCCTCGTCACCTCGCCGAAAACGTCGCCCGCACCTTGCGCACAACGCGCGTCATCAACATTGTTGGCCCTCGGCAAGCGGGCAAGACGACACTCGTCAGGGACATGG
>JAJZDZ010000032.1 GCA_021851325.1 Pseudomonadota bacterium | reverse complement strand
GCGGTTTCCGTGAGACCGTGCAGATCCAGCCGGGCCTCAGGCTCAAGATCGCCGCGTCTCAGTTTGGTGCGTCGGCGCCCATCGAGGCCGCCTGGAGCCGGCACGGAGGCGCCAACCCCAGCGGCTGACAGACCGGCCTTCGCCTCGTTTCGGACTGGACGACGGTGTGGGGTAACAAGAGCTCTGGCGTCCAGTGGTACCGCATCCTTGAGTGCAGCCTCAAAAAGCGCGCGTTCCTGCGCCGCCTTGCGCGGGTCGCCGCGCTTTGCCTCATCGGCATCGCGAGACTCCGGCGGACCTGAGGCTGCGAGAAGGGCAGGCGTGGCTTTGCTCCTTCTCTTGGTGGGCGGCAGGGCCGGGTTTGGGAGCTGAGCGCTCTGGTCCGTCTTTTTGCGGGTGCCAGGCTTCTTGGGCTTGGTCGAAGCACGGAGCTTGGGGCCAGCGGACTTCGCTGCCAGCCGCGTTGTATCCTTCAGAGCCAGCTCGAACAGCGCCACCTCATCCGCCGTAGGTTCTCGCCGCTTCATGCTCAATCTTCCGTCTGCGAACGCTGGCGCACCAGCTGTCGCCACAAGCTTGGCGGCAGGAAGACAAAGAACTTTCCCTCTGCCTTCATGGCTCCGGCGCGTTCCTCGGCGCCTGCACCAAAGCCCCAGAACACATCCCCGCGCAAGGCACCCTTGATGGCCCCGCCAGTGTCCTGCGCGATCATCAGCCGGTGCAGCGGCACAGCGCCGCGGTGGGAGCCTGGAGCAACAACATAAAACGGTATGCCCAGCGGATGAAAATGAGGATCAACGGCCAGACTTGCCTTTGCCGTCAGAGGAACGCCCTCGGTGCCGACGGGCCCCCGATTGGCATGGAGGAGTGGCGCCAAGCGAAAGAACACGTAGGAGGCATCACGGTCCATGATTCCGGGGGCCTGCCGCGGATGATCGCGCAGCCAGGCACGGATGTGCTCCAGGGAAACACGGCTGGGGCTGAGCGCGCCCATCGCAAGCAGGATCCGGCCAATGGCCGTGTAGGGCTGACCATTCTGTCCAGCGTAGTCGACGCGAAAGACAGTGCCATCGCCAAACCGCACGCGGCCCGAGCCCTGGACCTGGAGGAAGAACAGCGCCACCGGATCATTGGTCCAGAACAGCACGGGTGCGGTGGCAAGACCATGGTGCGCAATCACGGCACGGGTGGGGTAGGGGACAAGCTCATTGGCAACGAGGCGGCCGAAGAGGTATCTGCCCTGCCAGCGCGGACGGAAGCGGCCAAGATCCACGCTCACAAGGTCGCGGGGCCGGCCATAAACGGGAATTTTGAAAGCGCCTTCAGAGTGCCGGCGTCCGGCAATTTCCGGCTCGTAATACCCGGTCAAAAGACCCCGGCGGTGTCCGTCGGCCTCGATTTCGGCAGGACGGAAATGGTGCTCGAACCACCGCCGCGCAGCCGCTGGCGCTGGCGGCTTTCTGGGCAGGCTGGCACAGGCGCGTTGCCACGGCGCCATGGTTCCCGCATAGCCCAAGCCGGTCATGCTTTGGGACGCGGGCTTTTTGCGCAGGATGCGGCAGGAGCGCCTAAAGGCAATGAGGGCTGCCTGCGGGTTGCTTTGCGTCCAGCCGGGCAGGTCGCGGTAGTGAAGCGGCAGAAGGCTAAAGCCCCGCGGCGGCGTCACCGGCCGTGGCAGCAGCAGCCAGGCTGCGATCCCGGCCAGCGACAGGGCGAGGACAGCAGCATAGAGCAGCAGCCTTGTCCGCGTCACGCCGCCTCGTCACCATGCGTGGCAATGATCATCCAGTTGGGGTCGGTGGCGCGCACGTCGCGGGCAAATGTCCACACATCGGCAACACCGCGAACGCTGTTGGGATCGCCATGCACGACTGTGCCGGACGCATCCATCGTGGCAGAAATGAAATTGGCGCCAAAGCTGACTGTTACTTCGGCCATGCGCTTCTTCAGCACCGCCTCCGTGATACGTACCTCGCCGAACCCGACAAAGGTAAAGCTGACCTTTTGATGCCTGGCTTCGCGTTCGCGCATGACGCCATCAAAAGCGGCATAGACCTCATCGCTCAGCAGCGGCCGCAATGCGGCGCGATCACCGTGGGCGAACGCGGTGATGATGATTTCATAGGCGGATTTGGCACCTTCGATGAAATGGACTTCATCAAAGGTGTGGTCAGCCAGGGCAATATCGAACAGCCCGCGGGCCAGGGGATCACTCGGAGTATCAAGGCTTTCTGCCCGAGCACTGCGTTCAGGCATACCGCCAAGACTGGGGGAATCCGGGCGGCCGAGCCGGCCAAACGGGTCACGCTGGCGTTCCTGTCCGGTACGTCGCCCCAGCACCGTATAGAGCCGGAAGAGGATCACCCCTGCCACCATGGCTATGATGACAATAAAGAGAAACTGGGAATTCATCGATGGACCTTTGGGCTACGCGTAAGCCCGCTTGAGCTCCAACCTAGCGCCCGGGCCCACCTGGGTCCAGCCTCGTTGCACCCAACGCGGTCAATATCAGGTGCAGGCGGGCGACCTTTCGGACGCCCGCGCTTGTGAGCTCCGTCCATCCGTGCTAGCCCCCGCCTTCTTTGCGCGAACACAAGGACGATCCATGAGTGATGATTTTTCCGGCGACACCTCGGCCGACGCGCTCGGAGACGGTCAACAGCCCGGATTCCGTATCCAGGTGATCGGGCAATATGTGAAGGATCTGTCCTTCGAAAACCCTGCTGCGCCGGCCGGGCTCAATATCCGCCCCAATATTGATCTGGGCGTGGATCTGCAGGCCCGCCGCCTTGATGAGACGCATTATGAAGTTGAACTTAAATTGCGCGTCGGGGCAAAGGCCGAAGACAAACCGGTGTTTCTCATGGAACTGTCCTATGGCGGACTTTTCCTGATCGAGAACGTGCCGCCAGAAATCCTGCAGCAGGTCCTCCTGATCGAGGCGCCTCATCTGCTCTTTCCCTTTGCGCGACGGATTGTCGCCGATTGCGTGCGCGATGGCGGCATGCCGCCACTCATGATCGAGCCGATCGATTTTGCTAGCCTCTACCGGGCTCGGATGGAGCAGGGCGGCGAGACCGTGGGCAACGCCTAGGTCCTCGCGGCGCGCTCGCGGCCCCAGTTCCAGATCGCCTCATCTCCCAGTTCGGCGACAAAGGCCTGATGCTGGTCCCGCTCTTGCGGGGTCAGCCGCGGCGCCAATGGCTGCGGACGTGGCCGCGCCGCAGTTCCTTCGCGCCAGGTTGTGGCGTTGTCCTCCGCTTCGGGCGCCAGCGCCAGCGCCTTCTGTCGCCCGCCGATCAATTCGAGATAAAGACGCGCGGTCAGCTCGGCATCAAGCAGGGCGCCGTGTTTGCTGCGGGCGGACAGGTCGATACCGAAACGTTTGCACAATTCATCAAGCGAATAGCGCACGCCCGGAAGTTTGGCCTTGGCGATCTCGATGGTGTCAATCGCCCGTGCTAGGGCAATCGACGGTCGCCCCAGCCGGCCGAGCTCGGCATTGATGAATTTGATGTCAAAAGCAGCATTGTGAATGACAAGAGGCGCATCACCCAGGAAGGTGAGGAACGCGTCGACCACATCGGCAAAGAGCGGCTTGTCGGCGAGGAATTCATCGGTCAGTCCGTGCACCCGTGTCGTCTCGGGAGGTACTCCACGCTCGGGATTAAGATAGGCGTGGAAATGTTCGCCCGTGGGAACGTGATCGAGCAGTTCGACACAACCGAGCTCGATGATGCGGTGGCCGTCATTGGGATCAAGTCCCGTAGTTTCGGTGTCAAAAACGATTTCACGGATCATGAACGCCGCCTCAATTCATCCAGAATGGCACGGACCTGGGCAAAGGCATGGTCAAGACCGGCGCTGGTGTCGACCACAAAATCCGCCCGCTTCTTCTTTTCCGCGTCATCAAGCTGGCGCGACAGAATAAGATCGAACTTTTCGGGTGTCATGCCGGGACGGGCGAGCACCCGCGCGCGCTGTAGTTCGGCTGGTGCGGAAACCACGACAATGACATCAACACGGCCATGTCCGCCGGCTTCAAACAGCAGCGGGATGTCCAAGACAACGATCGGCGCATCCTTGTGCTGCGCCAGAAACTCAGCTTCTTCGGCTGCGACAAGGGGATGGACGATGCGTTCGAGAACAGCAAAGCCGTCCGCGCGCATGGCAACCGCCTTGCTCAGCGCCGCGCGATCGACCTTGTCCGCGTGCACAGTACCGGGAAATGCCTGTGCAATGGCCGCAACTGCGCGCCCTCCCTTATCATAGAGGCGATGTACTGCGGCGTCAGAATCATAAACGGGAACTCCGAGCTTGAGAAACATTTTAGCAGTTTCGGACTTGCCCATGCCGATGGAGCCGGTCAGGCCTATAAGCAGAGGGCGGCTCATGGCGTTTCGCTCTCCAGGTGATGGCGCAGGGCAGGTGTGACATCCGGGGTGACACCGTAAAAAGCTGCAAAGGACGGCACCGCCTGATACATCAACATGCCAAGACCATCGATCGCCGAAAGGCCAAGCCCGCGGGCCGTGTGAACAAGCAAGGTGCCGCCACGCCGATAGACCATGTCGCAGACCCGTGCTGCCGGCGGCAATCGTGCGAGGTCAAGCATGAAAGCGCTCTCATCGCCAAGCCCGATGCTGGTACAGTTGATGAGGAGATCGACCTCCTCGGCAAGGCCCTGCCACTGGGCCGGGCTTGCAACGGACAGGGGTGTTTTCAGATGCGGTCTAAGTGTGGCCAAAAGCGCTTCAGCCCTGGCCATACTGCGATTAACGACAGTGATCTGTGCCGCCTCGAGCTCACAAAGCGCCATGACTGCAGCGCGCGCGGCACCACCTGCACCGACGATCACCGCGTGCTGACTTTTAAGTGTAGCAAGCCCGAGCTCGGTCTCAAGGCTGCGGCGCAAACCAAAAACATCCGTATTGCGGGCAAGGACACGGCCATCTTCCTGAAATATGAGAAGATTGGCCGCCTGGGTCACGCGCGCCAGGTCATCACAGCTGCCAGCCAAGGCAAAGGCCGCCTCTTTGTGAGGAACGGTGACATTGACCCCGGCAAAGCCGGCACAGGTGAGGCTTTCAACCACCCGGGCGAATTGCTCTCGCTGTACCGGCATTCTGACATAGGCTCCCGCGATCTTATGGGCTGCAAGCCAATAGCCATGCAGACGCGGGGATAGGGAATGGGAAACGGGCCAGCCGATCACACCGGCAAGAGGAGTTCTCATATCTGCAGCATGCCGAGTTCGCGTAAGGATGCCAGCAAGGCAATGAGCGGAAGACCAAGAACGGTGAAATAATCCCCGTCTATTGCTGAAAACAGCTGGGCACCAAGTCCTTCGAGATGATAGCAGCCCACGCAGCCAAGAAGGGCGTCACCCTCTGCGCGCAGATAGGCTGTGAGGAAAGCATCGGAAAAATTGCGCATGGTCAGCTGTGCCTCGGCACATGGCTCAGCCAGAATTTGGCCATCCCGGACAAGTACAGCCGCACTGATGAGAACATGACGGCATCCGCGCAGGGTGCGCAGCTGCCGTTCGGCGTCGGCAAGGCTGTAGGGCTTGGCGAACAGCTCACCGTTCCAGGTGAGTATTTGGTCTGCGCCAATGATAAGTTGTCCGGGGCGCAAGCTGCTGAGAGCTAAGGCTTTGGCACGGGCAAGGGCACGGGCAATAGCGGCTGGACTCTCCCCTTTGCGCTGGAGTTCCGTACGCAACGGGACTTCGTCAAAACCTGGATCCGCGGTTTCGTGAACCACCCCTGCCGCGGCAAGAAGAGCCGACCTGGTCTTGCTCGTGGAGGCAAGAATGAGGGTCATGGTACCCTGTCCCGCCATTCCGCCAGAAGATTGAGGACTGCAGCTGCAGTCTCTTCGACAGAGCGGCGAGTCACATCGATCGAAGGCCAGCCATGTTGCTCATAGAGCTTGCGGGTTTGGGTCACTTCAGCGCGCACGGCATCAAGATCCACATAGGAGGTATCGCGGATCTCCCCCAGCGTAGTCAGTCGGTTGCGTCGCACCTGCACCAGCCGGTCTGGTGAGGCCCAAAGCCCTACCACAAGTGGACCCTTAACGCGCATGAGCGGCTCGGGGATGGGCAACCCTGCAACAACCGGAACATTGGCGGCACGCACCCCACGTATCGCGAGGTATACGCAAGTCGGCGTCTTGGAGGTACGGCTTGCACCAACAAGGATGACCTCAGCATCAGCCAGGCGCTCAACTGCCTGACCATCATCATGGGAGATGGTGTAGTTGAGAGCTTCGATCCGCTGCAGATAACGGTCATCCAGTCCGTGCTGGGCGCCTGGGCGATGGGTTTCGGCGGCGCCCCCAAGGTAGGACTTGAGCATGCCGATGGGACCATCAAGCACACCCTGGAAGGGCACTCCGAGGGCCGTACAATGCAGTTCCAGTTCCCGTCTGAGTTCAGGGTTGACCACGGTAAAATATACCGGACCCGGTTCCTCGCGGATGTGGCTGATGACGCGCTCAAGCTGACGGGAAGAACGGACAAGAGCATAGAAATGCTCCTGTACATCAATGCCTTCGAACTGGGCACAGGCCGCCTTGGCGATGGTGTTCAAGGTCTCCCCGGTCGAATCGGAGACCAGATGGAGATGAAACCGCCTGTTCATAAGAGTGCCATCTTTGATTGTCACTTACCCCCAGCCCGTACACATTCCATCACGCCAGGACCGCACTCTTCAACAGCAGTGATGGGGGGTCCAGACAAACCATCCCCAGCTACAACCTAAATGGCAGGACCCTCGTGCACCATTGGGAGAAGACTGTGCATGGCACGACCATCCCCCATCCAGCCGGCATACGTCCCCAACCCTTGAGTCCCAAGGCCTTGGGCTCTAGAGCTGGCGCTGTTCCACCCATCCATGCACAATTCACAGACCTAACATCATAAACAGAATCCTTAGGAGTCTTTCTGTGGCAGAGGCTAAGGCGAAGGCGCTTATTCAGGTTCTTGACGGAGCTGCGGTTTCTCCGCCCCCGGTCTGGCTGATGCGCCAGGCCGGTCGGTATCTGCCCGAATATCGTGCGCTGAGGGCTGAGGCTGGGTCATTCTGGGCGATGTGCATGGATCCAAGGATGGCGGCGGAGGTCACGCTCCAGCCAATCCGCCGCTTTGGCCTCGATGCGGCAATCGTTTTTTCCGACATTCTGGTGGTGCCTTACGCCCTAGGGGCGGTGGTGGGTTTTGAGGAAGGGGTGGGGCCCCAGCTCACCCGCTATGACGAGATTGCCGAGATCGAACGCGATCCTAATGTTTGGAGACAAAAATTGGCCCCGGTTTATGACACCCTAAGGCTGGTGCGGAGTGGGCTTCCTTCCGAGACCGCGCTGATCGGGTTTGCCGGAGCGCCGTGGACCCTGGCAACTTACCTTGCCGAGGGCGGTAGTTCGACCGACCAGCGCGCGGCCAAGCTCTGGGGCTATGGGAGGCCGGAGAGCTTCGCTGAGTTGCTTTTGTTGCTGGCGGATTGTGTGGCCGCGCATCTGATTGAGCAGCTGAAGGCGGGCGCCGAGGTTGTGCAGATCTTTGACAGTTGGGCGAGTGGACTTTCTGCGGACTGTTTTGAGGAATGGGTGATCGGCCCGACGCAGCGGGTCGTAACAAAGGTACGCAAGGCGTTCCCATCGGCGCGCATTATCGGGTTTCCACGAGGAGCTACTTTGGAAGGCTATCGCCGCTACGCGCAGGCCTGTGGCGTCAATGCACTGTCACTGGATACGGCAGTGCCGCTTGACTGGGCGGTGGAAAACCTGAGCTCCTTTTGTGCCCTGCAAGGTAATCTTGATCCATTGCTATTGTTGGCGGGAGGAACGAGGCTCGTGCAGAAAGTCCGTGCGAGTCTCGCCCAGACTTCGGGCAAGGCCTTCATTTTCAACCTCGGCCACGGGATTGTCCCGCAAACACCGGCTGAACATGTGGTCGCACTTCTGCAAGCCGTTCGAGCACCACGATGAAAGTAGCTGTCGTCCTCTTCAATCTGGGTGGTCCTGACGGACCAGAAGCGGTGCGGCCTTTTCTAAGTAATCTTTTCTGTGATCCGGCGATCATCTCGCTGCCGTCGGTGCTGCGATTGCCGCTGGGTCATTTTATTGCCTGGCGGCGAGCGCCGGTGGCGCGCCAGATTTACCAGAAGATCGGTGGCAGTTCGCCCATCGTTGCTGAAACGCGGGCCCAGGCTGAGGGGCTTGAAACTATTCTCAAGACGCTGGGTCACGAGGCCAAGGTGGTGATGGCAATGCGCTACTGGAAGCCTTTTGCGGCTGAAGCAGTGGCCCAGATCAAGGCGTTTGGTCCTGACCAGATCGTCATGCTGCCGCTCTACCCGCAGTATTCAACGACGACGACAGCATCTTCCGTAAGGGATTTCGAAGAAGCGGCCAGGCGGGCAAGGCTCACTGTGCCAATGCACAGGGTGTGTTGTTTTCCTGATCAGCCAGGGTTTATTGCGGCGGAGGTCCGCCTGCTGCGGGCGGCGCTGGCGCAGCGCCGCAATGGTCTTTCTTATCGCGTACTGTTTTCGGCGCATGGGTTGCCCAAGCGGATCGTCAGCAAGGGTGATCCTTATCCCGAACAGGTGAACAAAACGGTGCGCGCGATCGTGGCAGGGCTTGGTGAAGATATCGAACATGTGGTCTGTTATCAGAGCCGGGTGGGACGGCTGGAATGGATCGGGCCGGCGACCGACGCGGAGATTGCAAGGGCAGGCGAGGAGGGCAAGGCCCTGGTGGTCGTGCCGGTTGCCTTTGTCAGTGAGCATTCAGAAACGCTGGTCGAGCTCGACATCGAATATGGCCATTTGGCGACGGCCTCTGGCGTGCCCGATTATATTCGTGTGCCGACGGTGGGAACGGCCGTAGAGTTCCTTGACGGGCTTGGCAGCCTCGTTGACGCTGCCCTGAGGGGCGCAGAGGTGATCAGTTCGGGGCAGGGGCGGATATGCCCGCAGTCCTGTGCTGGTTGCGGCTATGGTCTGAACAGGGGGATGGGGACGTGATGGCAGCCGGTAGCGTGTATCTATGGATCAAGGCTTTTCACATCATTTCGGTGATCGCCTGGATGGCGGGAATGCTCTATCTGCCCCGGCTTTTCGTCTATCACTGCGAAGCGGCTCCAGGCTCTGAGGCCTCAGAGCGCTTCAAGGTCATGGAACGGAGGCTGCTCAGGGCAATCATCAATCCGGCCATGATCGCGACCTGGGGCTTTGGCATTACGCTGGTCGTCATGAGCGGGGCCTGGCAGTTCGGCTGGTTCCATCTGAAATTCCTGCTGGTGCTTGCCATGAGCGGGGTTCATGGGCTTTTCGCACGGTGGACGCGGCTCTTTGCCCAGGACCGCAACACCCGTCCGGCCCGCTTCTATCGCATCTGGAATGAGGTACCGACGGTCTTGATGATCGCCATCGTGATCCTGGCTACGGTCAAGCCGTTCTAGAAAATGCCGCAGGTGCCTCTTGCGGAGACTTTGCAAGGGCACCAAATCAGGTTATAAGGCTTTAGTTCCCCAACACGCCACGGGCTGACGCGCAGGTAGAGGCGCGCAGAACCGGCCGAGACCGGCCTGGCGTATCGTTCAAATCCGTTGATGTCGTCTGGCCGATCTGAGGTCGTCCGGGACCCATCCGGCCCGCCCTTCCACTTGCTCAGGTGTTTTCTTCATGACTGTTCAAGACGGCCTGCAGGCCATGAAGCTGCAGGATCTCAAAGCCAAATCTCCAACCGAGCTGCTCGCCTTCGCCGAAGAGCTTGAAATCGAAAACGCATCGTCCATGCGCAAGCAGGACATGATGTTTGCCATTCTCAAGGAACTGGCGGAACGTGATGTTGAGATCACCGGTGGCGGCACTCTCGAAGTCCTGCAGGACGGGTTCGGCTTTCTGCGCTCTCCGGAATCGAACTATCTTGCCGGCCCTGACGACATCTATGTCAGCCCGTCGCAGATTCGGAGGTTTGGCCTCAGGACCGGAGATACCGTGGATGGGCCTATCCGCAGTCCGAAGGACGGGGAGCGTTATTTTGCCCTCCTTAAGGTCTCGACGATCAATTTCGAGCCGCCGGAAGCAACCAAGCACAAGGTTCATTTCGACAATCTGACGCCGCTTTATCCGACCGAATGGCTGAAGATGGAGATCGAGGACCCGACCTTGAAGGATCGCACCGGACGGGTGATCGACATTGTGGCGCCCCAGGGCAAGGGTCAGCGTGCCCTCATCACCGCGCCGCCGCGGACCGGCAAGACTGTCATCCTGCAGAACATCGCACGGGCGATCGCCGCCAATCATCCGGAGTGTTACCTCATCGTGCTGCTGATCGACGAGCGGCCGGAGGAAGTCACGGACATGCAGCGCACGGTGAAGGGCGAAGTGATTTCCTCGACCTTTGATGAACCGGCGCAGCG
Source organism: Pseudomonadota bacterium (assembly GCA_021851325.1). Classification (GTDB taxonomy): domain Bacteria; phylum Pseudomonadota; class Alphaproteobacteria; order Micropepsales; family Micropepsaceae; genus Rhizomicrobium. The sequence continues at coordinate 19,694 of JAJZDZ010000032.1, read as the reverse complement.
CCATGTTCAGGTCGCTGAAATGGTTATCGAAAAAGCCAAGCGCCTCGTCGAGCACAAACGCGATGTGATCATATTGCTGGATTCGATCACCCGTCTTGGCCGGGCCTACAACACCGTCGTACCGTCATCGGGCAAAGTGTTGACCGGCGGTGTGGATGCCAATGCACTGCAGCGACCCAAGCGCTTTTTTGGTGCTGCGCGCAATATCGAGGAAGGCGGCTCGCTGACCATCATCGCCACCGCCCTGATCGATACCGGCAGCCGCATGGACGAAGTCATTTTTGAAGAGTTCAAGGGCACGGGTAATTCGGAAATCATCCTTGACCGCAAAGTTGCCGATAAGCGGGTGTTCCCCGCGATCGACATCCTGCGCTCTGGAACGCGCAAGGATGAGCTGCTCGCTGACAAGGGGACGCTGTCGAAGATGTATGTGCTGCGGCGGATTCTGGCGCCGATGGGCACCGTCGATGCCATCGAGTTCCTGCTCGACAAGTTGCGCTCGTCCAAGAATAACGCCGATTTCTTCGAGAGCATGAATACCTGAGGGCTTGAATCACGTCCTTGGCCCCGGTGTCCTACAGTGAGCTCTATTGACCCGGGCTTCGTGACGGGCGCACACTGTTCGTGAAACCGAGGACGCAGATGATGGCCGAGGAAACACACGAGCGTGCCCAGTTTAGGGCCATGAGCGAGAGCACGGCGGAGGACTGGGGCAAAATCAGCTCTGCCGCGCGTAGTTTCAACCGGGCATTACCGGAACGGATTCTCGCGCATCTCAAACTGCTCGAGGGGGACTGCGGCGGCTTTGCTGTTGATCGCCTGGAACATTGCCTGCAGTCGGCGAGCCTTGCCTATCGCGATGGTATGGACGAGGAGTACGTGGTGTGTGCGCTGCTGCATGACATCGGCGACACCCTCGCCGGGCATAATCATGCCGAACTGGCGGCGACGATCCTGAGGCCGTTTGTCAGTGAAGAAAATTGGTGGATGCTGCAGCACCACGGTATTTTCCAGGGCTATTATTTTTTCCACCATCTCGGTCTTGATCGCAATCTGCGCGATAAGTTCCGGGGTCATCCGGCCTTCGAACATACTGCGGCGTTCTGCGCCCGGCATGATCAGAACGCCTTTGATCCCGATTATGACACCATGCCTCTCGAAGCGTTCGTGCCTATGCTGGAGCGGGTAATGGCCCGCCCAAAGCGGTCTATCTATCTGCGCAAGGAAGAAGCGTCGGCGGCGGTGATGTAGCCGGAAGCAGCCTCAGGGGCGCAGCACGATGGCCCCGGTGGTTGCCCGTGAATGCAGAGCAAGATGGGCGGCACGGGCATCCTTGAGCGGGAACTCGGCATGGATGTGAATCTTGATGGTGTCCCGCAGAATGAGGTCGAAGACATCGTCAGCGGTGGCCTGTAGTTCCTTCTGGGTGCTGACGTAATCGAAAAGTGTTGGCCGGGTCACAAAAAGAGAGCCCTTCTGTGCCAGTATGGCGGGAGAAAAGGCCGGCACCGCTCCGGAGGCGTTGCCAAAACTCACCATCAGGCCTCGTCGGGCCAGACAGTTGAGCGAGCCTTCCCAGGTATCCTTGCCGATTGAATCATAAACCACAGGAACACCACGGCCCGCGGTCAGCTCCCGCACTTTGGCCACCCAGTCCTCGGTGCGCGTGTTCAGGACATGGGCACAGCCGTAGTCCTGGGCGAGGGCGCGCTTGTCATCCGCACCCACGGTGCCGATGACCTGGGCGCCGATCGCGCGGGCCCACTGGCTTGCAATTGAGCCCACGCCGCCTGCTGCAGCATGCCACAGGATGGTCTGGCCCGGGGCCACGGCAAAGCAGCGCTTGAGCAGAAACTGAGCCGTCATGCCTTTGAGCATCGCGGCGACAGCAATGTTATCGGCAAGCTCTGTCGGCAAAGTAATCAGGCGGTCAGCCAGAACATTGGCGCCTTCGGCATAGCCAACGAGGGGCTGGGTGCAATAACCGACACGTTGGCCATGGCGAAACCCTGTGACCCCTTCGCCGAGGGCCTCGATGACGCCTACTGCCTCACCGCCAAGTGTGGTTGGCAGGGTTACGGGATAAAGACCGCTGCGGTGATAGGTATCGATGAAGTTTACGCCAATAGCGGTATGACGTAGGCGTACCTGGCCGGGTCCTGGCGGGGGCAGGTCGATGTCCACATACTCAAGAACTTCAGGTCCGCCTGTCTTGGCAATGCGAATGGCCTTCATCAGCAGGATCTCCTCAAAGTGAGTACAGACACAGGTGTAGCGTTATCCGGTTTTGAAGCGGCACGATGACCTGCCGGGCGGCAAAATCAAGTTCTGGATGGTAGCTTGCGTCGTGACGCCAACAGAACAATGCTCGCAGGGAGCAAGAAGCCGCGCGATGATGGCAGGGCGAATGGTCAGCGATGCAGATGAACACAGCCTGATGGTCAAGGAAGCGGTGGGGGAAAGCCTCAGCCTGACCCAGGCAATAGCCGTGATCATGATGGGCGTATGCGGCCTGCTGATGTCGGGGGTGATGCCTGTTCTGATGGGGGGCTTGGTCGATCTGCATCGCCTCGATCCCTCCCAGCTCGGGGTGACGGCCATGGCAGAGGGTCTTGTCATGGGACTGTCGACGGCAGCAGCTTCGGCGATGCTGCCTCCGCGGGGCCTGCGGCTATGGGCTGTCGGCTCCTCGCTGGCGCTGGCGTTGCTCAGTGGTGCTGGAGCGTGGGCCTCGGGGGCTGTGGTGATCGTACTGCGGGCGATGGCAGGGCTGCCTGAAGGTATATTGCTGTGGATCAGCATCGGCATGATCGCCCGGCACGCGACCCCTGAGCGGATGAGCGCCGTGCTCTTGGCGGCGATGACGGCGGCCCAGTTTGTGCTCGCGCTGCTGCTGACACTGGTGGTGTTGCCGCGCTTTGGTGTATCCGGCGGCTTTATTGCGCTCGCCTTGGGTAGTCTCATGGCGGCGCTTGCAGCGGCCAAGATTCCTTCCTCGTACGCGCCGCTCGTCAAGCCGGTGGGTGAAAGCTCGGCGCCGCCGCTTAAGGGCTGGATTGCACTGGCGGCAACGGTCATTTTTACCGCCTCGTTTCCTGCGGTTGCGGTTTTTCTGCAGCCAATTGCGCATCAGGCCGGCCATGGCGCGCAGATCGCGCGGCTGGCGCTGACCTTGTCGCTTCTAGCTCAGCTGATTGGTGGGGGTGTGGCAACATGGATCGCCGGCCGTATTCACTATCTACCGGTATTGCTTGGAGGTAGTGCGATCTATGTCGGCTGCTGGGCGGTGATGGGAGTGCCGGAGCCGAGTTGGGCATTCATCGCCGCGGTAGCCGTGACCGGGTTCTGCTATCTCGGCATCACTCCTTTCCTGGTGCCGATGCTGATTGAAGCTGATCCCTCACGGCGGGCCGCGATGATGGGTGGCGGAGCCCAGGTACTGGCAGGTGCTCTGGGCCCGCTGGTTTCTTCCCAGCTGGTGAGCCGGAGCAATGTCGATCCTGTCCTCTGGCTGGCGGTGACGCTGATGCTGAGTGGCCTTGCCATCATCGCCGGCCTTTATTTCGTCACGCGCCGCCAGCGTCACCTGCGCCAGCTTGTCGTGGTTCCGCAGGATGTCAGCTGAGGTGCTGACGCAGAAAAGTGGCTGAGCGGGTGTTGGCGAGATCGGCGCAGGCCTGGTCATAGTTGGCGCCACCCTGGCGGGCAAAGGCATGGTCCATGGTGGGGTAGTGGTGAAGTGTGACCAGTGCGTTGGCCTTGAGCGCTTGGGTGATCTTTTCCTGTGCCTCGGGCGGAACGAACTGATCCTTGCCGGCGATGTGCAGCATGAGTGGCGCGCGAATATTGTGGGCCTCGGCCAGCCGCTCCTGAATGTTAACGCCATAATAGCCCACCGAGGCATCGATGTCGGTGCGGCAGGCGGTGAGATAGGCAAGCTGGCCGCCGAGGCAATAACCGACGGCTCCGACCTTGCCGGTACAACCGGAAATTTTGCGGGTGTAGCTGATGGCGGTCGCGATGTCGGTAATGCCTTTGTCGATGTCGAAGCGGGTCATGAGATCGAAAGCCCGTTTCCATTCCGCGTCGGTTTTGTCTGTCAATTGCACGCCGGGTTCGAGGCGCCAGAACAGGTCGGGGGCCAGAGCAAAGAAGCCGCGCGCGGCGTAGGCGTCGGCAATGTCCCGCATGACCTGGTTGATGCCGAATATCTCCTGGATGACGATGAGGCCTGGACCGCGTCCGGATTCGGGGACTGATAGATAGCCCTCAAAGCGTCCGTCCTTGCCCTCAAGCGTGATGTTGGTTCCACCCATAGCCTGTGTCTCCGGAATTTATCGCCTGCAGGCTAACCTGAGCCGGCGCTGTGGCAAAGTCTCGATTTGCCATGCTGGGCTCACCGATCAGTTCGGTTTCTGCCCGGCATTTGCGGCCTCTGCCCGTGCCTTCATTGCCATCGCAAGTTGCGCTGGCAGGATCAGCTGTTGGGCGAGTTGTACCGGATCGGTTATCGGTGCCGAACACATGGTGTTTTGGCAGATATAGGCTGTGGGCTCGCCGTCCTGCATAGTCTTGCCGTGGGCGATATGGCCTTGCGGCAACTTGTGTGCCGGTGAAATCACCAGGAGGACATGCGGAGGCAGGGTCCGCGAGCGTACGGCCTCAACGAGGGCGCGTGTCTTGGCATTGGCGCTAGGACCCACGATCACGATCTGCAGCGACAACAAGGCGGTTTCGAAGCCACTGACATATGTCGGCATCGACAGGGGTGCCCGGCCGAGTTCTCCGGCAAAGGCAGTGAGGATAGCGTTGAGGCGGTCGCGGTAGGCAGTATCGGCGGTGATGAGAAAGAGCTTGGTCAGTTCAGCAATCATCACGCCATTTGCGCTTGGGGTTACCTGATCGAAGATCGTTCGCGGGCGGACAAAAAGGGCGGGATCGTCACTGGCTGTCATGCCGTAGCCGCCGTGGATGGGATCCCAGTAGCGGGCGTCAAGGACCCGTACCCAGGATTTTGCGTATTCGATATAGCGCGCATCCTGCGTGGCATCGAAGAGCGCGAGTGCGGCACGGATCATCTGCGCGTAGTCGTCGGAGAAGCCTTCTTTGCTGCGGGCGTTGCCGCACCAGCTGTGTGAAAGCTGGTCGCCATCGCCAAGTGTGCTGCGGATGAATTCAAAGGTGCTTTGGGCGATGGCCAGCCATTCCGGTTGTTTGAAGGTGGCGCCGGCACGGGCAAGTGCGGCAATCACCATGCCATTCCAGTCGGTCAGAATCTGTTCATCCCGCTGGGGCGCGGTGCGCTTGTTGCGGGCTTCGAGGAGCAGGCTGCGCTGACGCGCAAAAAGCGTTTCGTCAGCGTCGGCGAGAGGATAGCCAGCAATGGGGCCGAGCCGGTGCAGAACATTCTTGCCATTAAGGCTGCCTTCACGGGTAACGTTATAGACTTCCTTGAAGCGCTGGGAAAATGTGCCTTTCAGTGTGGCGTCGATTTCCGCTTCGCTCCAGAGATAGTATTTGCCTTCCTCTCCATCACTGTCGGAATCGATGCAGGCCGCAAACCCATCGCCCAGGCGCATGTCACGGAGCAGAAAGCGGACGGTTTCGTGGACGCGATCGATGAAGAGGGGCCACTGGTTGAACTGGGCAACGCGAACGAGCTGCTCGATGAGCAGGGCCTGATCATAAAGCGTCTTCTCGAAATGCGGGACAGTCCAGCGCTCATCTGCGGAATAGCGCGCAAACCCGCCGCCGACGTGGTCCCAGACGCCGCCCATGCAGATGTTATGAAGCGAGGTCAGAACGATCTGGCTGAACTGATCAAGGCCGGTGCGCAAAAAGGCGTTCCACATCACATCGAGTATATGAGGCGCAGGAAACTTCTGGGGACCGGTAATGCCCCCATAGAAAATGTCGAAGGCCTGGCCGATGCGGATTGAGGCGGCGTCGAGCACGCTGTTGTTGATCGGCCCGCGACGGTCGCTGGCCCACAGTTCGGTAAGACCCTCGCGTACCCGCGTTGCATTGGCCAGAACATCCTGCTGCTGCTCACGCCAGAAACGGGTGAGGTCGGTGAGGACGCGGGTGAAGGAGGGCGAGCCAAAGCGGTCTTCTTTGGGCAGATAACTGGTGGCGAAAAAGGGCTCGGCTTGCGGGGTAAGAAACATCGTCAAGGGCCAGCCACCGCTATGGCCAAGCATGTTCGCAGACGCCTGGTAGAGTTGGTCGAGGTCAGGTCTTTGTTCGCGATCCACCAGAATAGGGATGAAGTCAGCATTGATGAGCGCGGCGGTTGCCGGATCGGAGAAACTCTCCGTGTTCATCACGTGGCACCAGTGGCAGGCGGTATAGCCAATGGACAGAAGAATGGGCTTGCCTTGCGTGCGGGCCTCTTCAAGGGCAGCTTCGCCCCAGACGCGCCAGTCAACAGGATTGTCCTTGTGGGCAAGAAGGTAGGGGCTGGTCGTGTGGGCGAGCTGATTGCTCATGAATGATTCCTGGGCTTTCGGTGAGAGAACTGTGCTTTCCTAGCGTGCTATTGTCCGGCTGGACAAGCGCTTGGTGAGGTAGGTGTAGGGTGAAGCTGAATATCGAGATTGACATGACCCCCGAAGAGGCACGGCGGGTAATGGGATTGCCAGACCTGGGACCGCTACAGGCTGCGGTGTTGGCAGAAATGGAAAAGCGCATGCACAAGGCGCTGGATGCGGCCGACCCTGAAGCGATGGTAAAGGCGTGGATGGCGCCTGGGATTCAGGGTTGGGAGGTCTTCAACCGTTTGTTCCAGGAGGCGGCGCTGCGCAGTGGGGAAAAAGGTCGGGGCGCGGCCAAGGGCCCCTCCCGCTAGCGGCATGACGGAGACCATTTTTGCCCTGTCAAGCGCGCCGGGGCGGGCTGGTGTGGCCGTGATCCGGGTCTCAGGCGATGGAGCCCGCGCGGCCTTTGCGGCGCTGACGGGGCGGGCGCCGCCTGCTCCGCGTCGGCTGGTTCTGGCGCGTTTGCACGATCCGGCCGGGGATGTGATCGATCAGGCGGTGTGTCTCTGGTTTGCCGCCCCCGCGAGCTTTACCGGGGAGGACATTTGCGAGTTTCACGTTCATGGCGGCCGGGCGGTGATCGAGGCGGTACTGGCGGCGCTGGGCCGGATGACAGGGCTTCGCCCAGCCCGGCCGGGAGAATTTACCCGGCGGGCCGTCGAGCACGGAAAGTTTGATCTTACTGCGGCCGAGGCGCTCGCGGATCTCATTGCGGCGGAGACCGAGCAGCAGCGGCTGCTGGCGTTGCGCCAGCAGGAAGGTGGCCTTGCCGAACTTTACGAACGCTGGCGCAGGCAGTTGACCCGGGCGCTGGCCTGGGCCGAGGCGGTGATCGATTTTGGCGAAGACGAGGTTCCCGAGAGTATCTGGGCGGAGGTATGTGACGGCGTGCGCGGTCTTGCGTATGAGATGCAACAGCATCTGGATGACGGCCAGCGTGGGGAACGTATCCGCGACGGTCTCACGATTGCCGTCCTGGGTCCGCCGAATGCCGGAAAAAGTAGTCTTGTCAATGTATTAGCGAGGCGGGAGGTGGCCATCGTGGCGCCCACGGCAGGAACCACCCGCGACCTTATCGAGGTCCGCCTTGATCTCTCGGGGTACGCGGTAACGCTCGTGGATACCGCTGGTCTGCGGCAGGCTGGAGAAGAAATCGAGGCGGAAGGTATCCGCCGCGCGCTCGCCCGCGCCAGGACTGCCGATCTGCGCCTGCTGCTGCTGGATGCGACTGCGCCTCAGGCTGTGGATCTGTTACCTGATGAGGCGCGCAACAGTGCCGATATTGTAGTTTGGAACAAGGTAGATCTGGTTTCGGGTTGGGGGATGCCAGGACTGGCTATATCAGCGCAGACCGGGCAGGGCGTGGCCGAGGTTGTGGAGGCACTCGCGGATAAGGTTCGCAGTCGGCTCGATAAGCCCGGGGAAGCCCCGGTTTTGACCCGTGCCCGTCACCGAAGGGCGGTCGAGGAAGCGATGAGCGCCCTGGGGCGGGCAGTGGTGGTGCCCGAGGGCGCTCCGGAGTTGATGGCAGAGGATCTAAGGCTGGCCAGTCGGGCGCTGGGTCAGATCACTGGAACCGTTGACGTCGAGGAACTGCTGGACGTCATCTTCCGCGATTTCTGTATCGGCAAATGATAATGTTTCACGTGAAACATTTGAGCCTGCGCTGTTTCACGTGAAACATCTTGCCCCGTTTCCGACGGCCGCCTATGTCTGCCCGCTATGACGAGCTTTGATGTCATCGTAATTGGCGGCGGACATGCCGGCTGTGAAGCGGCGGCAGCGGCGGCGCGCGCTGGTGCGCGCACCTGTCTTGTGACCCACAAGATTGAAACCATAGGCGAAATGTCCTGCAACCCGGCCATTGGCGGCTTGGGCAAGGGTCATCTCGTGCGCGAGATCGACGCCCTCGATGGCTTGATGGGGCGCGTGGCAGACAGCGCAGGGATCCAGTTCCGAGTGCTCAATCGCCGCAAGGGTCCAGCCGTCCGTGGTCCCAGAGCCCAGGCCGACCGTCGTCTCTACCGCGCGGCGATGCAGACGTACCTTCGCGAGATTCCGGGTCTTGAGGTGCGGGCGTCTGCCATCGAAGACCTCATCGTCTCGGACGGCACGGTGCGTGGCGTGATGACCTGGACGGGCGAGGCGTTGTTGGCTGCGGCCGTCGTGCTCACGACTGGCACATTTCTGAATGGCCTCATTCATGTCGGCGAAAAGCGGCTACCTGCCGGCCGGGCGGCGGGACCGCACGGCGCGATCGCGGCCTCGGGTGTGGAAGCTCCTGCCATCCGTCTGGCGAGCCGGCTTTATGATCTGGGTCTTGCCATGGGACGGCTGAAGACCGGTACTCCGCCACGGCTCGATCGCCGCAGCATCGACTGGTCGGTTCTTGAGGCCCAGCCCGGGGACGACCCGCCGGAACCCTTTTCCTTTCTGACAGAGCGGATCACGACGCCCCAGGTGGTTTGCCATTTGACGCGGACCACGGCGCAGACCCATGCCATCATCCGCGCCAATCTCGACCGGGCACCGATCTATTCCGGACAGATCGAGGGTACCGGGCCGCGCTACTGCCCGTCCATCGAGGACAAGGTTGTGCGCTTCGCCGGACGGGATAGCCATCAGATTTTCCTCGAACCGGAAGGTCTCGACGACGACACCATTTACCCCAACGGGATTTCGACCTCGCTTCCCGAGGACGTACAGCTCGAGCTGCTGAAAACCATACCGGGGCTTGAGAAGGCGCAGATGCTTCGTCCTGGCTACGCGATCGAGTATGATTACGTGGATCCGCGAGAGCTTTTGCCCTGGCTTGAGGTCAAGCGGGTGGGGGGCCTGTTTCTGGCGGGGCAGATCAACGGAACCACTGGCTACGAAGAAGCGGCGGCCCAGGGGCTGATGGCCGGAATCAACGCAGCCCGCCGTGCCGGCGGACAGGCGCCTCTGGTGCTTGACCGAGCCCAGGCTTACATCGCGGTCATGCTTGATGATCTGGTTACCAAGGGCGTGAGCGAGCCCTACCGCATGTTCACCAGTCGTGCCGAATACCGCCTCAGCCTGCGAGCGGACAATGCCGACCAGCGTCTCACTCCCCTTGGAAGCCGCGAGGGCATCGTGGGGAAGATGCGCCGGGAACACTTTGCCGCCAAGGCGGCGCGCCTGGAGGCGGCGCGAGGCCGGATGCGTGCGCTGAGCCTGACACCCAATGAAGCCAGACGGCATGGTCTGGCCCTCAGGCTGGATGGTGTGCGGCGTACGGCGCTGCAGCTCCTGGCACTGCCGGAGATCCCCTTCGACCGCCTGTGCCAGATCTGGCCGGAGCTTCGCGAAGTTCAGCCGGATGCGCTGGAACAGCTGCAAATCGATGCCGCCTATGCGGGTTATCTGGACCGTCAGGACGCCGATATCGTGGCCTTTCGGCGCGACGAGGGACTCGTGCTGCCACCAGATCTCGATTACCGCACGGTTTTTGGCCTTTCAACCGAAGCCATGCAGAAGCTCGAAACCATCCGTCCCATGACCTTGGGCCAGGCTGCGCGCATTGATGGGGTCACTCCGGCCGCGATCACGCTTGTGCTTGCTCACATCCGGCATCGTGCCAACCCGGTCGCGAGGGCAGGGTGATGAGGTTTGGGCCGGAGGAGTTTGCGGCTGCGAGCAATGTTTCACGTGAAACACTGGCCCGCCTCACGCGCTATGCTCAAACTCTTGCCGACTGGAACAGTCGTCAGAATCTTGTCTCGGAGGCGAGCCTCGAAGAGCTCTGGCATCGTCATATCTGGGACAGTGCCCAGCTCTTTCCTCTTATTCCTGCCGCAGCCAAAAGCCTGGTTGATCTGGGCAGTGGCGCTGGCTTTCCCGCGCTCGTCCTGGCCTGTCTGCTACGGGAGCGCGAAGGCTTTCGTACGGTGCTTTACGAAAGCGTGGCGAAGAAATGCCGCTTTCTTGAAGCCGCAGCCGCAGCCATGGGCCTTGATATCGAGATTCGTCCGCGCCGCATCGAGGACGCCGCGCCAGAGTCCTTCGATGTGGTTACCGCTCGGGCCTGTGCTCCGCTGGAAAAGCTTTTGTCTTATGCCGAGCGCTTCCAGGGACCAAAAACCGTCAACCTGTTTCTCAAGGGTCAGTCCGCAGAAGCCGAATTGACCGCTGCGGCCGAATACTGGAGGATGCGCATCGAGCGACGGTCTAGTCGGACTGCGCCCTCCGCCACGATACTCATCATCCGGGAGATCTGCCATGCCGGTACCGAAAGGCGCCGCCGGGCCCGCTGAGGTGTCCGGGAAAATGCCCCGGGTGCTGGTTGTTGCCAACCAGAAGGGTGGGGTGGGCAAGACCACGACAGCAATTAATCTCGGCACCGCTTTGGCGGCGATTGGGCAGTCGACGCTCATCATTGATATTGACCCGCAGGGTAATGCTTCCACCGGTCTTGGTGTAGGGCAGAGCGAGCGCAAGCGGACGATCTATGATGTGCTGCTCGGTGAAAGCAGTCTTGCAGACGTCGTCATGGCGACGCGTATTCCGAACCTTTGGCTGGTCCCGTCCACGGTCGACCTGTCAGGCGCGGAGCTTGAACTCGTGGAACGCACCGATCGTAATTTCATATTGCGCAGCGCTATGAAATCATTGCCAAAACATGTCGGTAAGTTTTCTTACGTATTAATTGACTGTCCTCCCTCCCTCACGCTTCTGACCGTCAATGCGATGGCGGCAGCTGATGCCGTCGTCGTGCCACTGCAGTGTGAATTCTTCGCCCTGGAGGGCCTCTCCCAGCTGCTCAAGACCATCGATCTGGTGCGCGGCAATCTCAATCCTGATCTCGAAATCCAGGGAATTATTTTGACCATGTTTGACAAACGCAACCGTCTTGCGGTGCAGGTCGCCGAAGATGTGCGGGCCCATATGGGAGAAAAGGTTTACGACACGATGATTCCACGCAACGTGCGAATTTCCGAGGCACCAAGCCATGGCCTGCCAGCGTTGATCTATGATCTGCGCTGTCCTGGAAGTCAGGCCTACATCAAACTGGCTGGCGAAATGATTAAGCGCGAACGCGCGAGCCGGGCAGCATGATGGCTGACGATCGCGCACGCGGGCTCGGCCGTGGCCTGTCCTCCCTCATCGGTTCGGCGCCGGCTCTCGACGCCCGCACGGCTAAGACCCAGCGGACCGTGCCGGTCGCATTCCTGCGGGCAAATCGTTTCCAGCCGCGCAAAACCTTCGCCGACGAAGACCTCGCGGACCTTGCGAATTCCATCCGTGAAAAGGGCGTCCTGCTGCCAATCCTGGTGCGTCCGATTGCCGGCGAAGCGGGTCAGTTCGAGATCGTCGCGGGGGAACGACGCTGGCGCGCGGCGCAACTGGCCAAGCTTCATGAAGTTCCTGTCGTGGTGCGCGAACTGAGCGATGCTGAATCACTGGAACTTGCGATCATCGAAAATGTTCAACGCGCGGATCTGAATGCGATCGAAGAAGCGGCCGCCTATCAGGAGTTGATCGAACGGTTTGACTATACGCAGGAAAAGCTTGCTACCGAGGTCGGAAAAAGTCGCAGCCACATTGCCAATATTCTGCGTCTGCTGAAATTGCCGGACAGCGTCAAGACACTGGTGCGCGATGGCAGGCTGAGCGCAGGGCATGCACGCACGCTTGTTGGTCGACCTGATGCCGAGGCTCTCGCGCATCAGATCCTTGAAGCCGGTCTCAATGTACGCCAGGCCGAGCGGCGCAGTCCTCGGCGCAAAGGCCATCGCGCTCCTGAAAAGGATCCCGATACCAAGGCCCTTGAGCACAGTCTGGGCAATGTTCTGGGACTGAAGGTCGATATCGCTGATCGTGGTGACGCTGGCGGCCATCTGACCATCTCCTATAAGACGCTTGAACAACTGGACGACCTCATCCGTCGCCTGAGCCGACCGTGACAGCAGAACTCCTCTTCCCGGCCGACTATCGTAGCGCGCGGTCGGCCTTTATCGCCGCCGCCGAGGCCGCTGAACTGGGCATCACCAGCCGCCTGCTGGGTGGCATCAAGGGCGTGGACGGGGACCCGCTTTTTCTGGATACGGCCTGGGCAGGACGCCGTGATGCAAGAAGGGCACTCTTGCTGATCTCCGGAACCCATGGCGTGGAGGGCTATTTTGGCTCCGGCGTGCAAACCACACTGCTGCGGCAGGGCCTGGCGGCAAGGGTCCCGAAGGACTGCAAGATCGTTCTCCTGCATGCCCTCAACCCTTATGGATTTTCCTTTGATCGGCGTGTCAACGAGGACAACGCCGACATCAATCGCAATTTTGTCGACCATGCCCATCCGCCGGCCAATCCCGAATATGACATTCTGGCAGACGCTGCGGCCCCCAAGGATATTTCGCCGGCAGCTTTTGCTGCAGCAAACCGGGTGCTTGCAGCCTTTGGCGCCAAGCACGGCAGCTTTGCGCTACAGGCCGCACTTTCCCGAGGGCAATATCATCATCCCGATGGCATCTATTACGGCGGTGGCAAACTCTCCTGGTCCCTGCGCATGCTGAAGGATGTGCTCGACGAAGAGCTCAAGGCTGTAGAGGAGCTAAGCGTCATCGACTTTCATACGGGTCTTGGCGACTATGGGGCTGCAGAGATCATCACCGAAGCCGAACCGGGGTCAGAAGCTTATGTGCGGGCCCACCGGATCTGGGGCGCATCTCTGCGCTCTACAGCAAACGGCCAATCGCTCTCCGCCCATCTTAACGGGACCATTGACAGCGCTATGGCTGCTTGGATGGGCTGTCGCGCCCTGAACTTTGTCGCACTGGAAGTCGGCACCCAGTCGGTGAGCAAGGTCTTCGAAGCGCTGCGCAAGGACAACTGGCTCAGCTGTCATGCTCCCGCCGAGGTCCCGCACCGCGCCCAGATAAAGCAGCAGATTCGCGATGCTTTTTACCCAGACGGGGACGATTGGAAGGCCACGGTTTTTGCCCACGGCCAGGCTGCCGTAAATATGGCGCTCGCAGCGCTCTAGGCACAACGTACTGCTTCTTTTGCCATCCCCACCGTTCGTAGCGCCGAGCTGCGGCCACAAGCTCATGTCCGTCGGCTTGTTGACGCGTGATTGGTGCGATCACGGCCTTCCCATCCCGGCCTCTGGCCAAAATGGCCAGGCCGATGCGCAAGGTGTTTGCGGGGCAGGGTGTCCTCCGCTATAGGTATGCCCGCTGCACCCGTAGCTCAGCTGGATAGAGTGCTGCCCTCCGAAGGCAGAGGTCACAGGTTCGAATCCTGTCGGGTGCGCCATTTGCAAATGGGTCTCTGGACCATCAGAACTGCCAGTTCGTACTGTCACGCGTTGCAGGCTGAAGCAGGGACTGACTGCGCGTACGCACCCTCAGGGTACGTCTGGCGCCGGCGGTGTTCCGCCTCTTCTGCGCTCCTGTGTGAAACTGCTTTCAAATTTGTATAAAGGCGGATGCAGCAGCGAGCAGGGTATGACTCGTCGATGCTACAAAGCAGGAAATGACCCTTTTCTCCTAGGCCTCAGCCAGCCTCCGAGCCTGACCGACGACCTGGTCAGGAGGTAGCGCACCCTCGGCGATCTGAGTGACAAAATTCGCGTGCAGTTCTGCGCGCAGAGCAATGACGCACGCGATGATTCCAGCGGCAGCTTTTTCCAGAAAATCAATTTCGGCCTGAGCGTAGCGCCCTTCAGCCTTTGCCCCGCAAACAAGCACACCTTCAAGACGTCCGCGCATTGCCAGAGGCAGGAGCTGTCCGCTATTTCCGAGTGCACTTGAGACCGTGGCAAGATCGAGCGGTGCCAGTGTTGCGCGCAACCTGACCATCGCTTCGTCGTCAACCTCAACGCGTAGTGGCAGCTCGCAACCCTGCCCGCTCGCCGCGGCCCGCTCATATCCTGCTTCGGAGGCAAGAAATAGACCGGCATAACTACCTCCGCCATGACTGGCGAAAATTTCGGCCGTGCGTTGATAGAGCGTTGCTGGTTGAGCGATAAATCCTGCGTCGCGCACGAAGGTCAGAATCTGGCTCCTGGAATGATATTCTTTCCGAAATACCAGGCGTTCTACACTGTCTTCACCAAAGCGATGGATTCGGTTGATGAAGACCCCCAGCAAAAGCGGCACGAGCAGATTAAGTGCGAGGCCCGTATCCCTGCTAACGATACTCTGCTCAATCAGACTCTCGACGAGAGAAAGCGCGCCGACAAGACCTGCGGTCAGGGCCGCAAATACCAGTGCCCGGTTGATCACGAACCGAACTGCAACCAGTCTCTGGGTTAGGGCCGCGTAACTCAATATGGCAAAAATCGTAAAGCCGGCGACGACTTTCGCCGCTTGAAGAACGTAGAGCTCGAACGCCGAAAATCCTCGGTCGCCGTTCAGCAACAGATTCAAAGCCATCAGCGGCAGAACGAGCGACAGGCTGGCGATGAACCAGCGAATTCGCAAGCGATCGGAAGCTGCACTGTGGCGATAGCCTAGAATCAGATACATCACAGGTACCGCCCAGGCTATAGCTGCAAAGGCGATGGGCGCCATTTGCACCAAAGTCCAAACAATGGGCCACTCAAGCTTTGCCAGAATCATCAGCGCCGGCAAGAATTCACTGAGTGCCAACAGAATCAAATTTCCAAGATAGGCCAGGAAGGCGGGCGATCGGGAGACTCCACGAATTTCCGGCCGGGTAAGAGCAATGGCGGTTATGTAAAGGCCGATGAAGGCGACTGGTCCTCCAATCAATGGATAGAGGCTACCCACCACCAGGTTCCAGGGTGGTGGCAGCGTGATGGCGATGAGACCATGGGCCGCCGTGGTCAATGCAAAAATAGCAAGTCCACGGCTGACCGCAGTCTGTCCCCGCCACAACAACAGAAGACCAAAAGCCAGCGCAAATGCGCCCAGGAATTTATCCGCAATCCTAGAGGTACTGCCCGCCACGACACTATGGAGCGAAACGCGGACACGTTTGGCGCCGCGCTGTATCCATAGGGTATAGTTGGAACTGCTGGGCACGTTGCCGTTGAGCAAGAGTGCGCGGGTCAGGAACGGTTGATCGGCTAAGACGATACGATCTTCGGGCCGGAACAGAACGACGTTGGCAGTCGAGGATAATGGTCGTGGTGTGCAGACTTCCAGCGTGCAGTCTGCAGTAGTAAAGGGCAGCTGGTTGCTGGTACCAAAGGCGGTAAACCAGAACAGCACAAGAGCAACGCCTGAAATCACTACGCGCGGTAGCCAGAACTGCCAGGCCATCTGCTGCAACCCGGTTGCGCCAATGCCTTTGTGCACGTCAGCCCTCCCCCTCAGTCTTCGGTCCCGAACAAGGGGAGCTCTGACCGACATCACTGATTTGCCACGTCGAGTATTTTCGCAGGCCCGCTCACCTGGCAAGGGCTCCTCGCGCCGGCGCACCTACGGTTCATGTGAAAGACGGATCCTTGCTCCCACTGGCAGGGTGGGCGCGGCCATTCCTGGTGGTACCCGAGGCAGTCTGGGTGCCGGACAGGTTCTGCTTCAGTTGGCTGACCTCGGACTTGCCCATGGCCCCACCCCTGTTTGGACAGAGTGCACGCAAACGGCAGGAGCCCGAATTTACACCCCGTTAAAACGCGCTTCGTGCCGTATTTCGCACGGCTGATGCCAAATCTCCTGGTTAGGCATTGGCATCGTGCGCACCTGCAGTGACAAGACCATGACGCTCCTACTCAAGGCTGCTCATGCGCGTCGCTATTTGTCTTCTTGGGCTGCTGGCTTGTGCGCCGACCGCTTGTGCCGCAACCAACAGCTTTGCCATCCGTGATGTGCGGGTATTTGACGGCGACCGGACCATAGAGAACGCCAACGTCGTGGTCGAGGCTGGCCGGATTGCAAAGGTTGGCTTTCATGTGACCATACCCGCTCATCTGAGAATCATTGACGGCCGCGGCAAAACGCTCTTGCCCGGGCTGATCGATTCTCACGTCCACGTCTTTCCTGGTGCTCAGGCCGACGCCCTGCGCTTCGGTGTTACCACCGAACTCGACATGTTCGATATCAGCCGCAACTTCAAAAGGTGGACGGCGCAGCGGGTTAGGTTGGCGCGCACCAATGAAGCGGACACCTGGGCAGCCGGGCTGGGTGTGACGGTGAGAGGCGGGGCACCTCTGCAGGATGCGCCGCCTTGGCTCCATGTCCCCACCCTGAAAAGCGCCGCTGACGCACGAAAGTTCGTCGATGCCCGCGTTCGGGAGGGGTCGGATTACATCAAACTCTTTATCGAAACACTCTCAGAGTACCACACCCGCAAAACCCTACCGACCCTTACACCGGCTGAAGTATGTGCCGTTATCGCAGCGGCTCATGCGGATCATCGTCTGGCAATCGTTCACACGCAGGCTGAATGGGCGGCGCGCGAAGCCATTAACTGCGGCGCCGATGCACTGGCGCACATGATTCCGGACCGGGTAGTCGGAGCACACTTTATCGCACTCGCCAAGCAGCGTCACATCTTTATCGAATCAACGGATGATGTGTGGGCGGCGGTTTCCGGCCTTGGCATTGCCCAAAAGCTGGCCCGCGATCCGCGCGTAGCGCCCTACTTGTCGGCCGCCCAAAAAAGCACGCTTCTGGCCAAGGACAAGAAAACCGTGCGTTGGCTGTTCCCCAATGTGCTGGCCAACACGCGGGCGCTGCACGCGGCAGGAATCCCTATTGTTGCTGGTACGGACTCTCCAAATCCTGGCACGGCCCATGGCGTTGCGTTGCATGAGGAACTGCAGATACTGGTCAAGGCTGGCTTTACGCCACAAGAGGCGCTGCACGCAGCCACGGCCCTGCCTGATGCCATCTTTCATCTGGGGCGGCGGGGTCACGTGACGCCCGGCTACCGCGCGGACCTGTTGCTTGTCCGTGGCAATCCCATCCGGAACATAGCTGACACTTTGTCGATAGACCGTATCTGGATGAATGGCTATGCGGTCAGCCGGACCCCCGAAAATCATGAACGTGCTGTCAATCATAGGACCGGGAGTCAGCGGGCGCCTTCAAGACATGGCGATAGCCGGAGCGCAACACTCCAGGACAGGCCTAAGCTCCCGCGCGCGCAGTCCGGATCTTAATGCCACCGGCCGTCGTCGAAGACGTCTTTACAGGCGCGGCTGTCAGCAAGGCTGTGTCACATCGATTCTAGATTGTGGTGATTGTATGAAAAGCATCATGTCGGAGGGTTCTACCGCAATCCTTTCCAGTGTTGCGGGAGTTATGGGCGTACTGATGATAATCGAATCGTTTCACATCAATAATGGTCCACCCCTTGATTCTCCTGACACGCTCTTCCTCGCATACGCAACAAGTCATCGCCTGCGCGTCCTATGGGGTGCCTGGCTCCAAGCTGTTGGTCCGGCGCTCATCATCGTCTTTGCGCTTAGTCTTGTCTCCCTATCCAAAGCGTTTGGGCGAGTTTCGGGTGTTCTTACTGTGTTTGGTGCCGCGGTATTAATGATGACGAGCCTTCTAGAGGTTACCTGCTATATTGGCGGTCTGTTCACAAATCCATCCGAACTCCCCCGCATCGCCAATACGCTTGGCTACGCTGTTCAGCACTTGTATTTTTCTGTTGCCGCACCGGCATTGTTCTTGCCATTGGGCTTCATGCTTCTGGGATCGAGCGTTCTTCCAAGAATATTCGCGTGGTTGGCACTGCTCTTGGGCGTATCCTTTGTGGTGTTAGGGCTTCTTTATATCGGACAACTGGTTCTACCTCTGGGGGTCACCTCTTTTGCCGCGGTGCAGGCCTTATGGTGGCTCCTGGCGAGTTTTGCGCTCATGTTCCGCTCCGGTCGGACCGCCCGAGAAGGTGCTTGAACAATAAAAGAGAAAGGGCCGGAAGAGCCTGCGAATGCGGTTTACCGTGTGCCATCTTTTCATCTGGGGGCGCTGGCGCCCGGCGGTTGATCGTCTCAATCTGTTCCAGTGGAGCAGGAGGCCAAGGCGCGTAGCCATTGCGCAGCGCAGGCAGCCATGGCCTGCGGCAGGGCGCTATTGGCGACGATCCCGGAGCTCTGCCGCGCAATCGGCGAAGCGCTCATATTGGGTACACAACCTTGGGACGGGATCTTATGCGCTCCGAAGTATGGGCCCATGTATATAATGTGTGTGGTCTACACCGACGATGGATCACCGCCCGGCTTAAGGATTATTTTCTGCAAGGATCGTGTTCCGTGTCGTAAACGTGGAGCGCTGATGTGCGGGGCGGGCGGCATAGCCCGTCGAGAAAGCACGCTCTCGGGGTAATGCTGAGAACTCGGGAGTATTAATTCAGCAAAAGTTTTCCCCATTAAGCCGTGTATTTAAGGGTGACGAAAACGAGTTTGACAGAGATCAAAGTTCACCTGCGACAAAATGACATTGACCGTGCCATAATATCAGGGGGTCGAGATGCTTTTAGATATAAGAATTCTAAGCTAGAGAGCCGCATCTTCGGATGCATCTGACGGCAAGTCGTGGTGCTGCCGCCCTTATTTGTAGCGCCATAGATGCCCGTTTTGGACGAATCTGACAATTTCGGATCGTTGCCGTGTGTGTCATCACACGGGCGCGTTCGCGCGCGCTTACGTCTGAGCGCCTGTGCACTACTTGGCGCTGCGGCGTTGCTGACAGTGGCGCCGTCTTCAGCCTTCGCCGGAACTCCTGTAACGCCTCTGGGCGGGGCATTCGCGGCGGGCCAGGGCTCGATCGCGGCCAGCGGCCCAATCCTCACCGTTCATCAGACAACCCAGCACGGCATCATCAACTGGCAGAGTTTCTCCGTTGGCCGTGGTGGCCAGGTGGTCATTGATAACGGCACGGGGGCTACGCTGAACCGCGTGACCGGCACGCAGGCGAGCGCCATTGATGGCACCCTCACGAGTACCGGCACCACCTTCCTGATCAATCAGAACGGAGTGGTGATCGGCAAAGACGGCAAGGTCATTACTGGCGGAGGCTTTGTCGCCTCGACGCGCGACATCTCCAACAGCCAGTTCATGGCCGGCGGCACCATGACGGCGAGCGGAAGCTCAAAGGGCAGCGTCGTCAATAATGGCAGTATCGTCGCCCGGAGCGGTGACGTCGTCATCATCGGCTACGCGGCAACCAATAACGGCCAGATCTCGGCCCCTCATGGCTCGGCTGATGTGGTCGCCGGAAACCA
>JAJZDZ010000090.1 GCA_021851325.1 Pseudomonadota bacterium | reverse complement strand
CAAGATGGGGAAGATAATATTCAGCCGTAACGATCTGCGCTGCTGCCTTGAAGGCCGCGTCGACATCGCCCTTGGCATGAAAAAGCCTTCCCGGCTTGCTGACGGCGGCGCGCAGGGTGTCGCGGTAACGGTCTGAATCATAGCTCTGGTTGGGGCCGTCCTCCCACTCGAGCTGCAGGGCATCGCGTCCCTTGATGGCGGCCCAGCTGTTCTGTGCCACCACCGCAACGCCGCCCGTGGCCTGAATGGGATAGCCGGGTTTGGGCTGGGCGATGGTCAGCACCTTGACCACACCCGGAACCTTCCGGGCAGCGCTCGCATCATAGCGGATCAGCCGGCCGCCCAGGACCGGAGGCCGAGCCACGACGGCGTAAAGCAGATCCGGCGGGCGCACGTCGATGCCGTACTGGGCGCGGCCCGTGGTGATGTCAAAAAGATCAACTCCCGTCACCTTGTCCTTGCCGATATAGCGGAACTGGTCGGGGGTTTTCAGCGTGATCGCCTGTCTTGGCGGCACCGCAAGAGTCGCGGCCTTCGCGGCCACCGCACCAAAACTGAGGCGCCGTCCGCTCGGAACATGGATGAGCATGTTGTTATCTGCACGCACCTCAGAGGGATCCACGCCCCATTCCTGCGCCGCGGCCTGTTCGAGCATGAGCCGCGCCGCGGCTCCGGCGAGCCGCATGGGCAGGAAGAAATGGCGCATGCTGCGCGATCCGTCAGTGTCCTGATTGCCCCATTTGGCTTCATCGCCATCGGCCTGCACCACGCTCACGCGATCCAGATCGGCCTCCAGCTCATCGGCCAGCGCCAGCGCAAGGCTGGTGCGAATGCCCTGCCCCATTTCCTGCCGGGTGCAGGTAAAGCGCACATCCCCATTGGGATAAATGAAGACAAAGAGCTTGGGATTATCGCGCCAGCCATTGCGTTCGCCATCTGCACCATATTTGGGCGCCGCCTTGGCCATCGCCTGGGGCGAAAGACTGACCGAAAGAATGAGACCTGCGCCCATCCCCTTCATGAGGGAGCGCCGACTGACATTGGCGAGCCGTGCCATTGCTGCTGTCGTCATCACACCGGCCCTCCGGTCCTCGTGACCTCCATGATCGCAGCCACAATGCGTGGATAGGTCCCGCAGCGGCAGATATTTCCGTCCATGGTCGCGCGAATCTGACCTTCACTGGGATGAGGGGTGTGACGCAGCAAGGCCGCGGCCTGCATCAGCTGTCCACTCTGGCAGTAACCACACTGCGGTACGCCGAATTTCCTCCAGGCCACCTGCAGGGGGTGATCCCCGTGTTCGGAGAGGCCTTCAATCGTGGTCACCGTGCGGCCGGCAACCGCCGCCATCGGGGTCTGGCAGGAGCGCACCGCAACACCATCCAGATGTACCGTGCAGGCTCCGCATAGTCCGGCCCCGCAGCCAAATTTGGTGCCGGTCAGACCGATCTCGTCACGCAGCCACCACAGCAACGGCATCTCGAGAGATCCGGTGAAGACGCGCGTCTGCCCGTTAACGGTAAGTTTCACCATGCTCCTGCTCCTGCCTAAACCACCTGCCAGCGGCCATCTTCACGCCGGCCCATGGTCATGGTGACACCTTGATCACCATCATCTGCGCTCCAGCCTAGCAAGATGCGGCCAGAACCGGAAAGGTTGCGCGGGCCGCCCGCGGCGGAGGCAAAGCCTAACCCACATCTGTCCCCGGCTGAAGGCAGGAGCGCCGTGTCGCACGTCGGGCGCAAGCGCGGACAAGCCGCCCTGACTCGGGTCTGGGCTCTCGCTCCAGTGAGGGGTGACGCTCTCACTGCTTGGCAAAAATCATCACATGGGTGGCGCCGCGGTAGAGATTGATACCCGCGCAAGGCTGCGTGTTCATGTAATGGATGGAAGGGAATTTTCGTTGCAGGATTTTGACCGCATCAAAGGCACAGTAGCTGAAATAGATGCCGTCACCTTGGCTGAACTTGTAGCCCTTGCCTCTGGTCTGGATGAAGATCAGCACGGGCCACAGCCCCATGCTCTTGACGAGGTATTTGGCCAGACGGGTCAAGGCGCGTCCCTGTCCCAGATTGTTCGAATCCGAAATCATCACCCCTTTCCGTGCCACCCGCACCATCTCGCGAACGGCGCGCTCGGGATCCGGTATGTGATGCAGGACTCCGGTCGCGATCACATAATCAAATGAACCGTCGGCATAGGTCAGGCAGAGGGCATCTCCGTCCACGATCTCCTGGCTGGAGAGGCCGCTAAGGATGGCCTCCTTGCGCAGTGCGGCAACCGGCTCGACCCCGACGATGGTCGCATCCTGCCACCTGTCTTTGAGGGTCTTCACGGCCCGCCCGGTGCCGGCCCCGACATCGAGCACGCTCGCAACCGGCCCGGCCAATTCTGCCAGTGCCATGAACGCGCTGAGCGCCGTGCCGTGCTCGTCCGCCGGCCCGACATGCCTGGCATCGTAGGATTGGGCCGTGCGTTCGTAATAGGCCCGCTGGGCGTCGATCGGAGAGCTCAAGGCTGCCTTCGGCATGGCGATTACACGTGCGACCGGTTGATGGATGCGGGCCAGCTTATGCCACAGGCAGGGGTCACACACCTACCGCCTTGCGCCCGAAGAAAGACGGAACCAGGCGGCTGGCGCGCCCCCGATCGGGCAGAGCTCCCAGCCCTGATGAATGCGGCGACACAGCGCGGAACGCCCGGTCTGAGTGGCCACAGGCGCTCGGGACCTTCGGGAAGGCGCCGGCTCCGGCCTTCCGGCTCCGCCAGGCGCCGGGCAGAGTGCTGCCGCAAAACGTCACCCGGACAATTTGGCAAGGAGACGGCTGCCGGCAATTGCGGAACGCTGGCTCCTTGGGATGAAATCATCTCCTGTCGAGGCTTGTTCGCAAAGGACAGCGCCATGCGCGAAGACATCGCATTTTCCTCTGACGGCGCCACCTTGCGAGGCTGGCTCTACCATCCGCAGACGGCTGAGGGCCCCTCACCGGCAATTGTGATGGCGCACGGCTTTTCAGCCACCAAGGAAATGTTCCTTGACGATTTTGCCGCGGTATTTGCGGCGGCGGGGTTTGCCGTGCTGGTCTACGACCATCGCAATTTTGGCGCTTCCAGCGGCGAGCCCCGCGGTGAAATCGATCCCATTGCGCAAATCCGCGGCTATCGTGATGCCATCACCTGGTTGCAGGAAAGGCCAAGGATCGATCCCGACCGCATCGGGGTGTGGGGCTCGAGCTATTCCGGCGGACACGTGATGGTGGTGGGGGCCACGGATAGCCGCGTCAAATGCGTTGTGGCCCAGGTTCCTGCCCTTGATGCGTACCGTACCTTTACGCAATCCGGACGTGACCTGCTTCTGGCCTTCCGCCAGCAATTCAATGCCGACCGCAAGGCGCGCTATCGGGGTGAGGCGCCGGCCATGATCCCCGTCGTACCCGATACCGCAGGTGGCGTGGGCGCCCTGGCGACACAGGAATCGATTGATTTCTTCCTGACGCTGGGCGCGCGCGCCAAGAACTGGCAGAATAGCGTCACGCTGCGCTCGATCGAATATCTGACCGCGTACGTACCTGCCTTCTACATCCCCCGCATTGCACCAACCCCCTTTATGATGGTGGTCGCGCGGAACGACTCCCTGATCCCCGCAGAGCTGGCGCTTGAGGCCTTTGCCACGGCCGGCGAGCCCAGGAAGCTTCTGACCCTGGAGTGCGGCCACTTTGCACCCTATACGGGCGACACCTTCCGCACCGTGAGCGCGGCCGAGTGCGCCTGGTTTGTCGAACATCTCATGGCCTGAACGCGCAGCGCAGAACCTTTAGAGTATCAGGCCTGCTTGCCAAGCTGTGCGCGCAGGCCTTCTGGAACCGGGCCACCCTCCGACCAGTCCAGGAGCTCGATCCAGTGCAGGATTGCAGGACCTTGCGGGTCAGCCAGCTGATCGATGCACCCGATATTGCTTGAGACCACGACCTGTGCCGCACTGCGGGTGATGTGGGCACGCTTGCGACGACGCAGCTGTGCCGAAAGCTCGGGCTGCAACAGGCTATAGCTGCCGGCGGAACCACAACAGATGTCGGCCTCACCAAGCTCAACCACGCTATGGCCCGCGGCTGCCAGCAGGCTCGCCCCGTCATTGCGCCGCCGCAGCCCATGGCTCAGCGAGCAGGGCCGATGCAGCGCCACTCTGAGTGCTCTGGGCGCCGTCACCGGCAAAGGGCGCACCAGCGCGGCCAGATCGGCAAGACGCGAAGCCAGGGCCTGTGCCGGCACAAAGAGGGGATCGCCGGCTTCGAAAAGTTCGGCATAGCTGACCAGATGGGAGGCGCAGCCGGTGGCGCTGATCACGACCTCGGTAAAACGGTCTGTCCCGCCCGCCGCCGCGAAGGCCGAAAGAACCGCTCGGGCCGAGGCTCGGGCCGCTGTCTCCTCGCCAAGGTGATGGGCGAGCGCCCCACAACAG
>JAJZDZ010000089.1 GCA_021851325.1 Pseudomonadota bacterium | reverse complement strand
TGGACGGAGATAAGTGCCGCTTCATCAGTGTGCACTAGGTAACTTCCTGGCAGCTTAAAAACATGAAACTGGTTTCGTGAGCGCGAGCGTGTAGCATCTGCCCGACACGAACGGCGTAACTGGAAGCTTTGATGCGTCTGCGGCGTGTACTGACGACAGCTCTTTTTGGCCTCATTGTAGCTTTGGGGCTGATGGCGGGCTCCGGGGTGGCGCTGGCGACGACACCGGCGCCGGGTGGGACCGCACAAGCCACCACCGCTGTGGCGCCGGCGGCCGTGGCACAGGACGCCGGTGACGCGGGAAAAGCGGATCAGGCAAAAGCCAAGGCAAACTCGCAGGATGCAGCCTCGGCCTACGTGCTGGGAACTGGCGACAAGCTCCACATCAACGTCTTTGGCCAGCACGATCTTGACGGCAATTATCTCGTCGATGGTAGCGGGAACATCCAGTTCCCGCTGATCGGTCAGATCAAGGCGGCTGGTAAGACTGTCCCGCAGCTGCAGAAGACCCTCGTCGCGGCCCTTTCCAAAGGCTTTCTCGTCAACCCCAGTGTCAGCATCGAGGTCACGAGCGCCCGGCCTTTTTACATTCTGGGAGAAGTGAAGGCACCGGGGCAGTATCCCTACGTGATGGGAATGAGCGTCATCACGGCGGTGGCGCTGGCTGGCGGCTATACCTTCCGGGCCGACGAATCCGACGTCTATATCAGACGGGCCGGTGCTGAGAAGGAGAAGGAATATCCTGCGAGCGAGAAGACCAAGGTGGAGCCCGGGGACATCATCCGGGTTCCAGAGCGGTTCTTCTGACGTCGCCGCTCCTGCCAGCTGATGACGTTATATTTCACAGGATGACGGTTTCGTCATCTTTCGTGCGCAGCGTTAACCTCTACGTGCAGACCAAGAGGGCGCGCGCAGCGCTTTGCAAATTGCCCGTGTTCAAGGGCTTTAATGCTGCCGGGCGCGCGTTCAGCGGTGATCTGATCATGGTAGCTTGGCGTAGATGAGCTCCATTGATCACCTGTCCACTAGCTAAATTCGCCCCAGTGGACTATAGCACGGCAAAATGTGCTATATTGGCAGTTGTGGTGACAATATCCGTCACAACCTACGGCGGATCAGGATGAGAAGGGGCTTGCCATGACGACGGCAAGGCAGCGCAGGATCAGGATGGGCCTCGGCACCGCTGCCTTGGCTGCCGGTCTTGTCTGTGTCGCCCCGTGCCCGTTCGCACAAGTGGCTCTGGCAGATGACAGCGGGCTGAGCGCCGTCCAGCTGGCCTCGGTCAAACAAGCGCTCACCCAAGCGCTGAAGAACATCAACCCTGCCATTAAAGGGCAGGCCCGCGTGCTGGCGATCAGCCAGGCGATCACGGCGATTGCCACCGACGCGTTGGCAAAGTCTGGTGCCGCGGCACTGGTTTCGGTGGTGGCGGCGGCAGACAGCCTGGTGCCGGCGACCATTGCGGTGCCGGCAGCGCTGTCGGCGGCCGTAAGCTCGGGGGTCGCGGTTCCCATTGCCGTCGCTGAGGTCACAACCGGGGCCGTCGATGGCGGGGCTCCCCCGGCCATGGCCGTCCAGACAGTGATCGCGGCCAGTGCCCAGCAGAATCTGCCAACCACGGACGTGGGCTCGGGCCTTGGCGCGGCTGCAGCCTCTGTGGCGCAGTCGAACCCGAGCGCGGCAGTGGAAATCAGTACCACGGTCGCCAATGTGGCGCCCTCGGGCATGACCCAGAGCTATGCCACCTCGGTCATTTCCAGCGGCGGCTCGCCGCAGCTGGCCGATAAAAGCGTCCAACCTCCCTCGGCGGTCGTAGGAGGTACGGTAAATAACGTAAATACGGTCACGCTGCCGGCCTCGCAGCCTGCCGGGACCCAAAGCGGGGCGACCTCGGCCGGCGGGCAGGGCTCTACCCAGTCAATCACCGGAAACCCAAGTGTAGGTACCAGTAATGCGGCCCTGCCGCCCTGTAACAACCCTTCTTGCAGCTAGGGCCCGGCAGCCTGGGCCCGGTGGCCCCCGTGCTTTGGTTAATTTATTTGACGTACCTTGTCACAGGGTACGGGAGCTTACGTGATGCGGACGGATTATGCGTTGATGGCAGTTGCGGCGATGATGGCCGCCACCGCGGCCGGGCCGGCTTGGGCCCAGGCCGACGAGGGGCCCACGCCGCCGAACATGATCGGCAGCGCCTCAGTCGGTTCGGGCTATTCGAGTGCGATTTCCGCCAACCGCTATACCGGGGCTGAACTGCCGAGCGGACCTTACGCGGTCAAGGGCCTGCCCTTGGGCGGGTTTCGCATGTTTCCGTCCCTGCAGCTGGCGGTCTCCGGCGACGACAACGTTTACCGCCATCCAAGCAAGCCCGTTGGCGATATCTTCTATTCGGAAAATCCGCAGATCGCGATTGATTCAGAGTGGGCGCGCAACGCCCTCGACTTTTTCGCCGGTTTCAGTGGCTACCAGTATTACCGCCGTCATTCTGAAGGCCATAATGACTGGAATGCGGGTTTGAGCGGGCTCCTTAATATCACCCACGGCGTCAAGCTGAGTGCGACCGGCAGCTACAATGTGCTCCACGAGTCCCGGATCTCGCCGGACCAGCCCTTCAGCGCCATCGTTCCGACGCTCTATCACGTCACCCATGGCGCCACGGAGTTCAGCTATCGGCCCTATTCACTTGGCTTTGCGATCGGCGGCAGCTTCGATCGCTATGATTATTTCAACACCCCCCTCTTCGACTTGCCCCCGCTTAACAATACCGATCGCAACCGCACCGAATATACCGTTTACACCCGCGTCTATTATGAGTTCTCTCCCGGCTATTCGGCCTATATCGAAGGCGCTGACGCGCAGGATGTGTACCAGCTGCACAAGGACCGCAACGGCTTCGATCGCAATAGTCATGGCTATTCTGCCAATGCCGGTATCCAGGCCAAGGTCACCCAGCTGATCGTCGGTACGATCTATGCCGGCTATCTGAAGCAGGACTATAACGCCCCTCTGCCCAATGTTTCCGGTCTCGATTGGGGCGCCAATCTCGACTATTACTTCGATCCCTTATGGACGTTTCATCTGACGGCATCGCGCAGGCTCAACGGCACCACCATCAGCCAGGCGTCGACCGAAGATGACCAATCGGTGCGTCTGGCTGCCGATTACAGCATGCGCCAGAACATCATGGTCAATGGCTACCTCGGTTACACCGATTCCCGCTTCAACGGCACTCCGCTCACGGACCGTTATCTGACCGCGGGCATCAATATCAGCTATCTGATGAACCACGATATGAGCATGAACGTAGGATATGACTACCAGGATCGCGGTTCAAATGATCCGTTGCAAGCTTTTACCGATGATGTCGCCCATCTCGGCATCAGTCTGTACCTTTAGTGGAGTCGCTTGACGTGCAGGCATGCCACCAGCAAAGCGCAATGACTGCGGAGGCGCAGGTTGACGGACAAAGCCGTCAGTCTGGCGTGGCGTTGAGATGAACATGGATCCATCCTTCCTCCGCCAGCACGCTCTGCCGCTCGACCAAGGCCTTGAGGGCGCCGATAGCGAGAATGGTGGCATCAATCTTTCGGTGGTGCTGCGGCTCTTCCGCATGCGCTATCGCCTGATCCTGGGTACGGCACTGGCAGTGGTTGCCATCGCCGCGGTCATGGTGTTCCGCATGACCCCGATCTACGATGCCTCATCGTTTGTCATGCTGGGCGGCCAGAAAAACCGGCTGATGGGCATCGATGCCGTGCTCTCGGGTCTGCCGACCGACTCCACCTCGATTGAAAATCAGATCCAGATCCTGCATTCGCGCGAACTGATGGGGCGGGTGGTCAAGCAGCTGCATCTGGACCGCCCGAGCGAAGAGCCGGCGCCCAAGCCCAGCCTGTTCAGCCAGATCCGCGCGGCGGTCAATCCTCTGCACTGGTTTTCCCATCCCCAAAAGGTGGTGCTGACGCCGGCCGAGCAACGGCTCGAGCTGCGTCAGGCGGCCATCGCGCATCTGCTCGGATCGGAAACCGTGAACGAGGTTGGTGGCTCGACCGCGATGCAGATCACGGTGGCCTCGCCAATCCCCGAAATGGCGGCGCGCCTGGCCAATGCCATTGCCGAGCAATATGTCCAGGATCAGCTCGAAGCCAAATTTGCCGCGACCAACAAGACCACGAAATGGCTTTCCGATCGGCTGCAGCAGCTGTCCCAGCAGATGGAAAGCGCCGATGAGGCGGTCGAAACCTACAAGGCCGAGCATGGTATCAACGACACCCCCGGCGGGGGATCGGTGGTTGGCCAGCAGCTTGCCCAAATCAACGCGCAGCTCATCACCGCCCGCGCCCAGCTGGCGGAGGACGAGGCCAAATATTCGCGCGTCAAACAGCTGCAAGCCAGTGGGCATGCCGAGGATATCGGACAGGTATTCCAGTCTGGCATGATTTCGACGTTGCGCGAGCAGGAAGCAGATCGGAA
>JAJZDZ010000008.1 GCA_021851325.1 Pseudomonadota bacterium | reverse complement strand
CCACACGCCGGTTCCAACCAGCGTGATGCTGCCGACAAAGGCCATCCATAATATGAAATGCTCGGGCGACAGACGGAAAAAGCCGAACAGCGTGAGGCCCACGATGAGCAAGCCCGCAATCACGAATCGTGGTCCAAGCCACACGCCGAGAAACACATAGGCCCAGCCAGCGATGAGGGGAAACAAGGTTCCGATCTGGGTTCCGGTAAAAGGGGCAAAGATGGCGAGCACTGAGGCAATCGCGCCCAGCGCGGCCAGCCAGGTAAAGAAAATCCGCCAGCTGAATTTCGGTGCCGCCACCGGCTTGGTTGCGCTTCCGATCCAGAAGCTGCCGATTGAGCCGACGACAGCAACACCCAGCCACACCCAGCCCGCATAGGCATGGAAGAAATAGGTGGCGCCATACCCCAGAAACCAAAGCGCGCCCCATAGAATAAGCTGCGGAGCCGCCGCCGCGTAGCCATGGGCGTTAAAGCTGCGCCGCCCGACCCGGGCAATGTCGTCGAGGGCCTGCTTTGCTTCACCGCTGGAAAGAGACATGTCCGTAACTCCCATAAGACCAAAGTACTCTACATGACAGAGTACTTTGTGTCAACACGTGGCCAGCATCTGCAGCTTCCCGCCAGGTCCTTGCTCCCTGGGGGCTCGGCTGAAAGGACGTCAAGGGTTCCGGTGCGGTGCCTCAGCTCGGCCGTTCCGACGATGGCCGCTGGCTCAAGGAGGTACACAATTTTGGCACGGCGTACTCGTCGATCACCATCACCGGCAATGGCGTTGACATGGTGTTCGAGCATGCCGGCAAGCGGGCTTTCCGGTGTCCCGTCTCGTCGTGCGAGCCGGTGGCATGGCCACACTTCGCGCCCGCGTCCCCGGTCGCAACTTCGGCTTTGACACACGCAAGGCCTCGACGCTCCAGAAACGCATCCAGTGCAGCTATTCTTGGTCAATCTCTGTCAGGCCAATCGGCTCATTTGGGAGGGCCGCCTAGATCCAGGCCCAAGTGAGACATTTGCCTGGTCGCGCGCTCTTCGCGCCAACATCAAGATGTGGAAAAGCGAACTTCCGACCGGCACTATGGCCGTACCGGTTACCGCCCAGAGGCGGGACCCGTGAACCGAGAAGGACGTGACCGCACTGAGCCGAAACCGAGCCCTGGACACAGGTTCCACTACAACCGTCGTCTGTTGCTCCAAGCGCCCCACCGAGGGCGAAACTGGGAATCGAGAGAGCCCATAGCGGGCCATGGGGTGCCTTACCAAATGCAAAGTATCGCTTCACGGGGGCCTGACCGATCATGACGACCCGGCAGAACCTTGTTCTAAAGACCTTCATCATCATCGCCGGTTGGACCTTGATGGCAGCGGTCTGGACCCCGCCGACCGTGGCCATGCAATTGATTGAACATGCGCCCACGGCGCACAGAGGTTTTGCCACGATCTTTTTGTATGTCTTTGTCAGTTTTGTGCCCTGGATGGCTCTCACACCTCTCCTCTTTCGGCTCAGTCAATCGTTTGCGATCACTGAACAGTCGGTCCTCGTTCCACTTCTTGTACTGTCGGCGCTGAGCCTCATCGTAACACCGTTCGCGGTAACGACGGGTTATGGGTTGAACGCACTGCTCTCCGGAGATTTCGCCCGTCAGGACCTTGAGCACCTTGCGGGGGCCATCTATATCACCACCTTCTACAGCCTGCCGTTCTACATCGCCGTGATAGCGATCGGACAGGCTATGGCCTATTTCGAGCGAGCCCGCGTGCGTGAACGTCACCTCGCCCGCGTCGAGCTGAAAGCCCTGCAAGCACAAATCCAGCCACACTTTCTGTTCAACACCCTCAACGCCATTTCGGCCGTCGGCTATCGCGATGCAGCGCGTGCGGATGCCGCACTTGCCCAGTTGAGCCAACTCCTGCGTACCGTGCTCACCGAACGTCCTCAGGAAATTCCTCTCAAGGACGAACTCGCCTTTGTTCAGGATTATCTTGATCTTTACACCCTGCTGATGCCGGAGAGGCTTTCCATCTCGCTCGAGATCGCCCCGCAAGCCTGGCGGGCGCTCATACCGTCGCTGCTCCTGCAGCCGGTTGTGGAAAATGCGATCGTGCATGGTATCGCCTACCGGCGCGCCGGTGGGCTTATACGCATCGTTGCCGACGTAAGCGGCAGTGAACTCATTCTTGCCATCAGCAACGACGTGTCCGAGGATCGCGTTAGCGAAGGCGGAACCGGCCTTGGCCTTGCCAATGTCCGCGAACGGCTCAAGGCGCTTTATGGGTCAGCGCAACAACTTGATTTCAATCCTGGACCGCCTGCCTGTACGCGGTTACGTCTGCCACTCAGACATGGCCAGGCTCCAGCATGATCCGCGTAGCCATCATCGATGATGTCAGCCTGGCGCGCGAACGTGTGCGTCTCTATCTTCAGGGCGAGCCGGATTTCGTCATTGTGGGTGAGGCAGAAGACGGCACCAGCGGGCTTGCTCTCCTGCAGGGAGAAAAGCCGGATCTTGCCTTTCTCGATATCGGGCTTCCCGACATTGACGGGGTTGAACTTCTGGCGGCCCTGCCAGAGGGTGAACGGCCCGGCATCATCTATCTCACCGCCCATGATAATCGCGCCGTTGACGCCTTTGATCTAGCCGCCATCGACTATCTGCTCAAGCCCTTCAGCCGCGAACGCTTCGCGCGGACCCTCGCACGGGCCCGCAGATATCTCGGCGCGCCGCACGAGGAGCCAGCGTCGACCCATCTCGTGGTCAAGGATGGTTCACGTATCGATCTGGTTCCTGTTGCGGCGATCGATTACATCGATGCAGCGGGCCATTATCTGTGTCTGCATGTGGGAACGCATGTGCATCTCTTGCGTATGAGCCTGACGGATCTTCAATCGCAGCTTGATCCCAGGCGCTTTGCGCGCGTCCACCGCTCGGTCATCGTACAAATTGACCGGATCGTGGCTATCCGCAATCTGCGCAATGACGATGGCGAGCTCACGCTCAGGGATGGTACCAGGCTGAATCTCAGCCGCACCTATGCCGATGGCCTGCGCCGGCAGCTGGGCCTCTGATCAGCATAGACCTGCACGGTCCCTGCCATTGTGTGCACGGCTCGTGCCATGCCCCCGCCCCGACTATTGCTCTGCGCGTACGCGCATTCCACGCTCGCACAGGCTTTGGACGTCCTCATATGCTGGCGAGACCTTGGGACGAACCGGTGTCGCCAGGCAAAGGAGACCGATGTGGGTACGCAGATCCCTACAGTACCGTCCCCTGTTGCACCTGTCCGTAGCGCACGATCCCGGCTGCCGGTGCGGACGCTGGTTGGCCTGCTGTTCCTGGTGGCCGCCACCTTCGCTCCCGTCAACCTCTATAGTCAGCACCTGTTTGGCTGGCTCCTCGGCCCCAACTATGGCCGGGAGGTCCTCTGGTGGGTTCTTACCTTCGGTCTCTATGGCTATGTTATGGGCGTTGAACGGCGCCGTCTTGCCTCGATCGGATTGTCCCGGCCCAAACCCCTCGACCTCGCTCTGGGCGTGTTCGCGGGCATTTTACTGGTGGGGGGTATGATCGTCATCCAGATCGCTATCTTCCCGCTCCTGCATCTTCGGACCAACATGAAGGCAGATCAGGCAATCATGGCAACGCCCTTCGCCTACCGCCTTCTGCTTGTCACGCGCGCTGCTGTGGCCGAGGAGACCCTCTTCCGCGCCTACCCGATCGAGCGGCTGCTGTCCTGGCGTGGCAGCCGCCTTCTTGCGGGGGCCTTGTCCGTCGCCGCCTTCACCTATGCGCACCTATCCTACTGGGGGCCCGCCCAGCTCATCATTGTTGGGTATGGCGGGATCGTGTTGGCCGTTCTCTATATCTCGCGCCGCAATCTCTGGGCCAATATGCTCGCCCATTTCATTGCTGATGGTGCAGGCTTTCTGAGGTAGAGGTCCCTCGCCTTCGTCCAGGTGCTGTCTGGGTTGTGCCGGCATGTCTGCGTCGCGCCCTCTGCAGGCGCCGATCATTGGCAAAAGCGTGGCGCGAGCGCGCTGATGCAAGAAGATCCGGGTCAGTCTGCCACTGACTTTGCGGGCGGCACCGTGGCTCGAAGAGGAAGGACCGCAATCCCTGTCATGCTCCAGCACGTCCGCCATGACCGGGCTCTGCGCCGTTTGGCCTGATGCAAGCGGGCTTTGGTCTGCTAGAGTTGGTCCAGATGAGACACGGATCTGGACCATGGCGCTGAGCGATTCCCTGTTGCCCCATTTGCTGGGCCGTTGCGAGGAGGCGGTATTTGCTGCGGAAGGTCTTTTTGTCGCCGCACGCCAATCCTTGCGCATGCGCCTTGGTGTCTCCGGCAAGCTAGATCCCCGCAAGCTCGACCTCTACCAGCGCGCCGCGCATGGACTCTCCTGGCTCGCCACCTATGTCGAAGCGTTACGTCAGATGGCACGTTGGGCTCGCGCGCTTGAGCGCGAGCGAAGGCTGGGGACGCTCGAGCAGCTTATTCTGCAGGCAGCCTTCGGCGAGTATCTCGCCCAGCTTTCTGGCGGCATCCCCATGAGCCAGGGGGAGATCATCCGCCTGTCAGAACTCGGGCTCACAGCTGAGGAAACGGACGGATTTGTCCACGCCGAAGTTGTCGTCGAGCTTATTGCTGCCGGCAATAGCAATGAGCTGCGTGCGGCCATCGCTGAGGCTCTTGCGCATCATCGCGGAGCGATCTTCTTTGGAGACCCCGGACTTGATGACACCATGACTATGGTGCGCGAACAGTTCTTCCGTTTTGCCCAGGACAAGATCGTGCCCCATGCCCATGGCTGGCACCTTAACGATGAACTAATTCCGCTCGCCGTGATCGAAGAGATGGCAGGCCTTGGTGTCTTTGGGTTGACCATTCCGGAAGCTTACGGCGGCGCAGGGCTCTCCAAACTTGCCATGTGTGTTGTCTCCGAAGAGCTGTCGCGCGGCTATATCGGCGTTGGTAGTCTGGGCACCCGTTCGGAAATCGCTGCGGAGCTGATCATAGCTAGCGGCACCAAAGATCAGCAGGCGTTCTTTCTGCCGCGCCTCGCCTCGGGAGAAATTCTGCCCACCGCAGTCTTTACCGAACCCAACACCGGCTCGGATCTGGGAGCCTTGCGCACCAGAGCTGTGCGCGAGGGTGACCATTACCGGATCTACGGCAACAAGACCTGGATTACCCATGCGGCCCGCGCCGACCTCATGACCCTGTTGGTACGCACCGATCCTGCCAGCAGCGATTATCGTGGACTTTCGATGCTCCTGGCGCAAAAGCCACGAGGAAGTACTACCGAGCCGTTTCCTGCTACCGGCATGACGGGGAGCGAGATCAAGGTGCTTGGCTATCGCGGCATGAAGGAATTCGAGATTGGCTTTGACGGCTTTGCCGTTCCTGTTGCCAATCTTTTGGGCCGCGAGGAAGGACAAGGCTTCAAGCAGCTGATGCAAACCTTCGAGTCCGCACGCATCCAGACCGCGGCGCGGGCTGTGGGCGTTGCCATGTGTGCGCTCGATCTGGGACTTGCCTACGCCCTCGATCGCCAGCAGTTCGGTACCGCAATCTTCAATTTTCCGCGCGTCCGCGACAAACTCGTGATGATGGCGGTTGAGATCGTGATCGGGCGACAGATGACCTATTTCGCTGCTCGTGAAAAGGATGAGGGCCGGCGTTGCGATCTGGAGGCCGGCATGGCCAAGTTGCTGGCCGCCCGGATCGCCTGGGCCGCGGCTGACAACGCAGTGCAGATACATGGTGGCAATGGTTTTGCGCTTGAATATCCGATCAGTCGCGTGCTCTGTGATGCGCGTATTCTCAATATTTTCGAAGGTGCCGGCGAAATCCAGGCGCAGGTTATCGCCCGCCGCATTCTGGATGCAGGAGTAAACTGATGTCGCAGGTGATTGACCGGCTCTTTGCCGAACTCGAAACGCGCAAGGGGGCAGATCCGAAATCTTCCTACACGGCGCAGCTGCTCCAGTCCGGGAAACTCAAAGTCGCCAGGAAGCTTGGCGAGGAAGCCATCGAGACAGTACTTGCGGCCGTGGGCGAGGATAAGGCGGCGGTGATCTCTGAATCGGCCGATCTTCTCTACCATCTTCTGGTGTTGTGGCTGGCTTGTGACGTTGTTCCTAAGGAGGTTTATGCGGCGCTTGAAGCGCGCTCCGGACAGTCGGGCCTGGCGGAGAAGGCGGCACGCAAGCGGTAGCCTTAAATGTCCTTTTCCTCGTCGGCCATGGTGCGTACCAGTTCGACCACGCGGCGACGCAGCTTGATCGATCTGATCTGCGTGAAGGCCATCGCCAGCTGCAAGCCTTCGGAGCTTGAGAGGAATTCGGCAACCGGAGGGCTCACCATCGACGCCGAATTGTTGATGTGGGTGTCTGCACCCTCATAAAAATAGTCGATCGGAACGCCAAGGATCTGGGCGATCTGATAAAGGCGTCCCGCACCGATGCGGTTGGTGCCTTTTTCATATTTCTGTACCTGCTGAAATGTCAGGCCGAGAAGTTCGCCCAGCCGTTCCTGGCTCATGCCCAAAAGCATGCGCCGAACGCGGACGCGATTACCAACCTGGGAGTCAACAGTGCTGGGTTTTTTTTGGGGCACAACGAATACCGTTCCAATCCTGGAACTTAGGCATATTTCTGCCCTAACGGGAAGAGCCCTCGCGGTCCTGATCACGCCGGAACACTTGCGTCAAAACCGCCGGTAGCGCGCAGCCGAGCAGGAGAATAAAAAACAGCGAATCGCCGAAGCGGGCATAAATCGTAGGTTGCAGCGCGACCGGCAGCGGACCGTCAACCACGCCGAGTTTTCCGGAGCCCAGCCGCCCGGTGATCCGTCCCAGCGGATCAATGATAGCTGAGATACCGGTGTTGGCCGCACGGGCGATGGGCAGGCCCTCTTCAATCGCGCGTGCGCGCGCAATCAGAAGATGTTGCACTGGTCCTGATGATCCCGGCGGGCCAAACCAGGAATCGTCGGTTACATTAACGAACCAGGCTGGCCGGACTGCACCCACCACGGCATTAGGAAAAATTACCTCATAGCAGATCAGTGGCCCTACCGGCGGTGCGCCTGGGATGTCATAGGTGCGCGGTCCACGGCCGGGCGTGAAATTAGACGGCGCATCCACAAGCTGGGTCAGACCAATCGCAGACAGAAATCTGCGCCAGGGCAGATATTCACCGAAGGGCACGAGGTGGGCCTTGTCGTAGACCCCGATGAGCTGGCCGTCATGGGCGAAGATGAGAACGCTGTTGTAGAAGCGATAACCCTTGTTGACGGAGGCTGTGACGCGGACAGCGCCGGTCATAAGCACACGGCCACGGGTGGTGAGCGCTGCGACCTGCGCCAGCGCCAGGGGACTACGCAGCAGCAGAAAGGGTGGCGCCGCCTCAGGCCAGATGATGTCGGTGGGGGCGACAGCCGCAGGGCGGCGCGACAGGTCGATCAGCCGCTGCCAGTTACGCTGCTGATACTGTGGCAGATATTTCTGGTTTTGCGGAACATCCGGCTGTACCAGCCGCAGCTCGACGTGTGGAACATCGCGGATTTGCGTCAGATCAAGACGGGCATGGCCCAAGACCCAGAGCACGGCGAAGCCCCCCACAAGGGTCAGGGGAACGATGATCGCCCGTCGCGAGCGGTCGCACAGAAGCGCCAGCGACGCACCCAGAAGGACGGTCAGAAGTGACAGGCCATAGGCACCGAGGACGCTCAGGCTCTGCAGGATACTCAGCGAGGCGCCCCAGCCATAGGCCGGCAGGTTCCAGGGAAATCCGGTCAGAATGTGCCCGCGCAGATAGAAGGCGAGGGAAAAGAACAGGGTAAAGACGAATATCCGGCTCCAATGACGGTGCCAGAAGGGAATGCACGCCGCTGCGGCCAGACCCGGGAAGAGGGCAAGTCCTGCCGGCAGCAGCGTGACGACGAACGGAATCTGCCAGGCATGCTGGCCTGGATCGACCAGAAAGGCATAGGCAATCCAGTAAAGGCCTCCCATGAACTGGCCAAAGCCGAAGCTGAAACCCGCCAAGAAAGCACCTCGCAACGGGTGCGGGCGCGCGCGTGCTCCGTCGATCAGGAGCACGACCACCGCATAACCGATGAGAAGGAAGGCAAAGATCTTGTAGGGCGGAAACGCCGCCGATGACACCAGCCCGACAAGATAAGCCACGAGGAATTTCCGCCAGCCCGTCTGCGCCCGCAGGAACTCTGCCACGCGGACCAGAAGGCCTGCCGCGGCCGAATGATCAGACTTCTGTGTCAGCATGGGTCAGGTGCCCTTCGCCGCTGCCGGTCGCGAGATTGGCCGCAGCCTGAGGCGTTTGATGCGCCGTGGATCAGCTTCGAGCACCTCAAACTCGTAATCAGGTGGATAGGGCACGATTTCTCCGCGCTGGGCGACGCGGCCAAGACGTGACATGACAAGACCACCCAGAGTGTCGATATCCTCGTTCAGATCGGCAGGTGAAAGGGCAATGCCGGTCTGATCCCGAAAATCCTCGAGATCGAAACGCGCATCGACATCATAGCCACCATTGGGCAGAGGACGAAGCTGCGGGGTGTCGTCGACATCATGTTCGTCATCGATGTCGCCGACAATCTCCTCTACCAGATCTTCAATCGAAACCAGACCGTCGGTGCCACCATATTCATCGATGACCAGTGCCAGGTGCATGTGGCTCGACTGCATCTTGAGCAGCAGTTCATGCGCAGGCATCGAAGGTGGCACGAAGAGAAGATCACGTTTGAGTTTGCTTATCGCGATCTGCGGCCAGCGCATGCTGCCGTCCGCCTGCGGTTCGAGCAGCGAAAGTACATCCTTGATATGTATGAGGCCTACCGGATCATCCAAGGTCTCGCGGTAGAGCGGCAGACGTGAATGCTGGGCTTCACGAAACGCTGCCAGCAGCTCATCGAGGGTAAGGCTTTCTTCCACAGCTACGATATCCGCCCGTGGCACCATCACATCATCGACGCGCAGTTCGCCGAATTTAAGAAGGTTGGCCAGCATCTGCCGCTCCTGCGGCGAGAGCGCATCGCTCTCCCGTCCAACCTGTTCAATCGCCTGTTCCAGGCTTTCCCGGATCGTCTTGCCGGCACTGTCACCGCGCAGCAATTGGGCGAGACGGCGCAGCAGTGAACTCCTGCTGGGTTCTAGGATCGGCAAAGGACTGGTGTCGTCATCAGCCATCAGTTCAGGGCGCCTCGTCATAGGGGGCCGGTATGCCCAAATCCTGCAGGATTAAGGTTTCCTTTGCTTCCATGAGCAGGGCCTCACGATCGTCCTCATGATCATAACCCAGAAGATGCAGCGTGCCGTGCACCGAAAGATGCAGGACATGATGGGCAAAGCTTTTGCCGGACGCCTCTGCTTCCTCGGCGGCAACCTCATAGGCAATGGCAATGTCACCGAGATAGCCCTCAAGACCCGGGCCTGGGGCAAAGGAGAGCACGTTGGTGGGTCTGTCTTTGCCGCGGAAGTCACGATTGAGCTGCTGCAGTGCGGCCGCATCCGTAAGCAGGACGGTCAGCCCGCCGGCGCGCTTTTCCTGCGCAAGAACGGCCGTGACGGCATGGCGGATCAGGGGGGCAAGCCGGGCTTTGCGCCAGCGCGGGTCATTGATCCCGATGACGACGGATTTGCTCATGGCTGGGATGTGCCGTTCTTTTTCCCTTGTTCATAGGCGCGCACGATGCGCGTGACCAAGGGATGGCGTACCACGTCGCGGTCCGAAAAATGCGCAATGGCAACGCCCTCGACGCCGTTCAGCCGGCGCAAGGCCTCTTCCAGTCCCTCCGCCCGTCCGCTCGGAAGATCGCTCTGGGTGGTGTCGCCGCACACAACCATGCGTGAATCTTCACCCAAGCGGGTCAGGAACATGCGCATCTGGGCGCTCGAGCAGTTTTGTGCCTCGTCCAGAATGACAAAGGCCCGTCTCAAAGTCCGCCCACGCATGAACGCAAGTGGTGCGACCTCGATGGTACCCTGTTCCATCAAACGGGTCGCCTGTTCACCGATGACATCGAACAAGGCGTCGTAGAGGGGACGCAGATAAGGATCTATCTTCTCGCGCAGATCACCGGGAAGAAAGCCAAGCCGTTCACCCGCCTCCAGGGCCGGGCGTGACAGGATCAGCCGCTCGATGCGCCGCTCATAAAGCAGATGGGCGCCGAAGGCCGCAGCCAGGAAGGTCTTTCCCGTACCGGCGGGGCCCACACCAAACACCAGGGGATGGGTCCGCATCAGGTCGAGATAGGCCGACTGTGCCGGCGAGCGAGTGCGTGTGAGCCGGCCCGCGGCCGTGCGGATCTGCGGCACACCAAACTCCTGGGCCGGCAGATCGGGATGGGCATGGCTGGCAAAGCGTATCTCGGCATCAACCTCGGGAAGGCCGATGTCTTCGCCAGCTTCGAGCCGAGCATAGAGGGCACGCAGGACGGTAGCAGACTGCTCACGCAGGTCTGGCTCACCTTCGATCACGACAATGTTTCCACGCATGTTGATACGCACGCGCAGACGCTGCTCGATGCGCACGAAGTGCCGCGCATGCCCGCCACTCAGTGCCGCCAGAAGACGGTTGTCAGGAAATTCAAGCGTTACCTGCTCGCGTGTTGTCTTGGTCGGTTTGGAACGCGGGGGCGTGGTCAATGGGCAACCTCGGCCACCGGTGCATCGAGCAGTTCGCCGCGCAAGGAGTTGGGCAGAACATCACTGATGCGTACGCTGCGAATCTGTCCGATCAGACTGGCTGCACCGTCGACATGGACCGGCTGCAGATAGGGACTGCGCCCAACGCCCTGCTGCGGTTTCTTGCCCGGCTTTTCGAACAGCACCGGAAAGCTTCTGCCGCGGCACGAAACATTGAAGGCATCCTGCTGTTCTGAAAGCAGGCTTTGCAGCCGTTCCAGACGGCTCTTCTTGATCTCTTCGGGAACCTGGGTGTGGGCGGCACTTGCTGGTGTACCTGGCCGCGGCGAATATTTGAACGAATAAGCCTGAGCGTAGTTGACCTCGCGCACGACAGCCAGGGTTGCTTCGAAATCGCAATCCTCTTCGCCCGGAAAGCCGACGATGAAATCGGAAGACAGCGCCAGGTCAGCACGTCGGGCGCGGATGCGGGCGATGAGATCGAGATATTCGGCGGCAGTGTGCTTGCGATTCATGGCGTTCAGCACCCGATCGGATCCTGATTGCAGAGGCAGGTGCAGATAGGGCATCAGCTGCGGCAGGTCGCCAAACGCGGCAATCAGATCCTCGCGCATGTCGCGGGGATGGGAGGTGGTAAAGCGCAGCCGCGCAATGCCTTCAATCTCCGCCAGGCGACAGAGCAGGCGCGCCAGACTCCAGGTCGCGCCATCAGGACCCTCACCGCAATAGGCGTTGACGTTCTGACCGAGCAATGTCAGCTCGCGTACCCCGGAGCCGGCCAGACGTCGGGCTTCATCAACGATCTGCATCACCGGCCGGGAAAATTCCGCACCGCGGGTATAGGGCACCACGCAGAACGTGCAGAACTTGTCGCATCCTTCCTGCACGGTGAGAAAGGCTGCCGGCCCGGGGGCGGCGCCTTCATCCGGCAGACTGTCGAATTTTTCCTCGGCCGGAAATTCTGTCTCCAGCACATGGCCAGCCCCGCGGGTGATTTCAGCCAGCATCTGCGGCAGGCGATGATAGGATTGCGGCCCCACCACGACATCCACGGCAGGCTGGCGGGCCAGAATCTCCTCGCCTTCGGCCTGGGCAACGCAGCCGGCCACCGCAATCAGCATGGACTGTCCCTGGGCGGCCCGGGCAAGCTTGAGCTGTTTGAGGCGGCCAAGCTCTGAATAGACCTTTTCCGCCGCTTTTTCGCGGATGTGGCAGGTGTTCAGGATTACCATGTCGGCGTCTTCGGGCCCGCTGCCAGGGGCATAGCCGAGGGGGGCCAGAAGATCGGCCATCCTCGCCGAATCGTAGACGTTCATCTGGCAGCCATAGGTCTTGATGAAGAGCTTTTTCATGACGGGTCCTTGCGCGCCGCCTTATATGGGCGATGCCACCGAAGGTGCAAATCCCTGCACGGCGTCAGGCCACGGCTTCGGTGAAGTCGGCCGCCGTCGCCTCATCACTGCTGGCATCGGTG
Source organism: Pseudomonadota bacterium (assembly GCA_021851325.1). Taxonomy (GTDB): domain Bacteria; phylum Pseudomonadota; class Alphaproteobacteria; order Micropepsales; family Micropepsaceae; genus Rhizomicrobium. The sequence continues at coordinate 124,767 of JAJZDZ010000008.1, read as the reverse complement.
GCGGGCACCGGAATATGTCCTGACAAGGCCCGTGCCTGGCCCTGACGCACAACGGTTTCGGCGACGCTGCACAGTGCCTTGCGTCCGCCGAGCTGATCTATGGTCATGGGCTTGTGGAATTCGACGATGACCTCGATCGGCCCTGTTTTGAAGGCTTCCCAGAGATGAGGCACCAGTTCCATGTCGCCATACCAGGCAAAAAACGGTCTCAGATCGCGCCCCATGGGCAGGCCATGGACGCCGACATAGGAAACCGACACCGGCTGTACCGGCACATAAATTGGCCGATCCGTAGCCGGATCGCGTCCGATTTCGGCATCGGCGGCCCCCATCAGGGCACTCTTGAATGGTAGTACGCGATTGCCATCGCTCGAAGTTCCTTCGGGAAACAGCACGAGCGCGTCGCCTTCGATCAGTCGCTGGCGGATCTGGTCACGGGCTTCGGCGGTTTGAGAGCGCCGCACACGGTCAACGAATACGGTTTCCTGAAGCCGTGCCAGCAGCGAGAAGAACGGCCAGGTCTGCACTTCTGATTTGGCGACGAAGGAAATGCGAGCGGCGGCTGACAAGGTCAGGATATCGAGCCAGGAACTGTGATTGGCGACCAGCAAAACCCCGCGGCCCTGGACCGCGGTGCCGATGACGCGCACACGGATGCCAAACAGCCGGCACAAAAAGCGGTGATAACGCTGGGGAAAGGATTTGCGCCGGGGACGTCTGAACCTCAGTGCCGTGCTTTGCCACGGGATCAGGATCAGCGTGACCAGCACAAAGATGGAAAGCAATAAGGCTGCACGAAGTGATTGCATGGAACTCCTCAGGCCTTGTTGCCCGAGCCGTTTTTGCTTCCGATGCTGCGGCCCGCTCCTGCCTTGGGGACACCATAAAGCTCAAGTCTGTGATCGACCAGTTCGAAGCCTAGCTCCTCGGCTACCCGTCGCTGCAGGGCTTCAATTTCTTCATTGCGGAACTCGACCACCCGCCCAGACTGAATATCGATGAGATGGTCGTGGTGAGATTCGGAAATCTCCTCGTAACGGGACCGGCCGTCGCGAAAATCATGGCGCTCCAGGATGCCAGCATCCTCGAACAGTTTGACCGTGCGATAGACGGTGGCGATCGAGATGTGGGGATCGATCGCTGCGGCACGCCGGTAGAGCTCTTCGGCATCCGGGTGGTCCAAAGCGTCAGACAGCACACGCGCGATCACCCGCCGCTGCTCGGTCATGCGCAGGCCTTTTTCGATGCAAAGATTTTCGATGCGCGTCACAACTGATCCTATGCCTTAGTTCTCTGACCGGAATTTAGCCTGTTTCGCGGGTGGGGGCGAGCGGCAGAGGCCGCTTCAAAATGAACGCATCGCCCTTTTCACCCGGCTCGTAATAGGCCCGGCGCAGACCAGCCTGCTGAAAGCCGAGCCGGTCATAGAGCTGGCGGGCGGCAAAGTTTGCAGCCGCCACCTCAAGGATGAGGATGCGCCCGCCCTGATGGCTGGCGAGGCGCGCGGCGGCACCCAGCAACTCCCGCCCAAGGCCCTGGCGCCGCCAGAGGGGGTGGACGGCAAGGCTCAGGATTTCGGCTTCATCTGCGGCCACCCGGACGAGGACAAATCCTCTGACCCCGGCGTCTTCGGCAACCAGACCTGAAGTTCCGGGATGCGCCAGAAGCTGCCCCAGCCCTGATGCGGACCATTGTTCATCAAAACAAACACTGTGCAAGGACGCCAGAGCAGGCAAATCGCTTGGATGCGCGATGCGGATCTTCAGGGTCATCGCACCTGTCCTGGCAGGCGAGCATCTGCTGGTCGCAGGTAAAGCGGCTTAACCGGCAGGTCTGAGGGCTCCATAGAACTGGCCAGCCGTGCCACGAAACGGGCGTCTGGGGCGCGGATGGTACTCAGACAGATCCGGGGTTCCATCTGCGCCAGCTCCGACAGAACCCGCGGGGCTGCGGTTCCGGCCAGAGCATAAGGACCCTCAAGTTGCCGGAGCAGGTCGAGGGCTGCGGCAAAGCCGATCAGCTGGGGTTCGCTGACGCCGCCCTTCAGTCCCTGGCTCTGGATGTAAACTTCCTCCCGACGGGCGTCATGCAGGGCTACGGCCTGAGCAAGTCCGGTTTCCGCGCATGCCGCCTTGGTCATGGCCGCCAGGGAGCTTACCCCGATCAGAGGCCGCTCCAGCGCCAGACGTAGTCCGCGCATGAAGGCAAGCCCGATCCGTTGGCCGGTGAACGTTCCTGGCCCGGTCGTGACCGCGAGCCGCTCCACCGCGGCAAACTCGACCTTGGCCTCGGTCATCACAGCCTCGACCATGGGAGCAAGCGCTTCGGCATGGCCCCGGTCCATGGGCACAAGCCGATGGGCAAGAACGTCACTGCCCGCGCAGATCGCCGCCGAGCAGGCGCCAAGCGCCGTGTCGACCGCCAAGATCAATCCGGACAAGAGCTAGACTGCCTCAACAGCGCTGACTTCCGGCACGTAGTGGCGCAGCATGTTTTCGATGCCGTTCTTCAGGGTCAGCGTCGAGGACGGACAGCCTGCGCAGGACCCACGCATGTGCAACGACACAACGCCGGTCTTGCCGTCATAGCCCTTGAAGATGATATCGCCGCCATCACTGGCGACCGCCGGGCGAACCCGGGTCTCGATGAGCTCGCGGATCTGCTCCACGATCTCGGCCTCCTCGCCTTCATAGCTCGGCAGGGCTTCGCTCTCATAGGCGCCGGCCTCCATGAGCGGCCGGTCGTGCATGAAATGCTCCATGATGGCGCCAAGGATCGCCGGCTTGATATGGGCCCATTCGCCTTGCGTCTTGCTCACGGAAATAAAGTCGGCGCCGAAGAATACGCGGCCGACATGCGCTACCTTGAAGAGCTGGGCGGCGAGCGGCGAACGCGCCGCAGCCTGCGGTGAATCGAAGTCGGCAACCTTGCCTTCACCCATCACCTCTCGCCCCGGCAGGAACTTCAGGGTCGCAGGATTAGGTGTGGATTCGGTCTGGATGAACATCGTCACTCTCCAGCTCAGGCGACCTCAAGGTCGAGGTCCTGCGTTACATGGCCCGTTGCGGGCTGCCAATCAAGGCCCTTAAAAGTCCGAAACAATTCCCTTGCGCTCCCAATCCCCATAGCGGGTGGGTTCCGGTCCCTTGGGGCCGCCAAGTTCGGGCGGCAGTGGTGCGGCCGGGGCCTGCCGCCGGGCTTCAGCCTCGGCCAAAGCCCGCCTGCCTGCCTCGGCAATCCGCCTGGCGATGTCCTGGCCTCGACTCTTGGTCATCTTGTGCCCTCTTCGTCCCTGCTTGACGCCGCCGCTCTGGCGCCACATGTCATAGGCTGCGACCCTCGCCAGCCTTCGGAGCGGTCGGGTCCTCTATTGAACGTCAGCCCCATGAATACACCCCGAACCGGCAGTTTACCGACCATTCTGGCCGGTCTTTTCGTCGCGGTCCCGGGCGTCTGCCACTGGCGCGCGATGCCCTCGGGTTGTCCCCCTATAGGGCCCGGGCCATGACCAGCGCACCCGGCTTTGCCGCCCGGCAGGCTGCGCTCCGCGCGCTCAGTAGGGTGCTACGCCAGCATCTGCCGCTCGATACCGCCCTCAGTGATATCCTGAGTGCAAGCCCGCTTCCCGTCCGCGACGCAGGATTTGCCCGCGCCATCGCCAGTCAGACCCTGCGCCGCTTTGGTCAGCTCAATGCGCTGATCGCGACCTTTGCGCCCAAGCCCATTGCCCCTCATCGTGCCGGCGCAACCCTCGAGATCCTGCTCGCCGGTGCCTGTGAACTCTTGTTCCTGAATGTTCCCAGCCATGCCGCGGTGGACGGGGCCAATCGTCTGGCGGCGGCTGACCCCAAAGCCAGGCACTTCAAGGGTCTGATCAATGCCGTGCTGCGCCGGGTTGCGCGCGAGGGTCAGGCCTTGCTCGACGGCCAGGATGCCGCGCGGCTCAACACCCCGGATTGGCTCTGGCAGCGCTGGTGCGATGCCTACGGCGAGCCCTGCGCCCGAAAGATCGCCCTGCGCCACGGCGAACTCGCACCGCTCGATATCCATGGCAAACCGCTCTTTGCCGGGTTTCCTGCGGCTACCGCGCTACCGGGAAGCGTGTGGCGGCTCGATCCTGGCACGCGGGTGGAAAGCCTCGATGGCTTTGATGATGGCCTATGGTGGGTGCAGGACTTTGCCGCCACGCTGCCTTCTCGGCTTCTCGGCGGGATCAGCGGCGCGCGGGTACTTGACCTGTGCGCCGCGCCTGGAGGCAAAACTGCGGCGCTCTTGACTGATGGGGCCGACGTCACGGCGCTTGAACGTGACCCTGTCCGCCTTGAGCGCCTCGCCGCCAATCTCAAACGTCTTGGTCTTGCGGCTGAGCTGGTCTGCGCCGACCTGCGCGACTGGAAAGGCCGGGAGCCCTATCCTTTCGTCCTCCTGGATGCGCCCTGCAGCGCCACCGGAACCATCCGCCGTCATCCTGAACTGCCCTGGATCAAGAGTGCTGCGGACGTGACCTTTTGCGCCGCGCTCGCCAGCGAACTGCTCGACGTTGCTGCCGACCTGACTGCGCCCAGGGGCCTGCTCGTGTTTGCCGTGTGCTCGCTCGAGCCTGAAGAAGGGGCCGAGCAAATCTCGCGCTTCCTTGCGCGGCGGCCAGAGTTTCGTCGCGTTCCCGTCAGCCCCACTGAGATCTTCGGCCTTGACGCGCTGATCTCCGCCGAAGGTGATCTGCGCACCCTGCCTTGCCACCTGTCCGATCTTGGTGGCATGGATGGCTTTTATGCAGCCCGGCTGCAGCGTTCAGACTAGCCGTCCAAGGGCATAGGCCACGGCGAGATAGATCCTGCCCGTGTCTCCACGCAGCAGCGATGCGGCCAGAAGACCCTCGCCATCACCGGCGCGAGCCCGTTCCAGCAGACGCTCGAATTCCTCGAGATAGGTATTGGCGGCTTCGCGAAAGCGATCATCATCGCGATAAAGGCTGCAGATGCGCTCCAGACTGTCGGCGTCGATGCTCTCGGCCAGACGTCGCGCAAATACACTGCGATCACCCTGCATGTAACGACGCCAGTCCTCCGCAGCGGCACCGTCGGCGCCGAGAAGCTGGTTCAGGTCAATGGCAAGATCAGACAGGGCGATCTCCAGTGCTCCGAGCGCCGCTGCGGCGCCAGGCCTGAGGGTGCGTGTGTCCTGCGCTGAATCCACCGCGGCCAGAAGCTGGCTCATCTGCCAACGCCTGCCCTCCTTGCGTTTGGCACGCTGGGTAAACTTGCGGGCAAGTCCCCGCAGCCCGTCGTCGGCCGCGCTGTTCGCAGCCCCGTCCGCTGGTGCACTGAGCGGACGGGCGCCGGTATGGGAATGCAGGCGCGCGAGCGCCTGGGTTGACAGATCAAGCAGCGCTCCGGTTTCGCGGGCGATGAGCGTACGCACCTGTTCAGCCTCCTGCTGCGCCATAGCCGGAAGGTGGGCGAGGTACTGTTCGAGCTCACGGATGCCACCGGCGAGTATGGCTCTGACCTCATCTGTCCGCGCGGCAAGTTGGGTGGATGCCTGCAGCAACTGTTCGGTCTCGCCCATGGCTTCGTCAACCAATGTTCTGGCGCTGAGACGCGCTTCATTGGCGGCATCGGCGATCAGTGCCTGGGTACTGGTGCCGGCCTCCTTGAGGGCATCGACCATATGTGCCAGTGCCCCCCTGGCGAGATCCGCGCTGTCCTTCAGCCGTTCAGCCTCCTGCGCAAACCTGTCTGTCAGCGCGCTGGCCTGAGCACTGTCGGCACGCATCAGCTGTTCCAGTTCGCGATGCCCTGTCATTACCAGCTCCACAAGGCCAGCCGCTTCATCCTTGAGCGCTTGGGCGGCAGAGCTGAGAGCCTGACGTTCATCTGCGATCTGCCGTTCGAGCCCGCTGCCCTCGGCTTTCAGCCGTCCCAGCGTTTCGTTCAAGGCATTGAGATGACGCTCATGCCGCTCCAGCACGAATTGCGCCCGTGCCATAACCCCTTCATACGCCGCTTCGATGCGCTGGCTCTGCTGATCAAGTTCGTTGGCTGCCAGCTTTGGTGCCTCCGCCACCTCGGTCACGGCCTGACGCAGCTTGTCGGCCTCCCGGCCGAGCGCGCTGCAGCTCTCCTCCAGCTCACTTTGTGCCGACCTGATCTCCGCCTGGCACTTTGCGCTGTTCCTGGCGACGTCCTGGCTCGCACGTGACGCAGTCTCGCCCAGCCACGCTGTAGCCGCGTCAAGCCGCTCGCGTTCTTCTCCGAGCCGCGCGCTCACCGCTCCCACCTGCAGTTCGATGCGGCTGCCCGCCTCCTCCAGAGCGATGATCTGATCCTTCAATGTGCTCTCCAGCAGGCGCAGGCGCTCACCGGCGCCATCCAGACCCTGGTTGAGTCCATCGAGTTCCCGGCGTACGGCGCGGGCCAGACGGGCTGCGGTGCGGGCCGCCGTCTCGTCAGCGGTAAAAAGCCGGTCGGTGATGTCGGCCAGATCCGCGGCGGTCCGGCGCATGGCCTCGCCACGGACAAATGCCCAGCCCGCCAGCAGGAGCAGTATGGGAGGTGCCACCGCAGCCGTAGTCAGGATCACAAGCTGCTGTGCTGAAAGTGTGGTCAAGCCTCTGGGGCCAAGCAGGCCGAGCGCATAGGCTACCGCCGCCCCAAGCCAGAAGGCTCCCACCGCGCCAGCGATCAAAAGTGGTCCAGGACCAGGCGCGGGCCGGCGGTGGGGGCGTTCAACTATCCGCTCATTGCTGAGATTTTCGGCCGGTTGCAGAAGCACGGGCTGGCCACGCTCGGCACCACTACTTGCCATCGCACACGCATTCCTTTTCTGGGCGGGGGATCTTAAGCAAATCTGGAGCCGGTCGGCGAGGTCGAAGCATAGCCGCGTCTTGCCTATGGCAGTGGAAAATTCCGCCTGCAGGGCAGAACTTGCCGAGGCAAAGCTGTCCCCCTCCAAGTCTGCATCCTCGATAACTCATTGATTTACCTATCTATGTGTCCGGCTTTGCGGTTGGCACGGAGGTTGCCGGAAGCAAGGTGGGCGTCTGCTCGCGAATGGCGGCAGAAGGCCGCTGGCCCACCAGAACGGAGACACTCATGCTGAGCGTGAACACCAACAATGGCGCGATGCTCGCGCTGCAATACCTCAACAATACCGAAGCTTCCCTGCAGCAGACCCAAAACCAGATCAGCACCGGTCTGAAGGTGGCTTCGGCGAAAGACAATGGCGCCATCTTCGCCATTGCCCAGGACATGCGGGGTAGTGTCGCCGGCTATCAGGCGGTGACCAACAGCCTTAACCGCGGCATGTCCACCATTGATGTGGCCCTGAGCGCAGGTCAGTCCATTTCCGATCTGCTCATCCAGATGAAGCAGCAGGCCCTTGCCGCCTCCGATACGTCGCTGAATACGACCAGCCGTGCGGCCATGAACGCCAACTTCATCGCCCTGCGCGATCAGATCACCTCGATCGTCACCAATGCGAATTTCAACGGCGTCAACCTGATCAACGGTTCAACCACTCAGATTGCCGCTCTGGCGTCATCCGATGGTACGCACCACGTCACGACGGCGGCACAGAACATGTCCCTGTCGGGTACGATCGTGACCTTGAAGTCGACTGGTAACATCTCTACCCAGGCGGCGGCCTCGGCCATGATCGCGACCATCCAGACCTCGCTGACCAATGTCAACGCGGCGTTGGCCAATCTGTCGGCAGGTTCGGCGAAGTTCTCAGTACAGGCAAACTTCGTCTCCAAACTGACAGACGCCCTCAACAGCGGCATCGGCAATCTCGTCGACGCCAATATGGCGCAGGAAAGCGCCCAGCTCACCGCGCTGCAAACCAAGCAGCAGCTTGGCGCCCAGGCTCTTTCTATCGCCAACCAGGCACCGCAGATCATCATGCAGCTGTTCCGCTGATCCGGCGCCCTTCTCAAGGCTTTTGGGGCGGGCTTGGCCCGCCCCTTTTTCTGTCTCCACCGTTTATGGTTTTCACTTTCTTACGCACGGCAAAGCCTGCCGGCCTGCCGGGCAAATAATTCCTCCGCTACGGCAAAAATTGCCGCATCAAGCCTGCGCCCGGAAGTTTCTGCCGCGACGCAGGGTTGCAGCGTTGCGCGAAATCGAAGGTAAGCAATTCGTAAATCACCGACTGGCACGCATTATGCCTTCGTACTGGCAGGGGCAAAAGGTCCCTTTGAGCAAAATGTTCTTCAAATTGAGCCAGAACGGAGACTCGAATGATCAGTATCAACACCAACACCAACGCAATGACTGCGTTGCAGTACCTCAACAATACCGAAGCCCAGCTGAGCAGGACCCAGAACGCGATTTCCACCGGTCTTACGGTGGCCAGCGCCAAGGATAACGGCGCTGTCTTTGCCATGGCACAGAACATGCGTGGCAGCGTAGCTGGCTACCAGGCGGTGACCAACAGCCTTAACACAGGCATGTCGACCATCGACGTTGCAATGAGCGCGGGTCAGTCAATCTCCGACCTGCTCATCCAGATGAAGCAGCAGGCGCTGGCGGCTTCCGACTCTTCACTGAGCACGGCGAGTCGCGCAGCGATGAACGCCAACTTCGTTGCCCTGCGTGATCAGATTACCTCGATCGTAAGCAGTGCCTCGTTCAACGGCTTCAACCTGATCAATGGGTCAGTCACGAATATCACGGCTCTGGCTTCATCCGATGGTACCCGTCATGTCACGACCGCGGCACAGAACATGTCCTTGTCCGGAACGATCGTGACCCTGAAGTCGACGGGTAACATCTCTACCCAGGCGGCGGCCTCGGCCATGGTCGCCACCATCCAGACCTCGTTGACCAACGTCAACTCGGCTCTGGCTACCCTGTCTGCCGGCTCGGCGAAGTTCTCGGTCCAGGCCAACTTCGTCTCGCAACTGACGAACGCCCTGAATACCGGCATCGGCAATCTCGTCGACGCCAACATGGCGCAGGAAAGCGCCCAGCTCACCGCGCTGCAGACCAAGCAGCAACTCGGTGCGCAGGCTCTTGCCATCGCCAATCAGGCGCCGCAGATCGCGCTGTCTCTCTTCCGGTAATACTGAGTGCGGCAAGGGGTGCATATGCACTCCTTGCCCTGCTCGCCGGAAGGGACGACAGGTTCGTCCCAAGGCACGTGGTAGGTGGGTCAAGAAGTTGTCGGACGGAGGTTCTGTCGGAACATGGTCGACACGATCTCAAACACAAGAGGCATCGGCCGCGGGGCAGCCCGCTACGCGCCTTCGTCCGCTACTTCCTTGGAAAGCCCAAATCCGGTGGTGGCTGCGACCAGCAGTACCCAGACCGGGACCGAGGGCCACCCCGACGATCAGCGCTCGCCCTCCGAACGGCAAAGTCAAACCGACGCCAGCGCCATGCGCCTCGAAGTCCGCGAGGATCCCAAGGACGGCGAACTCGTCTACCGCTTCATCGATCCTGTATCCGGCGCCGTCCTGCGCGAATGGGATAGCCGTGATCTCGGCCGTTTGCGCGACTACATGCGCAAGGCTCGTATCCATCTGATCGACACCAAAATCTGAGTCAGACGGTCTCGAGCGCAAAGCGAAAGCGGCGGGGGCCATCACGATAGGCGCTTGGCTTGCGGGTTTCATCAAGCTCAAGCGCCGAAAGTATCAGCTGGCAAAAATGGCTGCCGGAACTGTGCCTGTGGGTGAGCAGCCCCAGTAAAGGCGCAGTGCAGCGGTCGACCTCGATCTTAAGTCTTGTCTGGCCATCAGCAAGTTCTGCCCAGCCTTCGGTCAGGCCAAGTCCCTGCGAGGCTGAAACCAGGAACGACACGGGCGCACCGTGCTCGACCGTCTTTCCGAACAGGTCGAAACGTTCGGCGATCACTCCGCCATTATGTGTTGTAAGATAAAGCTGCTGCCAGTCAAAGGCATCAGGGAGCAGGGTCACGTGGCCAAGCCGGAGCACGCCCTTGTCCCAGTCTGACCAGTGAAAGCGCAGGTCAAACTCGATGCGCGGCCGGTCTGAACAGAACCGGAGCGTTTTTTCGATGACTCCCTTGGGAGTGTCAATCGCGGTCTGCACCACAAGACTTCCATCCTGGTCGCGCCAGCGGAATGCGTCACACCATTCAAGGTCGGTAATCTTGGGTTCACCGGGCGCTTCGAAAACACAGTCCCCGGTGTACCAGTCGGCCTGCAGACTGATGTCGCTGAATGTACCGTGAGGTATGCTGCCCACCAGGGCACGCGGCCGGTCACCGAACCGCGCATGATCGAGGCAAAGACCCCGACGGCGGTCGAGCCGGCAAACAACATGATCGGTCGCGATGTTGATGTAGCGACCGCTGCAGGGCTCGGCTTCGGCAATACGCGATGGATAGGCACAATTTGTTTGTGCAGACCATTTGGCTTCGGCCGCACTCAGCCGCACACGATAGGCCCGCCAGCGCTTCTCGGTCAGATGGGTACGAAAATCACTCGCCCACAGATAGCAAAGTTCCTTCCACTCCGCCGCCTCCGCGTCACCGTCAATCAGGCCACGATATATGCGCTCGCAGGCCGCATTGATCGCGGTGTTGTCCCGCCCGGTCACTGCCCAGCGCGACAGGTTGTATTTGCGCTGCTTCTTGACTGGAACCGGTGCGGAGGCACTTTGCAGGGACATCCCGTGACCGCCGCCTTCGCGGCCGATGAGCTTCAAGGCGTGTGACGGACCGATCAGATTGATGCCAGCCTGCGCGGTGACCGCGCTAAATGCCCGGTCGATACGCTCCCACTCACTTTCATCGCCGAGAGATGTCTCGTTGCGAAAGCGACCGGGACGAAAATCGAAGATCTCCGCGTCGCTCGCATAAAGGCATAGGGCACGCGTCGCCAAGGAGCGCCGTGCCCGCACATAGCGGGTATAGGCTGTCAGTGAAATATCGCCATGTGCATAGCGCTGTAATTGCTGGAAGGCCGCGGTGTCGGTCCACAACAGGGCAATTGAACGGCCGTCCGCTCCTTCGGCATATTGCGGCAAAAAACGTCGCTCCGGATCCCATTCGGGATGGTGCGCAGATGGATTGTCCCACTCCATCAGGATGGCACGGTAGCCGGCATCAAGATAATGTCCAACAAGCCCGGCCGAATAGGCCTGCTCATTGACGAGGGCGACCTTGGGCCGCACTCCGAGCAGGCGTTCATAAACGAGATTGCCGTGTTTGAGATTTTCCGCCACCACCCGCGCTGGCACCAAGGGGCCGATCATCTGGCTGTAGCCGGAGCCGATGAGTTCGATCCGTCCCTCACCAATACGCTGCCGCGCTGCCTCGATCCAGGCTGGATCACGCGCGGCAATCTCTTCCAGCGTATATCCGCTTGCTTCCAGCCCGATATGAGGATGCTTGTCGCTCAGCTTAAGCAGCGGCCAGTAGCATCGGGCAATGACAGCGTCCCGCGCCTCCTCCTCGATGGAAGAAAAGGCGATGTTGAGGTGAAAAAAGGCAAATACCCGCAGCCATCCGGCGCAGGCTTTGGCATCGGTATGGGCAATCAGGGGGGCGTTCATTGGGTCTTTATACGCAGGCAGGCCAGTGCGTCATTGGCAGCCTTTAGCGCGTATTCCCGACTTGGTCCTTTGGCCAGAACCATGGCAGCAGAGGGACGCTTGTCGCCGGCCGCTGCTATGACATCGCCGGTACGTGCTGTGATGACGACGTCTTCGACACCGCTAATGGCGCGGGCTTCCTCGGCGCCCTCGATTGACACGATGCGGCCGGGCTGCGGAAAGGCGTAGCGCTGCACAACCGGGATAAGATGCTTTGGTTCGGCGTCCTTAGCACTGATGGTTTCACCCAAGGCAAGACGCAAGGCACAGCCGACAAAGTCGACCCCGGTGTTCAGCGGTATCTCGCGCGTACAGAAGAATCCTCCTGACAGTCTTGCGGCCAGTTCAATGACATAGGGCTCACCTTGATGGACGACGATGTCGCCCTTAACAGTGCCGTTGCGGATGCCAAGGGCAGCTGCGGCGCGCTGTACCACGTCCTTGACCTTGGCCTGCTGGACGGTCGGAAGGCGGCTCGGCAGGTCGCCACCATTTTCCACGAAGTAGGGAGCAAAACGGTCGAGAAATTCGTAGTTACGATCGGAAAGTCCGGGAGTGAAGGTTCTTCCGTCGCAAACCAGGCTCTCAGTGGAGAGTTGAGGGCCACAGAGATATTCCTCTACCATCACCCTTTGGCTCGGCGAGTGGGCTCGCGCGAATAGAAAAGCCTGGGTGAGGTCGGCCACCTTGGCCAGGCGTTGCACGCCGCGTGAGCCACGACTGTCGACGGGCTTGATGACGAGATCAGGTCCGCGCTCGATCGCAATCCGCTGTAATTCTTGCGGCGTGGTGATTTCCTTGAACCACGGTACGGGCACACCTTTAGCAGCAAAGCACTGTTTCATCGCCATCTTGTCGCAGGCAAGGTGGGCGCTTTCCCTGCTGAGGCCACTAAGTCCCAGTCGTTCTGCAACCCGAGCCGTGGTTAGCGGCGCGTCTGCGGCCACACAGATCACGCCGTCAATCCTGCGGACGTTTCGGCTGAAACGTTCAGCAGCAGCAGCAGTTTCCTCCGGACCATAGACGTCGGCCAGAATACAGCTGTCGGCGAAGGCAAATCCTGGAGCCCGTGCATCGCGGTCCGATACCACGACGAACAGTCCCATCTGCTTGGCCCGGCGTGCCGCTTCGGCGGCCTCAATGCCCCCGGAGATGATGAGAATGCACTTGTCCATCAGAAATAAAGCCCGCCATTGACGTTGAGAGTTTGTGCGGTGATGTAACTGGCAGCATCCGAAGCAAGAAAAACCACCGCGTCGGCGACGTCCTCGGTTCGGCCAAGTCGCCCCAGAAGAATATTTTCAGCCGCCTTCTGCACGCTCGCGGCGTTCATGCCGGCCGCCGCCATATCCGAGGCGATCAGACCTGCAGCAACGGTATTGGAGCGGATCTGATGAGCCGCTCCGAAGCGGGCGATCACCTGCGACAGCGAAATCAATCCTGCCTTGGAGGCTGCGTAATGTGCCGTCCGCGGTCCACCATATTGCCCGGAGACCGAACCAATGTGCACGATGGCGCCGCCGCCATTTTCCTTGAGAAGTGGCAGCATCGCCTGACAGACAAGAAACGGTCCCTTGAGATTGGTGGCGAGAATGTCGTCCCAGTCGGGCTCCGTAATCCGGTCAAAGTCGGTTGGCTTGTTGATGCCGGCGTTGTTGACGAGGATGGAGATCCGACCAAAGCTGCGCGCGCTCTCAACCATGCGTGTAATACTGCTGTGGTCAGTAACATCGAGACGCACGGCAAGCGCCCTTGATCCTGTTTCTTCAATGGCGCGCACCACCTCATGGGCCTCGCCCTGCCGCTCCCGAAAGGTGATGAGCACATCTGCGCCGGCGGCTGCCAGTGCCATGGCAATGGTCTTGCCGATGCCACGGCTGGCACCGGTCACCACGGCGGCTCGACCCGCCAGCGAAAAGCGGTTCATCGGTTGCGTCTCTTGGTCTTGCGGGCTAGGACGGTGTGAGCCGCCCTGGCGATGGCGTGCGCATCAAGCCCAAAATGAGCGGCGAGTTCCTCTGGTTCGCCAGAGGCGCCAAATTCGTCTTTCATGCCGACAAATTCGATCGGACAGGGATGGCGGGTGGCCAGAGCTTCGGCCACGGCACTGCCCAGGCCGCCATGAATGTTGTGGTCCTCCGCCGTGACGAATGCACCAGTTTGTGCCGCACAGCGCGCCAGAAGCTCTCCATCGATGGGTTTGATGGTGGCCATATTGACGACGCGTGCGGAAATTCCCTCTTCCTTCAGAATCGCTGCGGCATCGAGGGCGCGGGCCACCTCAACGCCGGTGGCCACCAGGGTTACATCATTGCCCTCGTGGATAATCTGGCCTTTGCCAATCTCAAATTTGTGGTCATCACCAAATATCCGGCGAGAGGGACTACGGCCTGTCCGCATGTAGCACGGCCCCTGATGGGCAAGGATGGCTCGGGTGGCCAGGCGCATCTCGACAGGATCGGCAGGCGAAATCACGGTCATGCCAGGAATGGCACGGAATGCGGCAAGGTCTTCCAGCGCCTGGGCCGAACCACCGTCCGGTCCCACATCAATACCTGGGTGGCTGGCGACGATCTTGGCGTTGCGCTGCGCATAGGCAATGGACAGCCGTGCCTGTTCGAGGGCGCGAAGGCAGAAGACGGCAAAGGTGGTGACCACCGGAACCAATCCCACTGCTGCCATCCCGCCGGCTGCTGCCATCATGTTCTGTTCGGCGATACCGAACTGGAAGAAGCGCTCCGGATGGGAGGTGCGGAAATGGTGGGTGCCGGTGCCACCGGCAATATCAGCGTCAAGAACTACGACCTCGGGAAACTCGTCAGCCAGATCGGACAAGGCCCGGCCAAAGGCTTCGCGCAAGGAATCGCCAGTACTTGCGATCAGGGAGGGAGCGCTGCTCATGCGAGGAATTCCTCGATCTCGGCATCGGCACTGCCGAGCGCAGTGAGCGCCTCGACAGCCTGGGCGCGCGTCAGCTTGACGCTGCCATGCCAGGTTGGGACATTTTCCATGTAGGGAACGCCCTTGCCCTTGATGGTATGGGCAATGATCAGCGACGGGCGTCCCTGGCTGCCTCCAGCGCGACGCAAGGTACGCAGCAGCGCATCGACGTCATGTCCATCAATCTCGGCAACAGCCCAGTCGAACGCCCGCCACTTCGCTGCCAAAGGTTCAAGGCGCATGATGGCATCGTTGCGGGCATCGCTCTGCAACTTGTTGTAGTCGATGATCGCGCAGAGATTGTCGAGACCGTAATGGGCCGCACACATGGCTGCTTCCCACACCTCGCCCTCCTGCAATTCGCCATCACCAAGGAGCGCATAAACCCGGGCAGAGCTTTTTTTCAGGCGCAGTCCCATTGCCATACCAACGGCGACCGAGATGCCCTGGCCCAGGGAACCCGTGGAGGTTTCAACCCAGGGCAGGTCGATGACATGCGGATGACCCTGAAACGGACTGCCAAGCTTGCGCAAGGACAGTGCCGCGCGCGGACTGCAAAAGCCAAAATGCGAGGCCACGGCATAAAGCGCCGGAGCAGCATGACCTTTGGATAGGACAAAGCGGTCCCGATCCGGTTCATTGGGCTCATCGGGCCACAGATTAAGCTCTGCTCCGAAGAGCGCTGCCAGGATGTCTGCACAGGATAAGGCGCCTCCGGGATGTCCGGAACCTGCGTGATAGATCGCGGCGATGGCGTGCTTGCGGGTGAATGTCGCCGCCGCGCGTACCTGGACCGCAAGCGTATCATAGGGACTTGTCGTTTCCGGCCGGCCCGCTTCGAAGACATTGAGCCCCATAGTCCCCTCTTTCTTAAGCCGCCATCTGGCGGGCACGATTAATCATCTGGCCATAGGTGAGGATCTGTGCGTTCGGTGCGAGTTGGCGCACCATGTGCGAGATCTCGTCGGCAAAACTTCGGGACATCACCACCACCACGTCCGGAGCGATCTCGCGCACAGCCTGCGGTGGCAGGACGGCAAGCCCATGACGCTCAGGCAGATGTGCACCCAAATGGGCATCGATGAGGCCAGCCAGCAGGGACGGCGGAAGACCACCAGAGGTGATGAGCGCGTCGAACAGTCGGCCCGCGCCCCAAATAACAACCCGTCTGCTGCTCAGGCGGGCGATTTCGCTCGCCATGACCGTCAGCGCCGCCAGGTTGGCAGCGCGGTTACGGCCATAGGCGGCAATGCGGGCTTCGGCCTCATAGACCTCGCGTGGATCCGGTGCGCATGTCGGTGCAGGTTCGCCCGCTTTGACGGCGACGATCAGGAGATTTTCCCGATCCCCCGGCTCCGGTGCTTCAATGATCTCAAAGCCTGCGGCGCTGACCATGCGCATGAGCGTGCGCGCGGAAAAATGATAGAGATGTTTGTCGATGAACCATTCCTCCACCACATCTTCTGCTTCGAGCAATGCGGTGGATGGCGCATCGACCAAGAGCAGACCGCCAGGCTTGAGTACGCGCCAGTGATCCGCCAGCACTTTGCCCGGAGAGGCAAGATGTTCGATGGTGTGACAACTGTGAACGATGTCGAAATGGTCATCCGCGAAACGGACGTCCTCGATGCGGGCACAGACAAGTTCAGTCCGCTCCAGGTCTGCAACAGAATGCACGACGCGTGTATCCGGCTCTACCGCGACGAGGGCGGCATGGGGTGCTGCAGCGAGAAATTGACGGGCAAAACTGCCCCGGTTGGAGCCTACGTCGAGAACCTGGGAGGGAGCCGAAAGATCGGCATGGCGTCGTAGTGCGGCCATGGCCTGCGCGGTACGAAAGCCCTTGCCGTAGCGGATGTTGCCCCAGTCCGCGGCCCCCGATGCGGAGGCCCCGCGCCGGGGCGCCTGGTCGATCCGCGGCAGCGACTGTAACAGGCCGCAATGGCGACAAAGATTTACGGTCAGGCCCCGCGCGGTACCAGCCGCCCGATAGACAGGCTCAAGTGCCGCCTGTTGGCATAACTCGCAGCGTTCGCTGGCAGTCAAGGCTGGCGTCCTTTAGTCTCCTGTTCACCATACTGGCTCTGACAGCGTTAATAATTCACTACGTATTCAGTCCTTTCGCCATATCCAAGACGCTGCATCATGGGCGCGGCAATGCGTGTAAACGCAGCTGTCTCGGCCGGGCTGAGAAGCTGGTCCTCCGGGCGATTGACGTTATGCGGCCGCAGAAACAGCGCGGCCAGATCCGGGCCCTTACGCAAACCCAGGAAATCGAGCAGGCGATCAAGCGTGTCAGGACGTTCGTAGAGATCTTCAAGGCGCACGAAATGGTGCCGCGACGACGGCAACGATGCGAGAGCGTCCAGGATCACCTGGTTGACTTCGCACCAGTGCCAGGCGATGCGCTCGAATTGGCTGAAGCGGCTGAATTCGGCGGCCCAAGGACTGCCGCTTTTAGCCTGGGGCCACCAGTACTGCTTCTCAGGCGGTGGGGGCGGCACCTGTCTTGGCGCCGCCAGATGGCGTGCAAGGATAAGGCTCGAGCGATCATCGTAGCATTCGCCGCCAAGCTTGCGGAAATACGAGCCCGTGACCTTCCGCCCATCGCGAATCAGATGGACAAATTTGGCTTCAGGCAGGAGCGCCGAAAGCTCGGGAATAAGCCAAGACAATTTGTTTGAGGAATCGCCCCAGAACTCCGCCTCGCAATAATGGACAGCTGCGCCATGGGTCTGATCCAGTATCCGGGTGGCTTCAGCATGGGAGACCAGGCCATGATATCTGCGCACGGCCAAGGGCTGCAGGATCTGCACCATGTATTCATGATGCATGTCGACATTGCCGGCCGCGAGGAGGGCCTTGTGCAACATCGCGGTGCCGGACCGTCCGCTGGAGACGATGAAAAAGGCCCGGGCACTCACGGCCGGCCCGCAAAGATGATGGCCTCACGTCCCAGCCCGGCATCAGCAAGCACACGATAGAAGTGCTGGCGGACCTCGTTGAGGCCTGTTTCTGCCAGGGCAAGATCAAAGCGCTTGCGGCGGGTATGACAGGCGCGTCCCAGTGCCGGTTCCGCCGTATAATTCTCGCCCATCAGCAAGAACATCTCCATCGGAAAGCTGGTCTGCCGTTCACGCAGCACGAAACCCAGCCGCTCAAGCACCGCCGACAGCGATGAAAAGTCGAAATAATTGAGGTGATGTGGGGGAGCGACCCACCAGTGCGGCAGGCCTTGGGCAGCTGCAGCGATCTGCAACGGTGAAAAATCGTTGGGGACGCCAACGACCAGAAACCCGCCGGGTTCCAGAAGGTCATAGGCTGCCTTCAGAAGAGTAAGCGGGTCTGGTACATGTTCGAGTACATTGTTCATGTGCACGACGTCGAAGCGGCCAAGCGTGCCGGCACGTTCAGCACTGAAGAATCCCTGATGTACGCGAAGGCCAAGGCTGCGGGCATGATCCGAGGCCTGCTGTGATGGCTCAAGACCCTCACCCTGCCAGCCGCGGGCGCAGGCCGTCTGTAAAAAGAAGCCCGGACCGCAGCCAATGTCGATCAGGCGCCGCCGCGAAGAAGGCAGAAGCCGCTCAAGCACGTCCAGGCGGTCGTCCTGGCTGAGGCGTGCCCAGGCTTGGTCTTCGCGGGCATGGGAAAGATAAGTAGGCTTTTCGTCTCTGTAGTAGCGCTCGGAATACTCTGCGCTCAGCTCTTCGGGGGGGGGCAGGGGTACAGCATGGGCAAAACCACAGGCGGCGCAGGTGATCACGTCATAACCGTTCTGGCTCGACAGGACCGGGCCATGATGATCCTGCCAGGTGATACGGTCTGGGCCCGCAGCTTCGATCTTCATCATTTTTGCCCCCCGTTAACTGCTTCTTAGTCATAGGCCCTTTAGAAACCGTTAAAGCCGCGCTTAGGGCGATTAGCCATGCGTAGACCCCTCTTCATAGCTGAAGCCTCGTCCAACCATGGACGCGATCTGTCACGGGCTCTGGCCTTTGTCGATGCAGCTGCGGACATTGGCTGCGATGCTGTGAAATTTCAGCTGTTCCGCATTGCCCGCATGTTTGCGCCCGAGATCCTCAGCCAAAGCCCGCAGCATCGGGCGCGCGAGGACTGGGAGCTCCCACTGGCCCACCTGCCGGTCCTGGCGGAACGCTGCCGGGCGCGCAACATCGCCTTTTCCTGTACCCCCTTCTACGTGGAGGCGGTGGCAGAACTTGCACCCTATGTCGACTTCTACAAGATCGCGTCCTACGAGCTCCTGGTCCAGCCCCTGCTTGCGGCCTGCGGGCGTTCCGGCAAGCCGGTTGTGCTTTCGACCGGCATGGCGAGCCTTGGTGAGATCGATGCTGCGGTCGCGACGCTGCGTGCCTCAGGCTGCAGCGATCTTAGTCTTCTGCATTGCGTGTCGGCCTATCCGACACCTATCGAACAGGCCAATCTGGCGGCGATCGAAACCTTGCGGCAGCGCTCCGGTTGTCCGGTTGGCTGGTCGGATCATACCCGCCGCCCGGCAGTCATATGGCGTGCGGTGCAGCGCTGGCAGGCTGCGGTCATCGAGTTTCATCTTGATCTGGATGGCGCGGGCGCCGAATACGCGGCCGGCCATTGCTGGTTGCCACATGAAATTGCACCGGTTATCGCAGGGATACGTGAGAGCCTGTTGGCAGATGGCGATGGCAGAAAGGTATCGCAGCCCTGCGAACGGGAAGACAGCAACTGGCGTGCCGATCCCTCTGACGGGATGCGTCCGTTCAAGCATGTCCGTTCCGCATGGGGAAGGGCTGCGTGAGTCAATCGCCAGCCGAACCTCGCATTGCGCCCAATATCGTTGCCGTCATTCAGGCGCGAATGGGTTCCACACGCCTTCCCGGTAAAGTGCTGCGGCCGATCGCCGGCAGACCGCTTTTGTGGCATGTGGTCCACCGGCTCAGACGTTCGCAACTCATCGGTCAGATCGCTATTGCCACCTCGGTCAATCCCCGTGATGACGCCATCGTCGAGTTTGCCAAGGAACAGGGTCTTATCGTTGTCCGTGGTTCCGAAGACGACGTGCTTGCCCGCTTTGCGCGTGCGGCCGATATGCTCGAGGCTGACGTGATCGTACGTGTCAATGCTGATGCACCTTTCATCGATGCCGCCTTTGTCGATCATCTGATCACGGCCATGCTTGCTGAAAACGCCGATTATGTTCTGCTTGAAGACGGTGCAGTGACCGCACATTGTGGCGTTGATCCGATGAGCCGGCGGGCTTTGGACAAGCTCATGATGGATGCCCATGATGACGTGATTGCCCGCGAACATGTGACCGGGTACTTCAAGCTCCATCCTGATTTTGTACGCATTGCCCGCGCCGCGCCCTATCCGGCTCTGGCACGCGACGGAACACGTCTCACTATTGATACGCCCGATGATCTTGCCTTTGCCGAGATCGTCCATGAAAGGCTGGCTGCGAAGGCCGGAGAAGCTGTTCTTGCTGACCTTCTTCTGCTCTTGGAACGGGAACCTGAGCTGCGTACCGTCAATGCACATGTGCGCCAAAAGCCACTTGATGCCGGCGGTCTGTGTCTGATCCGCTGTGACGGCGGCGGGCCCTATGGGTATGGACATGTCAAGCGCATGGTGATGCTGGCCCGAGCCTTACGCGACCACCAGGGCATTGGCGTCATGTTTGCGCTCAGGGGTAGTGACGATGCCCTCCTGCCGATCCGGACTGCCGGTTTCGAAGGGACGCAGATATCAGGTGATGATGAAGAGGCGCTGGCAGGTCTTATCGCCCAGCATCGACCCGACATTCTAGTCTGCGACTTTCGTGACGGAGTTGGGCCTGCCGGTCTTGTCCGGCTTAAGCGCCATGTGGCGCTGTGTGCTGTCATTGACGATGCCAGCGAACGGCGACGTGTGGCAGATCTGGGCTATTTCCCGCCCTTGCCCTGCGCCCAGGCGCTCGACTGGAATGACAGCTGCACGTTGGTACGAATGGGCTGGCAGTGGACAATTCTTGGTGCCCGTCCGGCAACCCGTCCGGCGCCCGATCGCCTGGGGTTGCCGCGGCTTCTGGTAACCATGGGGGGTAGCGACCCTAAGGGTCTGACTGTGCGCTGTGCGCAGGCCCTGGCGCGCGAGGATGTTCTCTTTCGGGCGCGCTTTGTCATCGGTCGCGGCGTTACCGAGGGGGCGCGTCTGGCAAAAACCATCGTGGGCTTGTCGCCACAGTTCGAAACCATCGAGGGTGCTGACGATCTTGGACCTGAATTTGCCGGCGCGGATGCAGCGCTATGTGCCTTTGGCGTAACCGCTTACGAGCTGGCCGCCAGCGGCGTGCCGGCGCTTTACCTCGGTCTGACCGAGGATCATGTAAAGTCCGCTGCAGCCTTTGCCGCCGCGGGGATGGGGCTCAATCTCGGGCTTGCCGACACGCTGAGCGATGAGGCCATCGTTGCGGCCGTGCGGCGACTTCTTGGCGATACCGCCATGCGCCGGCAGATGCGTCACGCTGGTCTGAGCCGGATCGATGCGGACGGCGCCGATCGTATTGCCGCAGATCTGGCCGGGCACCTGGCCCAGCGAAGGTCAGAAACCCGACTGCGCGCGGGCTGAGGGCGCATGCCCTGCCTTACCGGAGCGCTTCAACCAACTTCGCGAAGCATCCTGACCAGTCCCCTGGCCGGTCCGGACTAATCAGCCGCGCTGCTGGCGCGAAAGGTTCGTAATCGGTTCCGAAGCAGGTCCAGCTGGTGTCATAAAGAGGCTTGAGGGTCCGGATGCCGCAGGCGGCTGCCATCCAGCTGACGGCGGTGGGTGCACTGATCATCACCTCGAGGCAGGACAAGAGCGCGGTCGTTCGGTCAAGCTCCTGCTTCTGGTCAATGCCCGGCGGGATATGGAGTGTCCGGCCACTGAGGCGCTCCAGAGCAGCTATTTCTTCTTTTTGTGCATCGTATTGCAGGCAGATGAATTCGCCAGCAGTCACCCGCATCAGTTCGGCCCAACTGGTCAGTGGTGCATATTGCAGTGCCCGACCGCCGCCCAGTTTGCCGCTCCGCCAGCAAAGACCAATGCGCCGGCCCGGGGGCAAGTCTCCGCACCATTGTTGCCAGCGCGTCCGCTCCTCGGGGTCGGCGATGAGATAGCTGTGCGCTGGGGGAAAGGAGGTCAGATCCGGGCGCATAATGCGTGGCAGACTGCCCAGCGCAATGGCGGCATTTGCGCCACCACGGGCCAAGAGCCAGTCATAATGAGCTTCGATGACGCCTTCGCGTCCCTTCCACTTGACAGGATGTACCTCGACATCCGGAAAACTGCGGGCAAAGAGCGGCTGCAGGCGAGGATCGCATTCGAGCAGCAGCCGGCCACCCTGCCCTGCAGCCTGGCAAGAAAGCTCCGGAATAAGGCTCGCAAACATGACCTGGTCGCCCACGCCCTGCTCGGCCGTGATCAAAAGCCGCGTGTTTCTGAGCTTGGTGCCCGACCAGGGCGCAAGCCGATGCAATGCGCGCGGGCTCTTGTGAGGCAGTTTCAAGCGCGCCGCATAATCGCGCCAGCCCGCTTTCAGGTTGCCGCCCAGAAGATGCAGGATAGCCCGATTGAGACGTGCAGTGTGCTGATTGGGGTCGCGGTTCAATATGCGGTCGTAAAGTTCCAGTGCGGCGCCGAGCTGGCCTTTGTCGGCCAGGCAGTCAGCCAGGTTGCCCAAAGCCGGGGCAAAATCCGGGGTCAGCGCCAGCGCCTCACGAAAGAGCATTTCGGCGTCATCAATGCGGTTGAGCTGACGTAGGGCAATGCCCATGGTCACTTTGAGCTCAGCACAGCTGTTGTGATGCCCGACCCAGGGTTGAAGAAGCGCAATGGCCTCCTCTGGTTCATTGGTGTCGCACAGAAGCTGGGCGAGGCCATTAACCGCCTCGATGCGGCCGGGTTCGATGGCAAGCACCTTGGCGTAAAAACTGCGAGCGACTGCGGGCAGGCCAAGGCTGCGGGCGGTCCCGGCGAGCGCATAGAGAACCCCTAGGTCGTCAGGCTTTTGCGCCAGTGCCATTTCGAAGGCCGCGATCGCCTCACTATGGCGTCCGCTTTCGGCAAGCTTAAGACCGTTCTGGTAGGCAGTTAAGGGCATGGCTCTCTTTTAGAGCCGGGAGTTTAAGGCCCCGTTAAGCACGATACTTAGCGATGCTTTAAGTACGCTTTGGCAAAATTGGGCACATGGTAAGCCAGATTTCACTTACGACGATCAGCGCCACGTCGCTGATTTCCTATATGAACTCCCAGCTGCAGACTGCCAGTCTGTCGCTTGCCTCCTCCTCTACCTCGCAACAAACCGCATCCACCACAGGAACAGCAGCGGGCGGGACCTCGACCAACGCACAAAATAACCCGCCGTGGAACAGTACCAATACCGCCACGAAGCAGGCGCGTGACGCCCAGATCATGGCGATGACCAACTTCCTGAACACCAGCGATGTCGCGCATTCAGCTGGCAGTACCACCGCGACCAAGACCGCACAGGACAATCAAAAGCTGTTTTCGCTTTATACGGCGCTCAACAATCTGTCCTATCTGGCCGGCATGAGCACCCGTGCGGGGGTCACCTCTGGTCAGCAGGCAGGCTACAATACACGTTTTCAGCAGGGACTGACCCAGGTCGAGAACTACATCTCGTCGACCAATTTCAACGAACTGACCCTGCAGCTGGGCAAAACCCAGTCTTCAGTAACAAGCAGTGTATCGGTTCCCTTTCCACCCTTCTCCTATCAGGGCGCTACCATTGTTTCGGATGCGAACCTGTCCACGGCATTGCCCAATGTCAGCAGCCAGCAGAGTTTCAACATCGCAGTACAAAAAGGTGGAACGGTCACCAATGTCGCGATCAATCTGGCCAATGTGTCAGGACCTCTGACGCTCGATAATATTATCGCGTACGTCAACAAGCAGCTCGCCGCCGCTGGCTCTTCCTCGACATTATCGCGGGTCATGACGCAGGGCTCGATCAATGATCCTACCAAGGCGAGCTACGGTATCGCGGTTACCGAAGCGCCTGGCGAATCTCTGACCTTTTCCAGCGCCGGTGCCACACCGGCGCTTTATTTGGCAGGATCCAGCGGGAGCTCGCTATCAACCTCGACCGTCTCCGGTTCGCAAACCTATACTTCAGCAGCCAATCAGCAAGGACGCCTCGTCAAGCTCAGCAATCTGAGCACCTCCGCGCCTCCCCAGTCAGGCTTCAATGCCACCTTGTCTCCTACCAGCGGTACCTCGACCACAACAGCAAGTGCCATCGACAGCAACGGCAACATTTATACGATCGGAACCGCTACCGGCAGCTTTGGCAATGAACTCATCCAGGGTAGCCAGGATGTTGTACTGAGCAAATATGATTCTGCCGGCAATCTGCAATGGACCAAGCTGCTGGGCAGCGCCGGCAACGCCAACGCCTATTCCCTCGCGATCGACTCGAACAACAATGTCATCATTGCGGGATCATCGACCGCCAATCTGACGCCTTCCGGAATCGCCAATGGCAGTGCTGACACTTTTGTTGCCAAATACGATACCAATGGTAATCAGCAGTGGGTACAGCAGATCCCTACTCTTGCTGCCAACGGCGCCAATAGCGTCAGTGTTGATGCCAGCGGAAATATCTATATCGGCGGTCAGGTCAACGGCACGATCGGTTCAGGTCAAACCAGCGCTGGTGGCCAGGATGCCTACGTCGCCAAGCTCGACAGCAATGGAAACATCCAATATGAGCAGCAGTTTGGGACGTCAGGCAGCGACGCCGTAGGGGCAACTGCGGTTGGGCCCAATGGCAGCCTCTACGTCGCCAGCGTACAGAACGGTCAGGCCGTTCTGTCCAAATATGCTAATGGCGATGCTACAAAGCCGCCGGTATGGACGGAAAATCTGGGTGCACTGGGCACCGGCGGTTCGATTGGCGGAATTGCTCTGGCCAATGGCAAGGTCTACCTGTCTGGGACAACTTCGAGCACCAATCTGACGAGTGGTGGGACGGCGACCGTGGTGGGAAGTCCTTCTGGCGGGCTCGATGCGTTCGTTGCAAGCTTTACCAATTCCGGCAGCTCGGTTACGGCCGATACGCTCACCTATGTTGGCACATCGGGAACGGACACCGCCGGTGGCCTCACCGTTGACTCCGCAGGGAATGTTTATCTTTCCGGGACGACGACCGGTACGTTCAATGGCCAGAACCGTAACGTACAGGGAACCCAGAATGCCTTTGTTGCACAGCTGTCAGGGACCGGTACCATCAACTGGGTGCAGCAATATGGTGGTGCCAGCGGAACCTCGACCGGTTCCAGCGTGGTACTTGATCCCACCGGTTCAAGCGTACTGGATGCGTTGGGATTGCCCCGTGGTACCATCGATATCAACCAGTCGGTTGATCTGACGTCGGCAAGTACCCTGCGACCTGGTGATTCATTTCAGATCCAGATCACCCGTAATGGAGCGACCAGTACACAGACGATTACCATCGGTACCGGCGAGACCCTCCAGTCGTTGGTCGACAAGATCAATAATGCGATGGTCTTTGCCGGTTCCGCTTCTGTCACCTATGCCAATGGTGGCAACGCTCTCAAGATTTCGGTAAACAAGGGGGTGTCAGCGAAGCTGATCGCCGGGCCGCAGAATTTCGATGCGCTGGCCCGACTTGGTATTGCTGCCGGGACCATCTCCAATTCCACCACAAGCAAAAGCACGTCGAGTTCTTCGAACAGCGCCACCTCCGCCCCCCCGGTATTTGGCCTCGGACTGACAGGGTCGACGCTGGATATTTCGACCTCAACCGGTGCAGGTGTCGCCAAGGCCATGTTGTTCAACGCCATGAATGAGATCACCACCGCCTACCGTCAGATCAATGCCCCCCCGGCAAGTGCCGGTAGCGTCGCACCTACACAGAACCAAGGACCGGTCTCGACCAGTCTTACCAACCAGATCAGCAGCTATCAGCTCGCTCTCTCATTGCTTCGCTGACCCGAAGCGTGGGTAACGGATTTTCAGTCCGGTAGGGCCAACTGCGGTACTTTTTTCTGCGACAGCGTACCCAAACCGGTCTAAGTTCCCGGCCATGGTAAAGCTCAACAAAATCTATACCCGTACAGGTGACAGGGGTACCACGGCCCTGGGTGATGGAACGCGTTTGCCCAAGCACGCATTAAGGATCGAAGCCTACGGCTCGGTCGATGAAGCCAATGCGGCAATTGGTTTGGCCCGTCTGACTGCGGACGGCGAATTGGCTGCGATGCTCGAGCGTATTCAGAACGACCTGTTTGATCTTGGTGCTGATCTGTGTGTGCCTGAGGCAGCCAAACCCCAAGAAGGAGCTTTGCGGGTTATCCAGTCCCAGGTTGACCGTCTGGAACAGGAGATCGATCGCATGAACGCCCAGCTCGAACCCTTACGTTCCTTCGTTTTGCCGGGAGGGACGGCCACGGCGGCGCATCTTCACCTCGCCCGTACCATAGTGCGGCGGGCGGAGCGGCTGGTGGTGGCGCTGGCCGAGGGTGAAGTAGTCGGTGAAGCAGCCCTCAGATACATCAATCGCCTTTCCGATCACCTCTTTGTTGCGGCGCGGTTTGCCAATTCCGCAAACGGGGGGGATGTACTCTGGGTGCCGGGGGCGAACCGCTGAACCCAGAACAGGTTCTGCGTCACCGTCTCAACGTGACATTTGCAGCATGACTTCGATGAGCAGGACACGGGCGCCGGTTTGCTGCAGCTTCTGATCTGTGACGGCCTGCAGGCGACGGGCGATGAGGTTCACATCTGGTTGCTGGAATGGCCGCACCGCAGCCGCCGAAAATGCCATGATGTTGCGCACATAGGCATCTCGCAGTAGTGGTAGTGCGGCCTCTGCGCGAGCCCTCAGCGCTGCGTTGGGAATGTCGAGGCCAAAGGAGACCAGAAGCAGTCCCACTGGTCTGCCCGCGTCCAGGACAGTTGCATAGATTGGCTTGATGGCGACATAGCTGACGGCCTGTGTGATCTTGTGGTGAGGCATGGACTGGCCGGACGCCGCAAGTGCCGGGGTGGCAAAGAGCGCAGCAACTCCAATGAACGCGAGCGTCGATGCCGACCGCATGTCCTTCCTTCCACAGGGTCTTCTTTTTTACGGTCTTAAGGTAAAGGCGGGGTTACGCCCGCTTCAGTGCCAAGCACTCGGCAGCGAGGCATTGCGCAAGCCCTGACAGCACCGCCCCGATCTGGGCAAGAACCCAAAGGAGGCTGGGCGAGCCTATTGGGGTGCAGTCTCAGCTAGATCCCTGGAACCCGGAAAGGACCAACAGCGCGGGCACGGACAGCCTGGGTGCTGAAAGCTTTGATATTCTCCGACAACCTGATTGCCATGCCGGTCTTGATTGCGCCAACCAAAATGGCAGGGCACCGCTGATCCTGCAGACCAGTGCGGGCCCTGCCACTTGATACCCTCTTACTGCTGGGCGTTTACCGCCCGTACTTCGGCCCTCGTTTCACCGGCACGTCTCATGGAAGGCACTTCAAAAATCACACGCCGGATATGTCCCTCATAGTTGAAGGGCTCGAGATAATCATCATTGACCGGTGCGAGGCTACGCCCAATGTCCATGCCCATCGATGAGATCATGAACAAGAGCTTCTTGATCTCGCCCGTGGCTACCGTTTTGCCGTCTACTGCAAGGACTACATCGGCTCCGCCATCATCGCGCCTTACTACCGTCACCCCAATTTCGTGGTCACCTGCGGTCAGACGTTCCTTACCCGTCAGGTGGGTGTGAATGTGAAAGCAATTATAGTCAAAGTGAGGAAACCCGTCCTTTATGTACAAAACAAACCCGCTATTGATGCTGCCTCGCGCCACAAGGGCGCCGTCCTTGGCATCATGCGTGTGAGAAATCTCAGCGGCCATGCGCCAGCCGCGGGCTACAGGCGGGCAGGCATCGGTCACAATGTGAGAAAGCGGGGGATAATAGACAAAGCGTTCACGCGCGGTGGGTAGCCCGGGACGGCGCGATGCGGCAAAGAGTGCTATGGCACCCCGATCGTCAAGCGGAAGAGCCCCGTTTGCCTCAGCTTCGCGCCACCAAAGATCAATCATGTCCTTGACACGTCCGGGCTCCCGCTCAGCCAGATCGTTGGCTTCCGAGAAGTCCTCGTCGAGGTGGTAAAGTTCCCAGCGATCCTGATCGAACGGTTGTCCGGGACGATGGCGGGTAACGGCCTTCCAGCCATCCTTCCATATGCCACGGTGGCCGAGCATCTCGAAAAACTGGGTTTCGCGTGCGATGCTCGCCTCAGCGTTTTCAACAGCTGGCCTCAGGCTCCGGCCCTGGACAGGCATCTGTTTAACGCCACCCACCTCATCCGGCAGTTCGATGCCTGCGAAATCAAGAACCGTAGGCATGATATCGATGGCGTGACAGAACTGACGCCGAAGGACACCTGGAGAGGCCAGGCGTCCTGGAAAATGCATGATCAGAGGGTCGCGGACGCCCCCGCCATGGGTATTCTGCTTGTACCATTTGAGCGGCGTATTGCCTGCCTGCGCCCAGCCCCAGGGAATGTTGCTATGGCTGTTCGCAGTACCGATATCGTCGAGACGTTCAACTGCAGCATCCACGTCCTCTTCGATACCATTGAACCACTTCATTTCGTCAAGAACGCCAGACTGACCACCTTCCTGACTTGCACCGTTGTCGGATAGCAGAACAAAGAGGGTGTTCTCCCACTGTCCGATGCCCTTAAGAAAATCGATCAGCCGGCCGATTTGCTGATCTGTGTGTTCCAGCATGGCGGCAAATGCTTCCTGCAGACGGGTGGCGAAGGCCTTCTGGTTTGGCGAAAGTTCCTCCCACGGCTGTACCCCAGGATTGCGAGGAGCCAATTTGGTATCGGGGGGTATGATCCCCATCTGCTTCTGACGCTCGTACCACTCTTCGCGAACCTTGTCCCAGCCAGCGTCAAATTTGCCCCGGTATTTATCCAGGAACTGTTGTGGCGCCTGGTGTGGCGAATGCATGGCACCAAAGGCCAGATAAAGGAAAAATGGGCGCTCTGGCACGAGAGAGGTCAGATCGCGGATCATGTCCGTGGAACGGTCAACGATATCTTCGGAAACATGGTAGCCATCACGGGCGCGGCTGGGCGGATCTACAAAATGATTGTCGCAGGTAAGTTCCGGATGAAACTGGTCGGTTTCTCCCTGCAAAAAGCCATAATAGCGATCAAAACCCTTCTGCAGCGGCCAGTTTGTGAAGGGGCCCGCGGCTGAACATTCTGCCATGGGGGCCAGATGCCATTTGCCCGCAGCGAAGGTTGCGTAGCCGTTATCGCGAAGAATCTCGGCCAGCGTGGCTGCGCTTTTGGGAATGGCCCCCCGCATGTTGGGGAAGCCTGTGTCGAAATTGGAAATCCCCCGCATGCCCACCGCATGGTGATTTCGCCCGGTCAGCAGACAGGCACGGGTTGGCGAGCACAATGCCGTAGTATGAAAGCCGGTAAAGCGCGCACCGGAGGCTGCCAGCGCATCGATGTTGGGAGTACTGATCGTAGAACCGTAGCAACCCAGATGTGCGAACCCGGTGTCATCAAGGACCACGACAACCACGTTCGGCGCACCTTTTTTCAGCTTCGGCTCAGGCCACCAGGGCTTCGACTCGTAGACGGTCTTGCCAATCACGCCTCCAAATTCCTCGCCTGAGGGATGTCGATACCCCATGATGTTCTCCTTAAACACTAGTGAATGAGCAACAGCAGATCGAAGTGTGGCGCGAACCGATCACGTACGCATGACTCGCTGCTCCGTTGAAGTGTCCGTCAGTCTCGGGAAGCATCCGCAAACGCATGGCTTTTGCTTCCAATGGATAAAATATTCCGGTCCTTGCGGGCCTGCGTGGAGTCAGGTCACAAGCGTCATCGCCCCTCCTGGCAGGTGATGGCACTGCCACTCGATACCTGATCGGCACCCCCGGCATCACATTCAGATAGAGGCAAAACCGGAATTGTTGTTCTCATTATGGCCTGAAAAATACGCGGGTCAAGCCATCCTTGCCGATGCGTGTGGCGCAGGCAGCCTGCGGTGCCTTGAATTCACGTGGTGGGAGGCTTACCGGTCCTGGACTTCTTCTGCCCTGCCGCGCGACCGGAGGAACCGCCGATTTCAAGATAGCGGGTGGCGACACGTGCAAGGTCGTCGAGGAACTGTTCTTCGTCCTTCAGCGCATTTCCCGCATGTAGTACTGCGTGTACGATTGTCCCCTCGATCACCCGAACAATGAAATCACAGCTATAATGGTTATCGGAATGCGCGAGTTCTCCACGGCCGCGTAGAAAACGGGCAAGCCCCTCCCCTTCAAGCGCGGCCGCCTTGCGTAGCTCCGGCCAGTAGTCCCGATTGCCCTCGTCCAGCGTCCGCTGAAAAAGGGCACGAATAAACCCGCCATTCTGTTTGAAGTGACCAAGTATGTCTTTGATGAAGAGGCGTATCACCTCAGCACTAGGGAGATCTGCAAGTTCCGGGCGGGCATAAAACTGCTCGTTACGTTGCCGCCGCTGCTCGATGATTTTCTGGTGCAAGGCGCGAAACAGTGCTTCCTTGTCCCGGAAGCGTCGATAAAAGCTTCCAACTGAGCATCCTGCAGCAGAAGCAATGTCGGACACATGAGCATTGTTGTAACCCATACGGGCAAAGACAGCCTCTCCTGCGTTCAGCATACGCTCACGTGCGGCGCGGCTCCTTTCCTGGCTGGCCGGCAAGATACCGTCCATCGGTTCTGCTGCCGCCGAAGACCGGGCACCCTTTCCGCGTATCTTACTGCTCTTCGAACCTGACATTCCTACATTTCATCCCTGCTCACGGGTTTCTTGGCAGAGCATCTAAGCTTGGTCAATTCGGGTCGGAACCATGCTGGGCGCGAGCTCTATTGCCCCACACCGTTCTGACATGCTCGGAAATCCAGAGCCTTGGCGTCATTCTTCCTCGTGATAACCCAGGTTTAACGCCGGCTTTCTGCCGCGCCGGGATAAAATTCCTGGATCGCCGCCCTGGCGTCAGACACCATCGGGCTCTGAGCCCACCCTCAACCCAGATTCACCCGGCAGGGCACGAGCCCAGCAGTGGGCCCATGCCGAGGGAGCGGGGCACGGAGGCCCGATCCCAATTCACGACATTCCCCGGTTCCTTCCGTGCTTGGGCCCTCTTAAAAAGAAAGTTCTTCCTCCGCGATTCCGTAAACCAATCCTGCTATCGGGCATCACCACCTCAATCGCACGGCCACGCCAAACATGAGGCCATCGTCATCGCGGGAAATGCCCCTCCCGCCAGTGTAGGCCGAACGCGAGCTTTGTCTCAAACTTGCCCAGTGATAGGCTTCCATCCTTTACGCACCTGACCTGTTGCCACCTCCAACCTCAAATCCAAACCCAACGTCCGGCTGCCAACCATGCCTACTTCAAAGCACCTGCGATCGGCATTGGCGAAGGGACCGCTCGAGCACATCCATATCCCACGTTCTCCCCGGGCTTATTGCTACCCCGGGCTTGGTTCCGACCATCATATTTGCGCTGCAAGGAAGGCTCATGAACTGAACCTCAGGGGCATCTCGTATGACCATTTCCGAATTCACTGACGGTCCACATCGGCTCGATAGTTCAAGCGATACGGTCGTGCTTGAATTCAAGCACGGGCGCATTCCGGAAATTGTCCACTGGGGAACGCGCCTGCCCGACGACGTTGACCTCGTGCATCTGGTTAGGGCCATGGAAACGCCTGTCCCGCATGGTTTACTTGATACAGGCGAGGCCCTCAGTCTCCTGCCCCAGCTAGGAAGTGGCTTTACCGGACATCCCGCGGTTCAGGTCCAGCGCGGAAACTCCGACACCATCACCAATTTCGGCCTCACGGAATATCACGCAGATCGCTCGCAGATAGCTTTCACGCTTACCGACACGGATCTGGCTGCGACCTTACATTTGAAGCTCTCACTCGACCAAAGAACCAGTGTCCTAACCAGCCAGATCAGCATGACGAATACCGGTGCGGATGGTTTGCAGCTTGACTGGCTTGCGGGGTTAACCCTTCCGACTGAATTCGCGGATCTGCTGCATTTCAACGGCCGCTGGGCCCTAGAATTTCAGCAACTCCGCCACTACCTCGCCTCAGGTCAACTTACCAAAGAAAACCGAACAGGCCGTACCTCTCATCATAGTCCACCTTTTCTGATCGCTGGCGAAAAGGGGTTCGCAGAGCACCATGGCGCAGTCATAGCCCTGCATCTGGCCTGGAGTGGCAACCACAGGATTATCGCCGAGCGTTTGCGCGATGGGCGCATCCAGTTACAGGCTGGCGTTCTTCTTGCACCGGGGGAAATTAGTCTCAAACGCGGCGAAAGCTGGCACAGCCCGGCTGTACACGTTGCGCGAGGGGAGCGGGGCTTAAACGATGTGTCCCGAAAATTCCATGCCTTTGTACGACAAAAAATCGTACCGGCAGGAATTTACAGCAAGCCTCGGCCAGTTCATTTCAATACCTGGGAAGCCGTCTACTTTGAACACGACGTCGAAAAGCTCAAGCAGCTGGCCGACCTGGCTGCAGACGTCGGAGTTGAACGGTTTGTTCTGGATGACGGGTGGTTCAAGGGACGGATACACGATAAAGCCGGTCTTGGCGACTGGGAGGTCGATCGCAACAAATATCCGGACGGTCTTGCTCCCTTGATCCGTCACGTCATTGCGCGGGGCATGGAATTCGGGTTGTGGGTTGAGCCGGAAATGGTCAACAGCGACAGCGACCTGATGCGAGCACACCCAGACTGGATACTTGGAATACATGGCCGGAACCAGCCCTTAGGGCGCGCGCAGTACATTCTTGACCTTACCCGTCCCGAAGTATTCGAAACTATTTTCCAGCAGCTTGATGCCTTGTTACGACAATATCCGATTTCCTATTTGAAATGGGACGCCAATCGTGACGTCAGCCATGGGTTCAGTGCTGGGCGACCGGCCAGCTTTGCTCAAACCCAGGCTCTTTATCGTTTGCTTGACCGTGTGCGCGATGCCTACCCAGAGGTAGAAATCGAGGCCTGCGCTTCAGGCGGTGCACGTGCTGACTATGCAATGCTGTCGCGTGCCGAACGGATCTGGACCTCGGACTGCAATGACCCCTATGACCGCCAGATGATACAGCGTGGTTTTTCCATCTTTTTTCCACCTGAAGTCATGGGTTGCCACATTGGTCCTAGACGCGCCCATACCACTGGACGTGAGGCCTCCACAGCTTTTCGGGCCTATACCGCATTCTTTGGTCATATGGGCATCGAAGCAAATCTGCTGAGCCTGTCCGCTCAAGAACGCGCACAAGTCGCCGCCATTATCCGTGAGCATAAGCGCTGGCGCGATCACTTAAGCCATGCGCAGATCCTGCGCCTTGAACACGATGATAGCGCCATATGTGGATTTGTGGCGATAGATCAGCAGGTTGCACTGGTATCGGTCGCCCACTTGGGTTCATCACCCTATCCTCTATTGGCGCCGCTGCGTATTCCGGGCCTTAAAGGCGGCAACTGGAGCGTTCATCAACTCAACGCTTCTCCGGGTGCCCTCTCACGGGCGAAGTACACACCCCCTGTCAGCCGCGGTGAAGCCGTCATAATGCCAGCGCCAGTGTTGTGTGAGCGAGGTTTGCCGTTGCCCGTCATGGCTGCCGGAGAGGTGGCTATATTCGTCCTCAAACACATGGACGCTGCAAATGACTGACGTCGAATGTGTCCTGCGCCGCGACTGTCTTTTGGCGGAAGGCCCATGCTGGGACAGGCGTTCTGGCAGGCTTTATTGGGTCGACATCAAGGGACACGCCATTGAATTCCTGTGTCCAAGCACCGGCGTTCATCACCGCTTTGCTGTTGATGCGGGACCGAGCGGCCTTGCTCTCCGGGCAGATGGTACTCTGATTGTCGCCTGTGACCGCGGCTGTGCGCTCTTCGAACCTGAGCGCGGAACGCTCCATAGCAAATGGAATATTGAGGAAGACCGCCTTCAAAATCGCTGCAATGATGCCAAGGCCGACAGCATGGGACGCTTCTGGGTTGGCACCATGCATGATGGCGAAGAGCAAAATACTGGCGCGCTCTATTGCATCAGTTCAAACCAGAGCGCCCGGCGTATTCTTGATAACATCGGCATCGCCAATACCCTTGCCTGGAGCCCCGACGACACAACGTTTTATTTTGCCGATTCCCGAATTCAGACCATATTTGCCTTTGACTTCGAAAGGAAAGACGCGCGGCTTTCAAACCGACGCATCTTCGCTACCACCGCGGGGCAATCCATGACACCTGATGGCTCGGCGATGGATTGCGAAGGATATTTGTGGAACGCCCAGTGGGGCGGCGCGCGGGTGGTACGCTATGCACCAGATGGCCGGATCGATCGGATTATCTACCTTCCAGTATCGCAGCCGACAAGTTGCGCATTTGGTGGTCCCGATCTTTCGACCCTATACATCACCAGCGCACGGATGGGTCTTAATTCGCGGCAGCTTGCCTGCGAACCGCTTGCGGGCTCGATTTTCGCTGTCGACGTCGGCATAGGTGGGTTGCCGGTTGCTGACTTTGCGGGATAGCGACTGCGCGAGGAGCCTGTCGTGCCACACCACCATGTCCGCTCTTCGGCCGGTTCAGAGACGAACCCACCGTGGTTTATCAAAACCGGCCTGGTATGTCTCGATGGTTCTATCTTGCGGGGGAAGAAAGAACCCGATCATCGATACAGCGGCATCGCCATCGCAATCCGGCAACCGATCACATGCCGGCTACCTAAAGGCTATTCTATGCTGCTCAGCCATGTCATCTTTCCTGACCTTGCAAACTTAGCCACCCAAGAACGTATAGTTTCTGCTCATGCCGATGATGGCCAAAATATCTGAGGATGAAATATGACGGCACACCCCCGTTTAGGTGTCTGCTACTATCCTGAGCACTGGGACGAAGACCTGTGGGCGACGGATGCTCGCGCCATGGCTGAACTCGGTATTAGCCGGGTCAGAATCGGCGAGTTCACCTGGAGTCACATCGAACCACATCCAGGGCGATTTGACTGGGAATGGCTTGACCGCGCGGTTGAAACACTGGCCGGCGAGAACCTCGGTATCATCATGGGAACGCCTACGGCCTGCCCGCCGAAGTGGCTGGTAGATCGCCATCCGGAAATCCTCGCGTGTGATGCCCGGGGACAGCAGCGCAAATTTGGCTCACGGCGTCACTACTGCTTTTCCAGTCCGGTATACCGTGATGAAGCCGCCCGCATCGTTACTGCTATGGCCTCCCGGTACGGCTCCCACCACGCCGTCGTCGCCTGGCAAACAGACAATGAGTATGGCTGTCACGATACCACCATCAGCTATTCAGCTGCCGCTGCCGAGGCGTTTCGCAACTGGCTGAAGTTGCGTTACGAAAACATCCAGGCACTCAACAAAGCGTGGGGCACGGTGTTCTGGTCTCAGGAATATGAGGACTTTGCTCAGATTGATCCGCCCTGCAGTACCGTGACAGAAGCTACGCCAGCTCATCGGCTGGACTACTGGCGCTTCTCATCTGATCAGGTTGCATCGTTCAACGCCATGCAGGTTGACATACTGCGCCGTCTCTCTCCTGGTCGGGATATAGTGCACAATTTTATGGGCTTTTATACCGAGTTTGATCATTTCGCGGTGGCACGCGACCTCGACGTAGCTGCATGGGATTCCTATCCACTCGGGTTTACCGAGCAATTCTGGTTTTCAGAGCCGCAGAAGCGCGAATATATGCGCCAAGGACATCCCGATATCGCAGCATTTCACCACGATCTCTATCGTGGCTGCGGACGTGGACGGATGTGGGTAATGGAACAGCAGCCCGGCCCGGTAAACTGGGCCGCATTCAATCCAGCACCTTTGCCTGGCATGGTCCGGCTATGGACCTGGGAAGCGATCGCCCATGGTGCCGAAATCGTTTCGTATTTTCGCTGGCGGCAGGTTCCGTTTGCCCAGGAACAGATGCACGCAGCCCTCAATCTCCCGAATAACAAACCAGATGTTGCATATCTCGAGGTCAGGCAGGTTACCGAGGAGATATCCAGACTTGCTCCACTCCCCACTGCGGACATTGCGCCTGTCGCGCTCGTGTTTTCCTACGAGGCCGACTGGCTGCTTCAAATCCAGCCTCAGGCAAAGACCTTCCGCTGGCTGCGCCTGGCGTTCGAGATGTATGAGGGCTTGCGCAATCTCGGACTAGATGTCGATATCGTGCCAGAGGACCACGATCTTTCCCCATACAAACTCGTCATCGTTCCGTCGCTGCCAATTGCTGACAACAAATTTGCGAATGCTCTTCAACAGCTCAGCGTGCCAGTTCTGCTGGGACCACGTTCAGGATCCAAGACGACGAATCTTGCCATCGCGCCCGAGCTTCCTCCAGGAAGCCTGTCTGCGTTAACGGGCGTAACCATTACCCGTGTTGAAAGTCTGGCGCCGCGCTGGAAGGAAACCGTGCACGTCAAGGAGCGTGTGTTTCATGGCCTTACCTGGCGTGAACACATAGAGACTTCGCTCTCTCCTCTGGCAGCCTTTTCTGATGGCAGCGGGGCATGGTACCGGAAGGACCACATCGAATACCTTGCAACCTGGCCCGATCAGGAATTTCTTCATTACATTCTTTCTGAACTTGCCCTTCGTGCGGGGTTAGGTGTGCAAAACCGGGATTCGGGCGTGCGTACGCGGGATAAGGGAATGATCAGGTTCGCCTTCAACTATTCGACTGAACGGCGAAAAGCGCCAGCTCCTCCCAATGCTGAATTTTTGCTTGGTGCTCAGGACATGCCACCGGCAAGCGTTTCAGCCTGGCGGCTAATCTCCAAATGAATTTGCCAAATCGTCACAATAAAGAGCGGGAAGGTAACCGTGTCACGCAGCAGCAAAAGCTACGGAAAAATTGACCGGGACGGGTTCATTCACCGGAGCTGGATGAAGAGCGAAGGCCTTCCTGACCATGTCTTTGACGGGCGCCCGGTAATTGGCATTTGCAATACCTGGTCGGAATTGACCCCATGCAACGCTCATCTGCGGGATATCGCCGAACATGTGAAGCGCGGCGTCTGGGAAGCGGGCGGCTTGCCACTTGAATTTCCGGCCATGTCTCTTGGCGAGACGCAGATGCGTCCCACCGCGATGCTATTTCGCAATCTTCTCGCCATGGAAGTTGAGGAATCCATCCGCGGCAATCCCATTGACGGTGTTGTACTTCTTGGTGGCTGTGACAAGACAACACCAGGCCAGATGATGGGTGCGGCCAGCGTCGATCTGCCTACAATAGTGGTGTCCTCCGGGCCCATGCTGAACGGAAAATATCGCGGTAAGGATATCGGATCTGGTACGGATGTCTGGAAATTTTCCGAGGCGGTACGTGCTGGAGACATGACGCTCTCCGACTTTATGGCCGCTGAAAGCGGGATGTCGCGCAGTGCCGGTACCTGCATGACGATGGGGACGGCCTCGACGATGGCCAGTCTGGTGGAAGCCCTGGGTCTCAGCCTCCCGTACAATGCCGCGCTGCCGGCCGTTGATGGGCGGCGGCGGACCCTTGCGCATATGAGCGGTCGGGCTATCGTCAAGCTTGTTCGGGAAAATACCCGCATGTCGGACGTACTATCACGCCAGTCATTCGAGAATGCCATTCGAATACATGCAGCTATTGGCGGATCAACAAACGCAATCTTGCATCTACTCGCGCTGGCAGGCCGCCTCGGCGTGCCGCTTTCTCTCGACGATTTTGACGTTCTTGGCCGCGATGTTCCCCTGCTCGTTGATCTGATGCCATCAGGCCGATTTCTGATGGAGGATTTCTGCTACGCAGGTGGCATACCTGCGGTGATGCGGGAACTGGATTCATTGATCAACCGGGACTGCTTGACGGTTTCAGGTGAGACAGTGGCTGCGATCGCGGCCGGAGCTGAATGCACAAACCGGGAAGTCATCCGCACGATGGACCAGCCGGTTAGCTTGTCATCGGGTGTCTGGGTATTGCGTGGCAATCTTTGCCCGCAGGGGGCTATCATAAAGCCCAGCGCCGCCACCCCGTCGCTCCTGAAGCATCGCGGCCGGGCCGTGGTGTTTGAAAGCATCGAGGATTACAAGGCGCGCATCGACGATCCGTCCCTTAACGTAGATGAGAACTCGATACTTGTCCTGAAAGGATGTGGACCCAAAGGCTATCCTGGAATGCCAGAAGTGGGGAATATGGCGCTTCCGAAAAAGCTTCTCGAAAGGGGCGTGCGCGATATGGTTCGCATATCGGACGCGCGCATGAGTGGAACGGCATTTGGCTCGGTGATACTCCACGTGGCTCCTGAAGCGGCGGCGGGAGGAACTTTGGCTCTCGTACGCCAAGGCGATGACATCCTACTCGACGGGCCTAACCGCCGTCTTGAACTTCTGGTCGATGACAGCGAACTCGCCCGGCGTCGAAAGCATCTGAAGAAATACCAGTATCAGCCGCTCTATTCTCGTGGCTGGGCCAAACTCTATTGCGAAACGGTGCAACAGGCTGACCGGGGCTGCGACCTCGATTTCCTGGTTGGTGCAAGTGGAGATATGGTGGAACGGGAGTCGCATTGATGCACCATGGCGCCAAATATCCTGATCTTGCGGGACAAAAGGTGCTTGTGACCGGAGGCGCGACCGGAATTGGTGCAGCCATTGTTGCTGCATTCCGTGCGCAAGGCGCTGAGGTGGGGTTCCTTGATATCGATGACAAGGCGGGAGGCTTGCTTGCCGCGGAGAACGGGGCGAAGTTTCGGGTATGTGATGTCTGCGACGTTCGGGCGTTATGCTCTGTCATCGATGACTTGTCGGAAAGACTCGGTGGCATTGACATTCTGGTGAACAATGTCGCTAACGATGAACGTCATGACGCGGCATCGCTGGGCTGGGATGCATGGCGAAGAAATCTTTCCGTGAATCTTGACCCAGTTATGTTTGCCTCGCAGCGTGCCCTTCAGGTCATGAAATCACGCGGTGCAGGTTCCATCGTCAACCTCTCTTCAATTAACGCGATTCTGGCTCCCGAAGACCTGGCTGCCTACAATACGGCGAAAGCGGGGATCATAGCCCTTACCAAGACGCTGGCGCGGGCGTGGGGGCAGTTCGGTGTCCGCGTCAATGCGGTATCTCCTGGCTGGGTCGTCACGGAGCGGCAACTGGCCCTGTGGCTATCTGCGGACGCAGAACGCGACTGGATGAAGCAGGTGGCGTTGAAGCGGCGCATTGTTCCTGGTGATGTCGCGCGGTTGGTACTGTTTCTCAGCAGTAACGAAAGTTCAGCCATAACTGGCCAAAATTTCGTCATTGACGGTGGTCGAATATGAACGGTGATTGGCTCGCCGTCGATTGGGGATCAACCAGCGTTCGTGCCTGGCGGATGAGTGGTGACGGTGAAATTTTGCACCAGGCACGCTTTGCGCTTGGTGTAAGCCGCCTGAAACAAGGGGTGGCGGCGGAGAAATTTACCAACTCTATCAGACCGGAACTGCAGGCGGAAAACCTTCCCGCACTTCTGTGTGGCATGGTCGGATCCAACCGTGGCTGGATACCCGTCCCTTACAGGCCCTGCCCGGCGTCCTTGGAGGATCTGAGGCGTGGTCTCTTCCGGGTCATGTCCGAACCGGACGTAGACATCGTGCCAGGACTTGTCTGCCGGAATGACCTTGGTACCGATGTCGCGCGTGGCGAGGAGACACAGGTCATTGGCTGGATGAATGACGCCTCTGGGCGTCAGCAAGGCACACATGTTCTCTGCTTGCCTGGTACCCATAGCAAATGGGTCCTGGTCAAAAATGGATATGTGGAGAGGTTTGTCACGGCCATGAGTGGCGAGCTTTTCGACCTTTTGTCGAGCCAAAGCCTGCTGAGTGCACCTGAGAAAGGCTTTTCTCCTGAAGCCTTCGCTGCGGGCATCGCGGCGGCAGGCGATGGCGATGCGCTTTCGGCACGGCTCTTTGGTGTGCGAGCGAAGGTAGCGGCGGGCGTGATGATGGTATCGGACCAGCGGAGTTATCTTTCAGGATTGCTCATCGGCGCCGAAGTGGCAGCTTTGCCCAAAGTGTTGGCATCTCCATCTGGAGCCGTCATTCACATAATAGGCACACCATTGCTCACGGATCTTTACGCCCGTGCTCTGGAGAAATTCCGTATGGACAGCGTGATCCATGATGGAGATGCGCTGGTGCTCGCGGGCCTCACACATCTTCGTGCAAGGAAGGAAGCGCGATGAAATTTGAAGCAGCCTTGGTGGAAATGCCAATCGTTGCGATTCTGCGGGGTATTACGCCTTCGACAGTTCTGGCAGTGGCAGATGCACTTGCATCGGCCGGCATCAGAATTGTTGAGGTACCGCTCAATTCGCCAGAGCCGCTGGAAAGCATATCGCGATTATCCCGTGAATTCTCTGGCCGGATGGTTTGCGGAGCTGGCACTGTTCTTGACTGTAACAGCGTTGACAGAGTGCATGAAGCAGGTGGAACGCTCGTTGTCGCCCCGAACACCGATCACCGCGTGATTGACCGTTGTGTGGGAAAGGGCTTAACGGTCATACCAGGGTTCGTCACGCCAACTG
This sequence comes from Pseudomonadota bacterium, assembly GCA_021851325.1. Classification (GTDB taxonomy): domain Bacteria; phylum Pseudomonadota; class Alphaproteobacteria; order Micropepsales; family Micropepsaceae; genus Rhizomicrobium. The sequence goes on along the minus strand of JAJZDZ010000008.1, from coordinate 84,632 downwards.
AAGCGTTTGCGGCGCTACAGGCCGGAGCACGGCACCTGAAACTGTTCCCCGCCGGCAGTCTTGGTCCCGCCTACCTGAAAGCGCTCCGCGGTGTTCTGCCGAAAGACACAGCGATATTGCCGGTGGGGGGCGTTGGAGCCGCAGATATTTCTGCCTGGTTGGCAGTGGGTGCCTCTGGCTTCGGTATTGGAACTGAACTTTTTAGGCCGGGGATGGCCGTCTTGGAAGTTCACCGCCGCGCAACCACATTGGTTCGTGCTTGCCAGGGGGCGCGTGGGGATTAGCTCGGGTGGTTCGCTCCTGCTCCCGAAACTGGGGAGTGGTGTTGTGAGCGACCGGCAGAGGAGGGGCTGACGGTCGCGGGGAACTTGCTTGGCGGAAATCCTTGCCTGTGGTCGTCATGAGCCTCGTGTTTGTTGTCCGGGCTGAGCGGCGCGTGGGTGATGTTGCGTGGCGCCTCAGCGAGTTGTCGGGCGCTGTTGCCCGATAGGGCATCCTGCCGGCGTACAAATTGGCCGGACCAGGCGCGGCGAGCCTCGTGGACTGCCTTATGAAAGCTCACGGCTCGCCACTGGGGGTATGGGCCATGGTGCAGCCAATCCAGAAGGAAGCTCCCGCGGACGTCCTTCCCGCGCGCAGCGATTGCCGACCGCGCTGGCAGGAGGCATCCCTTGGATGGGCTTGCGTGCCTGGTGGAGCTGAGCGGGATCGAACCGCTGACCTCCTCATTGCGAAGCAAATTTGATATCTGAACATCGCGACGCATACCAGCACCTAAGCCATTGGTGCCGTTGATATTTCCGAAAATCGGAGTATCGCGGCTGAACCTGCCTGAACGCCGCTACGCGGCCTTCGTGCGAGACAATGGTGAGACATATGCGACTGACCGATATCTCGATCAAAGCCCTCAAGCCCAAGGACGGAGGCATCGCGATCTATTACGACGACACCCTCGCGGGCTTTGGAGTCCGCGTCAGCGAAGGAGGGACCAAGAGTTACATCCTCACCCACGGCCGCCGCCGCCAGCGCGAGACCATCGGACGCGTGGGCGTGATCTCGCTCCAAGATGCCCGGGCCGAAGCCAAACGCCGGCTCGCCGAGTACACGCTAGGCCGGGAGAAACCCAAATCGATCGGCTGGTCCGACGCGTTGGACCAATACCTCAAGGAGGTTGCCGCGACCTGCAAGCCGCGCACGCACGCGGACTACGAATATTTCCTCGGGCGGTATGTTCGGTACGGTGCGACCCGCCTGTCAGACATCTCACCCCACGACATCAGAACCACGATTGAGCGGTTGGCCGATACGCCCGCAGTTCAGCACCGCACCTACGGGGTCTTGCGGGCCTTTCTACGCTGGGCCCATCGCAAGCACTATCTCGACCGCGACCCCATGGAGCGGATGCAGGCCCCGCCGGCCTCAAGGCCGCGTGACCGCATCCTCACCGATGATGAACTGGTGCGGGTCTGGCAGGCCGCGGGGAACGATACGTACGGCAAAATCGTGAAGCTCCTGATCCTAACCGGGCAGCGCCGCGGCGAGATCACCGGTCTGATGGGCGGGATGGTAGGGGCGGACGCGATCACATTCCCAGCGGAGCACACCAAGAATGGGCGGCAACACGTGATCCCAATTGGCCCCGTGACCGTCGGAATTTTGGGGCGCCAGCGTCCACGGGGCGCACTCTACTTCCCGGCCCGGGGAAAAAAGACCCCCTTCAACGGCTTCTCAAAGTGTAAGGCGCGCCTAGACCAGCAGTGCGGCTTTTCGGACTGGACGATCCACGATCTGCGCAGGACGTTTGCCTCGGGGCTTGCCGCGCAAGGCATATCCCTGCCGGTGGTGGAGAAACTGCTCAATCATGTCTCGGGGAGTTTTGGCGGCATAGTCGGTGTCTATCAACGCTACGACTTCTTGCCCGAAATGCGGCATGCCGTTGCGATATGGGAGGGTCGCATGCAGAGCCTCTTGAACGGCAGATAGAGGAATCTGTGTAGTCGAGCCGCCGCCGAAGGGACTTGGCGAATGAGTGAAGAGGGGTTCAAAATGCTGAGGAACCCGATGCCCAACCCACCGCCGCCAATTTGCCAGGCTCATGTCCATTCTGCGCCAATTCAACTGCCCGACGCCTCCGACGGAGATGCTCGCCTATATCCAAGCAACCCTCGCAATGCCTGGGCCACGCATACGTTGTCGCTGTGTACTGAATGCCGTCGATAACGGCAAATGGCAGCTTCTGACTTGTGCTGTGGAGGCCTTCCCCGACGCAGCACGGACGCCTGAGCCTGTCTGTTCGCGATATTACCGCGATTGTGTTCTTCACGAAGAGTGGTTCGAGCTGGATGCGTGCCTCGCCTTCGTGGCATCGGTCGAAGCCGGTAGAGTGATGTTCGGAGACATGGAGGTGTTACGCTCTCAGCCGACGTCGTACTGGAACCTAGAACGTGTCATGCTCAGTAACCTCTATATGCCCGCGGCTGGACTGATCGTACGCACGCAGTTCCAGAGAGATGTTCAATTGCTGCGGGAGCCCTTAATCGCTGCGGACGCTCCGTATTACCCGGACGGACTTGAAGCCGCTCATGACTGGATCGGAGATGGTGGCAGTAGCGGCTACACCGACGGTCGCAACGGCGAAGTCGTCTTCCTGCTTCCAGAGAGCCGAGCGTACTTTTCCGCGCTCATATCAGACGACGGCAACCTCCGGATCGAAATTGGCGGAACCAATCGCAATATGGAAGGGCTCACGGTCACCGGGGCATACTGGGTGGGCGGCAGAATCCATCATTTCTCGGGCCGCGTCGAATCTGGGGCTGCCACAACTTCCGTCCCGGATGATGTATCTCGCTTGGAGTGCGCCCTAATCGATGACGTTGGAACCATCTATGACAGATATTTTGAGCACTTGGGCCGGCATTCCGGACTTGTCCGCCACCGTCAGATAAGGGACGACGATCGCCTGGATGAACTCATCACCGCGGCTAGAAGGCGCGGCGAGGGTGCGTCGGTTGAATTTAAGCCATTCATTGATCCCGACGAAGACCTTGGTAAAAGCCAGCAGAAGACGAAATATCGTGAGCTTGTGCGAACCGCTGTCGCATTCGCCAACGCGAACGGCGGCTGTGTTTTCCTCGGGATCGATGACCACTGCAATATCACTGGCGTCGATCACGACTTTGCCAGGATCGAACAGGCAGCTCCATCCGAGGTCACGTTGGCCGGCTATTGCAGCTCTCTCCTCAATAAGCTCTGCGGTGACGTGCAAGGTGAGATAGATCTCCGCATTTCACCCGTGACCGTACAGGGCCGATCAATCATCGTGGTCGAAGTCGAGGAAGCTGGATGCAAGCCCCTCATGGTACGGGGAGAAAAACCTTACTATTTACGCATTGGCGCTACCAACAAACAGGTCCCGGCCAATGAATGGGCGGACCATCTGATGCCGAGCGCAGTACAATCTATTCCCTAACCCGGGCTCTGGCGGCCTTCCCCATGTCTCCCGTGTCGCATCGCGTCCAAGGCTACTCGGTCGGTATGCCGCACTCACCAACGCTGATTCACCGATCCTACAGGTCGCCGGTGAATCACGATCAAAATGATATCGAGCACCCAAGATGCCAAAGGCCTTTTCACGACAAGAGCTATACGACCTCGTGTGGTCGCAGCCGATGCGAACTGTCGCGGCGAGCGTCGGTGTGTCCGATGTCGCGCTTGCAAAGGCCTGCCGCAAAGCCAACATCCCTGTACCCGCGCGTGGCTATTGGGCAAAGAAGGCAAATGGCAAAGCAAGTCACGCGGCCTCGCTGCCAATGCGCTTTCCTGGCGCAAGCGACAAAATTGAGATCGGTGGAAATCCCCATCGGTACTGGAATCCCAGTTGGAAGCAGGAACTCGCGGAAGCCGAGATTCCTCCAATCCCATTCTTCGAAGAGGAGATGGATGCTCTTTCGGATCGCGTGCGCAGGTTGGTAGGCAAGGCTTCCGCTGAGCGTGATTTCTCTAGGGCGTTTGGTGATGTTGCAAAGCTCTTGGCCCACGATGAAGAACGTCGGAATAGCCGGTGGTCCATCGACAAGCCCAAATACGATGGCGGCATCGAACGGCGACGCTTACTAATTCTGTTATCGCTTTCTCACAAGCTTCACGCGCTCGGCTGCAAACTTAGCATGCACACCTCGAAATACGGTGTTGATCTCTTCGAAAATCGCGGCGTTGCCGTTAGCGTCGGAAGCCAACTGGTAAGGTTCACATTAGAGCCGCCGTCCGGAAGAGTGGCGAAAAGAAACGGAACGGTCACGAGGGAGGGGACCTGTCTCAGATTGGAGTTCGAATCGAGTCACTCGTCTGCTCTGGAGACGAGATATTGGGACGATGCCGAAGGGAAGTTGGAGGGCCGACTATGCGAAATCATTGCCGCAATTCTCATTCGGAGCGAGACGCAATACCGCCATGCCATGCATCGGCATAGGGAATGGGTGATCGAACAAAAGGAACAGTTGCGGATCGAAGAAGAGAAGCGGATCGCAGAAGCCGAGCAGAAGGCGCGCGAGCGCCGCTTGCGGCAGGAAAGGGAACGTGTCGCGCGGCTAATGAGCCAGGCGGCCGCACTACGGAAGGCAGAGACAATCCGCTCATACGTTGAAGCGGTTCGACTGCGCGCGCTCGAAATGCCGACGGAATCCGCTACCCTAAACTCATGGGCGGTGTGGGCGCTTGCCGAGGCGGACCGCATAGATCCTGTTACAAGTGGAGCGATTTTCCAAAGTCTCTCCGATTCAATCCAGGCTGAATCGGACGGGGTGGAAACGGATGATCGAGATTGACCCGCTGTCGCGCGTCGAACATTGCAGGAGGATGCTCGACGCGTGGGGAACGCTCGGGGGACGCCCGCAGGTAATGACCGGTCCCCGCGGTCAATCTCGGCAAATGATCAGCTTACGCCGCTTCCTGATACAGAAACCTCTGAAAGCCTGAAAATACCTGGCCTATCTCTTCAGGGGGCCCCAGATCGGCAATCGCGTCAGCAAGCGAGTTGCGGTAGCGCAGCCGCAACAGCGGCGTGAGCTTTTCCTGGTCTAACTCGTCCACGCCCTCGCTCACGTAATGCGAGAGCACGAAGTCGAGGAACGCGGCCTGCTTGGCGCTGAATTGGCTGTCCACCGCCACTTTGGCCTTGCTGGCGCGTTCGCCGCGCGTCATCGTCGGCATGGCATAGGCCACATGGGCGAGCACATCAAATAGATCGCTATTCTCCGCGTCGATGATGCGCTGCATCTCCGCCATCTGTTCCTTGCCGAAGCCCTTCTCCGCCAGGCCCTGCAAGAGCTTGGCCCGCGTGTCGGGCGCACTCCAAATCCGGCGGAGCTCGGCCTCGTCTTTGAAGAATTCCGGCAACTTGCCGAACAGCATTTCCATGAACTGCTGCGAGGACATCGGCGTGCCGTCGGCGTGCCAGAACGAGGTGACCATCATGTGCTGGATCGTTCGGGCCTTGCCGTCCGCCAGCTTGACCTTGATCCTCTTGGGCCTTGGGGTTGGCTCGGGTCCAGGTTCCGGTGCGGACGGGCCAGGCGGTGACGGTGTGCGCGGTTCCTTCGGTTCCGGCTCAATGGGTTCGCCATCCCATTCCGGATCGCTGAAGTGGTGATGGGCTCGCACAAAGTCGTAGATGGTGAAATAATCCTTGCCGTCGTAAAGCCGCGTGCCGCGCCCAATGATCTGTTTGAATTCGACCATCGAATTGATCGGTCGCAGCAGCACGATGTTGCGCACATTGCGCGCGTCCACGCCGGTCGAGAGCTTCTGCGAGGTCGTCAGGATCGTCGGGATGGCTTTCTCGTTGTCCTGGAAGTCGCGGAGGTACTGCTCGCCTAGGGCGCCATCGTCAGCGGTGACTCGCTGGCAATAATTCGGGTCTTTGTTCATCTTCATTTGATTGATGAGGTCGCGCACCACAAGCGCGTGGGTCTGGTTGGCGCAGAACACCAGCGTCTTCTCGCGCTGGTCGATCATGTCCATGAAGAGCTTGACCCGGTGCGCCTCGCGCTCGCGAATTTCGATGATGCGGTTGAAATCGGCTTCCGTGTAGCGCTTGCCGCTCTCGATATCCCCTTCGATCAAACTGTCATCCGGGGTGAAAACGTACTCATCGAGTGTCGTGGAAATCTGCCGGACTTTGAACGGCGTCAGAAAGCCGTCGTTGATGCCTTCTTTAAGCGAGTAGGTATAGACGGGCTCTCCGAAATATTTATAGGTGTCGATGTTGTCCTTGCGCTTAGGCGTGGCCGTCAGGCCCAGCTGCACGGCGGGCGCGAAATACTCCAAGATCGCGCGCCAGTTACTTTCGTCATTGGCCCCGCCGCGATGACACTCGTCGATGACGATAAAGTCGAAGAAGTCCGGCGGATATTCCCCGAAATAGGGCGAGGGCTTGCCGTCCTTCGGTGGGCCGCTCATAAAGGTCTGGAAGATCGTGAAGAACAGGCTGCCGTTCTTGGGTACCTTACCTTTCTTCCGTATATCCGCTGGATCGATGCGGACCAACGCATCCTCCGGGAACGCGGAGAAGGCGTTGTATGCCTGATCGGCGAGAATGTTGCGGTCGGCAAGGAAAAGAATGCGCGGCCGACGCGTGGATTCACGGGTCAGGTTCCAGCGCGCTTGAAACAGCTTCCAAGCAATCTGGAAGGCAATGAAGGTCTTGCCGGTGCCAGTGGCCAGCGTAAGGAGAATGCGCTGCTTCTCCTCGGCGATCGCCTCCAGCACGCGCTCAACCGCGATCTCCTGGTAATAGCGGCTAGGATGCGAGCCGCCCTTGTCTTCGAACGCTACGGCGGCGAAGCGGTCGCGCCAGGCGTTCTGCTTGGCAAAGGTCATAGCCCACAGCTCGTCCGGAGAGGGGAAGCGCAGTACGTCGCCTTCCGTGCCCTCCTTCATGTCGATGCCATAGATGCCCTGCCCGTTGCTCGAATAGGCGAAGCGGACCGCAAGCTTGTCCGCATAGGCTTTGGCTTGGCCTACGCCCTCAGTCAGCGCCTCGTCCCAGGCCTTGGCCTCCACTACGGCCAGCTTGTGGGTTCGGTATTCGAGCACGTAATCGGCAATGAGCGGCTTCGCCCGCTTCCCGTGGCCCTCCAGTCGTCCCTTGGTGATCTGGTACTCGCGGCGGACCCGGCTGCCATCGACCACGCCCCAGCCCGCCACCTTGAGGGCGGGATCGATATGCTCGGCGCGGGTCTCGGCTTCATTCATGCGAATTACTATAGCTGACCAGAGAAGGCCTTGTGGAGGACTGACTTCCTGAGGTCTTCTAAGGCGGATAGTTTTTTTTGATATAGATGGGCTAATCGTGAGGTCTCTGCCTCAAGGTTGTCGAGTTTCGCCACAACTGCTTTTTGTTCCTTTAATTTCTTGGGGTATAGAAACGAATTTGCCAATATACGGCGCGGGGCCGTATGACGGACCATAGTTCCTGTTGACGTGTCTTTGATATTTTCCGAGAAGCGCCGCGTTCTCATAAAATAATACAGGATTCGCTTATTTATATCGTCGGTCTTTAAAATGACCCGTCCAATCCGCTGGTTGTGAAGAACATTGGGCCTGTCGATAAAGGCAGGCTTCCCGAGAATCTTCATTTTTGACGAGAGATCGGTCATGACGACAACAAGGTCGTCAATTTCAAACGACAACCCCGGCGGTGGGCTTCCACTAAATCTCTTCGTATTCTTCTCGTTGAACAGCAGCCTGCCATCTTCAGTGAAATTCCCAGGCGTAATGATAAGCGGGCTCCCATCTGGCACATTGCTGGAAAAGTCAGCGCCATCAAAGGCAAAGCCGTGCTTTATATCGCAGACATCACCAACCGTTACCTCCTCCCATCCCTCCCCCCCTTCAGCGAACACCGTTTCGAGACGGCTCTCGAAAACCGCACGCGCATTCTGGAGGTTCTTTTCGGTGTTGGCTTTGACGGTGGCGAGTTCCGCAAACGCTTCGTCCAGGATGCGGACGACCCGCCGCTGGTCCGCGAGCGGAGGCACAGGAAGCTGCAATGACTTGATGAAGGGAAGCTTCACTCCTTGAACCGTCGCTCCAGTCCCTTCTGCAATGATTGTATCCGCCATTGTCTTGAGCCACCAAAACAGGAATCGAACGGAAACGGTTTTGTTATCGCGCGGAATAAGCGCACGAAGGTCTTGATTGATGGCCGTGTCCTGTCCAAGCAAGCAGACCTTCCCTAAACCGACGCGAGTTGCAATGACCACATTGTTTGCTGGGATGACGTTGGTCGCGCTACTTCGAACAGCCTCCTTCGTGATGCAGCATTCTGTTTCAGTAATTACTTCATGCCGCATGTCACGGACGGTCGCCCAGGGAATATTGCCGGCATAGAAGGCTGCATTGTTTTTGGAAGGTGTGCCGCCACCAATGACATCACAGACTTCACCAAGGGCCTTAGTCTGCCACCCCTGCTTCATAGCAACGCCCGGATTTTAGCCAGCACCTTCGCGCTCTCAGAATCGAGCACGGCGATCTCACCCAGAATCTCTTCCGGGCTGCGGAGGGCCTCCCCCTCTCCGCCATTCGGATTCCTCACGGAGAGGTCGAAGGTCTTGGCGTCGACATCCTTGATGTCAACGCTCCAGCTCTTAGGCGAGTCCTCAAAGGTCTTTTGCAGCTTCACGAATTCCGCGAGATCATCGTCGTTCAGTGCGTTGGTTTTGCCAAGGCTGCGACCGGGATCGAGCTGGTAGAACCAGATTTTGCGCGTCGGCGCACCCTTCTCGAAGAACAGCACGACGGTCTTCACACCTGCACCCTGGAACGTGCCGCCCGGACAATCCAGCACGGTGTGCAGATTACAGCTTTCCAGCAGGAGCTTGCGCAGGCTGACCGCAGCATTGTCGGTGTTCGATAGGAAGGTGTTCTTGATGACAACGCCGGCGCGCCCGCCCGCCTTCAGTATCTTGATGAAGTGCTGCAAGAACAGGAACGCAGTCTCGCCGGAGCGGATAGGGAAGTTCTGTTGCACCTCCGGCCGCTCTTTGCCTCCGAAGGGCGGATTAGCCAAGACCACATCGTAGCGATCCTTCTCCTGAATATCAGCGAGATTCTCTGTGAGCGTGTTGGTGTGGATGATGTTCGGCGCTTCGATGCCGTGCAGGATCATGTTCATCGTGCCGATAACGTAGGCGAGTGACTTCTTCTCTTTGCCATAGAAGGTGCGCTCCTGAAGAATCTTGTCCTGCGCCGTAGTGCGCTTGAGATTGGTGCGCTGCAGATAGTCGAACGCCTCGCAGAGGAAGCCCGCGGACCCTACCGCACCGTCATAGATGCGCTCGCCGATTTTCGGATGGACCACCTCGATGATGGCGCGGATCAGTGGGCGCGGCGTATAATACTCCCCGCCATTGCGCCCGGCATTGCCCATATTCTTGATCTTGGCTTCGTAGAGGTGGGAAAGCTCGTGCTTCTCCGTCTGGGTGGCGAAGCGCAGCTCATCGACATAGTCGATCACCTCGCGCAGATTGTAGCCGCTCTGGATCTTGTTCTTAATCTCGCCGAAAATCTCGCCGATTTTGTATTCGATGGTGTTGGGCCCGCTGGCGCGCCGCTTGAAACCCTCCAGATAAGGGAAGAGCTTCTGATTGACGAAATCCCTGAGATCGTCGCCTGAGAGCGCGCGGTTGTGATCGATTTTGCCGTCCTTGCCTTTGGGTGCGGCCCAGTTCGCCCAGCGATAGGGCGCATCGAGGATGTAGTTATACTTCTTGCCGGCGAGCTTGGCCTCGACCGCGCGCTCGCCCTCCAGCTCGTCCAGATATTTGAGGAAAAGAAGCCAGGAGCTCTGCTCGGTGTAGTCGAGTTCGCTCGTGCACCCGGCGTCCTTCCACAGCACGTCGTCGATATTCTTGAAAGTCTGTTCAAACATGAAGGAAATGGTCCCTGTCCCGGCCCGCTTGGTGCGGGTGGGCTCCTGCCGCCCCGAAAGCCGCCGGGATGAGCGCCCGACTCGGCCGTAAATTTAACCGGAGAGCCCAGCCGGGTACCAGGGTCATATGCGGTCAGAATACCGCAAAACTCTGGCACAGGCGACCAAGGCGGGCGCAGTGAACCTGCTAGAAGCGCTTTAGCGTCTGCGCGCTGAAGGGCTGGCTCGGCATGCCATCAAGCATGAGTTTCAGGTAGATCGCCCGGTTAGGCAAACCCATAACGTCCTCGACCTCGAATTTTGGCTGGAACTCTTTTGGCGGAGCGATACACTGTCTTAAGCGCAGCGGCGGAAGATTTCTATGATCAGTGGCGCGCGGTCGATCTCGTGAATGAGGACTCCAGGGGCCTCGTCACGGCCGAGGCGGGCCATCATGTCCTTAAACAAAAGGCGGCCCGTCCGAGCCGCCGTCTCTATGCTCAACCCACTGAGATATCGGGAGGTCGTACATCTCCGTGAACTCGGCAATGGCTTCGTGCTGTTCGGCAAGCGAGACCTTGACTTGGGCCCACTTTACTGTCGAGACGCGAGCGTAGGCAAAATGGTAAAGTTAAGCTGTCCTTCCGATTATTGAGCACACTTCATATAGCTGGAATTTATCATGGCAAACGCACGATATCCAAAAGGCTCCGAATGGCGACGTTGGGATCTCCATGTCCATACCCCAGCCAGCGTTCTCTACGAGGAATTTGACGATTGGGATACCTACATCGCTGAGTTAGAGACTGCTGGTGCCGGCGTTTCAGTTGTGGGAATAACCGACTATTGCACCATCGAAGGATACAAACAGATACTCTCTTACCACCGAAGCGGTCGTCTTGGAGGATTCGATCTCCTTCTCCCAAACATCGAATTCCGAATGACGCCAGAATTACCTGGCGGGAAGGCAGTAAACATACACCTGCTACTCTCACCAGAGGACCCGGAGCACGTCGAAAAAATTGAACAGGCGCTTGGAAAGCTTACCTTTAGCTACAATGGCGACCCCTATTCCTGTGTTCCCACGGAGCTGCGAAAGTTGGGACAAAAGGTAAACGCTAAAGCCACCGAGAGTTCATCGCAACTTAGAGCGGGCATTAACGCCTTCAAGCCGCCATTTGAGCAATTCCGCGAATGGCGCACTAGCAATCGGTGGCTAACCGCAAATTCCCTCGTCGTCATCTCGAACGCGAAGGATGGAGCTTCTGGTCTTTCGAAAGATTCCGGATTTGCCGCGGTGCGCGCAGAGATGTACCGCTTCGCCGACATGATCTTTTCAGGAAATCCGAAGGATCGAGCGTACTTTCTTGGAAACGGCTCTGACTCTGCGGAAACGATCGTTGCCGAAAAGGGTACTATAATGCCGTGTATTCATGGCTCAGATGCGCATAGCGCTGAAAAGCTTTTCGCACCTGAAGAAGATCGCTTTTGTTGGATTAAGGCGGACCCTACCTTCGAAGGTCTACGTCAGCTACTCTACGAACCTGACGACCGCGTGTACATTGGTCCAACGCCGCCATCGGCTTTCGATAAGAGCAAAATAATTGGCGGCGTTACAATTACCGGAGGCGACAGCTGGTTCGACACGCCTGCAATCAAACTCAATCCAGGGCTCGTCGCCGTAATTGGCGAGAAGGGGTCCGGGAAGACCGCGCTAGCAGATATGATTGCCTATTCGTGTGGAGCGTGGACCGGAGAAAGCAGTACGTCGTCATTTATCACTAAGGCTGAACCCTATCTCGACGGCGTGCGGGTAGCGGTGAACTGGGAAGATGGTCATCGCTCGGAGGCGGCCCTCCATATGCGACCGCCGGCTAGGGGACCGGAGGTCAGGTATCTCTCTCAGGATTTTGTGGAACAGCTGTGTTCGCAAGACTTCAAGGGAGCAAAGCTTATTGCTGAAGTTGAGTCTGTTATATTCTCCCATTTGGATGAGGCAGATCGCCTTGGGGCATCTTCATTTGAAGATCTTCGGCGCATTAAAACTGCTCAGATAGAGGAGCACAAAACAGAAATTCGAGGTCGTCTATCTCAACTGAACAGCGAGATTGTGCGTACGGAGAATGAGATCGCTACAAAGCCGCAGAAGCAGACACGGCAGGAAGAGCTTGCCAAGACAATCGCCGCGATTGACAAGCAGCTTCCAGAACTTCAGGGGTCGATTGATCAGAATGTTGCTGAACAACTTATGACCGAGCGCACGCTACTGAAGAATGCGACTGAACAGCTCGCTGAGCTGAACAAGCGAAAAACGGCCATTTCTGATGGTCGTGCACGGGTTCAAAGGTTGTTTCGTACCGTTGATGACCAGTTTAACGCAGTGGCCGCCGAGTTAAGAATGCTCGGCCTCACCGAGGAGCAGGTCGCACAGTTCCGTCCGATGGTTTCCGGAAATCCGAGTGGACTTCTCGATGATCTGGAGAAGATTGTCGACGATAAGGCGAACGACCTGCGTGGAGACGCTGAGAATCCCACCCCTGCTGGACAATCCATCGTGGATCTAAAGCATCGAATTGTGGCCCTCGAGCAGTCGGTAGCAACTGATGAACTGGTAAGGAGTAGGCTGATTGAACTCCAAAAACAAAAGGAGAAGGCGCAAAGCGAGAGTGTCCGACTTACTAGGGAAATTGATCGCATCGATGGGACTTTGAGCACTGCGCTTGCTAAGAGACGAGAAGATAGGTGGACCGCCTACCTAACGTATTTTGATGTTCTTTCTGAGGAACGAACAGCGCTTGAGGCAATGTACGCGCCGTTATCGGACGTGATCGCCACAGATGAATCAGATGGAACAAAATCCGGCTTTGAACTGAACGTGCGGCAGGTGGCGGACGCGAAGTCATGGATTGAGACAGGGCTCGACTTACTCGATCGGCGTCGATCTGCGGGGAATGATCTCAGTCAAGAGGATACCGGCAAGCAGTTGGATCGTGGCCTAGCCTCCGCCTGGAGGTTTGGAAGTAAGGCAGATATTCGAAGGGAACTAGAAGGGGTTCTGAAACAACTGGCCATCGACGGAGTAAAAGCCGACAGACACTTGGTGTCGCATGCAACCCGCCAAAAATTATACGATTGGTTGTTCTCTCCGGAGTATATTCGCCTAGAATACGGTCTAAAATATCAGGGCACAGAGCTTGATGCCCTCTCGCCAGGTACGCGCGGGATTGTACTTCTAATTCTATATCTCGCAATGGACCACACCGACCGTAGACCGCTTATCATTGACCAACCAGAAGGCAATCTTGATAACTCCTCTATCTTTGAGGCCTTGGTACCGTTTCTTCGCCGAGCGAAACGCATGCGTCAGGTCATACTCGTCACGCATAATCCAAATTTGGTAGCCACAACGGATGCGGAACAGGTCATTGTCGCTTTCAGCAAAAAGTCTCCCGGAGAGCCACACGCGAGAATTACTTACCTAAGCGGCTCGCTGGAGCATGTGGATGGGGCAACGGGTACTAGAGACCAAGCTGTGCGATTACTAGAGGGGGGGAAGCAACCATTCAAGATACGCGAAGGCCGGTGGCGAATTGTCGACTTGTATAGGGCGATACAGTAGACACCGGGGACGTCAGAAACCTCTCAATGAGCTATTAGCGCCGCCTGCGTGGGCCTTCAGCGTGTATGTCACCCTGCTTATTCGAACATCATCTCGATGAGGTGCACCTCATCGAGATGATGTTCGAACTTTCGGGGAGAGAGCATTAAGCGTGTTCAAGTTAGTTGCGGAGCGTGGTGGCATAGGCAAGCCAGGGAGTCCGTAACGTCCCCAAAGTTGATAATTGATTGGCGCCTGTTTCGGAGCACTGTGGTGCATGCTATACCTTGAGCATGCTGGGGCAGACCATTTCAAACAGAGTTCTTGAGGAAAGGTGGGCTTACGCCGAGCTGAGCTCTAGCCGCTTCAGCCATACCTATCGGGCCCTTGTTTTTGGCGAGCTTTTTGTGAGCGCTGGAAATGGCGTTCCATTCGAGGATCTGACGGAGAGTGACCGCAGGACTCTCTCAGCAGCGATTGAAGCGCACCCTGGACGGCGCGGCCTGCTGCCAGCTATCTGGGAACACCCGACATTTACGTGCCGCCCATTGTCGAGGGACGATTTGCTTAGGACGCTTTGCGTGCCTGGTCTGGACTGGGATCCGTTGGCAAAATTGGCGTCGATGCAGGGCCCGTTTGCAGATTCACATCCGCGATCGGCGCTCGCAAAAATTCCAACCAGTCTTTCCTTCGTACAAGCGGAGCCAGGCATAGTCTTGCCCGACTTCGACGACGGCGAACACCGCGCCCCCTTGTTGTTGGAGGGTACATTAAGAGCTCTTTGGTTTCTCCGTCAGAATGAGCCGGAGACAGCTTTCTTGGCATGGCTGCCAAGCACCGCGCAAATGGCGGCATAGAAAAAGTTTGCCTCGAGGAGGTATTTTGAAACTGGCAGTCCCCATTTGTGCACCTCATCGAGACGATGTTCGAACTTTGGTTGAGAACACACTGGTTGCGCTCAAGCTTGCCGCGTCAACTAAGGACACCTCGACCGAAGTGGTATAATTCGCGCGCATCTTGATTGGGAGATACACATGCGGATCTTTGGAGTCCCCGTTCACGAATTGGCGGGCGAACTGGTGATTGCTTTGGTTGCGGTTGGACTCATCTATTTGATTCTCCGCGCTCAAAAAGCCGATCCCGATTCACAGCCCCACCACTGACCTTCGCCTACGATCATCACGCCTCCCCGCCCTTCGCCATCGGGCGGCGCTTTTTTGCTTACCTCACTGCAGGTCCCTGAATGTGCGCCTTATGGAACGAGGTTAGAACGATTCTTGGCCGATAAGCCCCTAGTTTTCCTTAAATAGCCAGAACCTGTCCAACGAGCTGCTTGTTGGGGTTGTGGCGGCGAAGAGTCTCAAGATATTCGTCACGGTTGAAGAAGGCTACGGCCTTAATGTCGTTCTCAAGCGCTGCTCCCGCGTATCGTTGTCTTAAGTCTGCCGAGCTTAGCCTGAGTAACACTTCAAAATAGAGAGCGATATTCCCGCGGCGTTCTTGCATAAGCGATTTAAGCCTGCACGACTCTACCTCTTCGCGAGCGACCAGCGCCTCTTCCTCAAGTTCCCTCAGAAATGACTCGAAAATTCCGTTGCCATCATGAATTTTTGGCTCCGTTTCAACCACACCGCCTATCAGGTCGATGGTGTTCGTATTCATGGATTTGCCCGACAGTTCGACCATTAGGTACTGTGCATCACTGGTCCTGACCGTTGCCGTTGAATATAGCCCTTTACGCCAATAGGACTCGGGCAATGAAAGATAGCGCGGGACAGCTATCAAGCCATCGCGCACCTTGTATTCGAGAGTCCCAAGGTCGAGGAACAATTTATCATCAACGACTCTGTACGAATTGAGGCGATACGAGAGACCATTATACAGAAGCTTGCCGTTCCGTTCTGCGCCTGCCACCTTTTCTCTCCACACTCTCTCGATTTGATTTTCGGTCTCGTTATCGATTTGACGGTTTGATGGTTGAAGTGCAACTATCGCGTCCTGGGGAACGAAGTCTCCTGAGATGAGCACTTTCGCGCCGAAGTCTTCCATTTCCGAATTATACCTCAAGCGAAACTATATGTGCATTTCATCGAGATGATCTGCGAACTTTGGCACAAAGCGCGCTAAAAGTCTTGAAGTTAATTGTACTTAAATCCGTCGCGGGTCTCAGAGGCTCTGTAGCGTTCCCACGCCTGAATGCATCAAACGCCAACGGGGATATTGCACTCCATCGCCAAATGTTTGACGGGTACCTTGGCAGTCATGAGCGTTCTTATAATAGAGCAATTTCTACGTCTGCACTGAATGGCAGGCTCGGCATGCCATCAATCATGAGCTTCAAGTAGATGCTGTGGTTGGGAAGGTTAAGCAGATCCGCGGTGTCGAATTTTGGCTGAAACTCTTTGGCCAGGATGGACGCGTCCTCCGGCCCCACCCGGAAGGAGACCAATGTACCGGCGTTGCCGAGGACGGCATGGCGGATATCCGGCTCAAGCTGATGGAAATATTGATTCGCGATGGTCAGGCCAACGCCATACTTTCTGAGCTCGCTCATCATGTTGGCGAACATGAGGGTTGTGAAGTTCTGAAATTCATCGACATAGAGAAAGAATGGCCGGCGCTGTTCAGGTAGCCTGTCGGCCCGGCTAAAGGCCGCAAGGCCGATGGTCGAGACAAGCAGACTTCCGAGAATAAGGGCGCTGTCTTCCCCAAGCTGTCCCTTGGACAGGTTGACCAGCAATACCTTCCCGTCATCCATCAATGAGCGGATGTGAATATCTCGTTCTGGCTCGACCAGGATGCGATAGAGTCTCGGGTCGGCGAGAAGTGCTCCAAGCTTGTTCTGGATCGGCGCAACGGCATCCGCTTTCTGACGAAAGTGGTAGTGTTCGAATTCGTAGCGCCAAAAGCGACGGACCGTATCGTTTCGGATGTGCGCGGTGATTGCTTTCCGATACGTCTCGTCAGCATAAAGGTGAAGGATATCGGGGAGCCGTGCATCGTCCTGCTCTAGGAGCGCATAGAGCGTATTCCGAAGAACATGCTCCATACGGACGCCCCAAGCATCAGGCCAGAGCTTCTTTAGGGTCTCGAGGAAGCCGGAGACGGCAAGTGGAATTTTGTCGTCGCGCACGTTGCGAAGGGGATTGTACCCAAACGGACAGGTGTGATCCGGGGCATTCAGGTATACGACGCGTTCGGGATCTCCGGCGCCCCACTCTTCAGCGATCCTTTCTACAAGATCACCATGAGGATCGATGACCGCAAACCCCCGACCAGTTTCCAGGTCTTGGCGCGCCAGGACTTCCATAAGCGTGGACTTGCCCACCCCTGTCTTGCCAATGATATAGAGATGCGAGAGGCGGTCCGCCTGGCGAATGCCAAAGAGGCAATTGGTGGCATGGAAATTGGTGCGGGCAAAAAGCGATGCGGCATGTTCGTCGCGCATGTGCCAAGTGTCACCTGCGGACCCTCGCCACGCTAGGCGGCACTTTTTGACTGGGAGTCAAGATTCCACTTCAACCGAGCATTCTTAACTACGTAGGAGGTAGCCAGATGCTCGCAAAGTGCTAATTTAATGTTGATCTAAAGAGTCTTTCTTATGAGAGTATCGAAATACTTCAAGTTAGATCGATCCCAGCCGACACTCGATTTTGTAGATGTCGACGTGACAAACGACACGCCGCTATTCATCAGTCCGCGAGCGCTCCTGCTCTTGTCTTCGGATTGGGGGAATGAATGCGTTCATCTTGTACAAAACTTCTTTGAAACCATCCTGTCGCATATCAAGGCCGGCAATCAATCATCGGCTGAAGCATTACTTCGTGCATTGCGGGAGCCAAATGAAACACATCTTGGCTTGTCGCAGGGACGATCTCGGGGGCGTGCATTGGGTAGCAGTTCTGCTCACGACGTGTGGGGGGCATTGAGCCGTAGCGTTGCAGCAAGAAGCGGTCTTCTTAAGGATCTGGAAGATACGGTTCTAATGGTCGAAGGAATAAGCGTCGACATAGTCTCGGACATAGCAACCAATATTATTCGTGGTCCGCTAATTCGATACACACAGGAAATGGCGACTCAATACGGACTGCCTCTTCAGGAAGGGGTCGCGTCCGGTCCTCTATGGGATAGCGGTTCCCGGTCGTGGTCAACAGGATTTACTCACCTTCCCATGACCACCTCTGGGAAGCTTCTATTGGTTCCCAAAGCAATCGTCCGCCACCACCTCGAGTACGACACGGAAGAGTATTATCGGCATTACCTTCTCGAACATCTACGCCAAGTAGAGCTCGATGCGAATTCAGGCCTTGTCGAGCTGCTAAAGAACAAGAATCGACGAGTTACCAAGAAGAAGCTTATAGAAAAATATGGAGCGGGGAAAACAACAATTGTTCGCGAAACCCTAAAGTACCCCGAAGTGCTTGAAAAATATCGGAAAGCAAAAAGGGACAAACCCCACCTGGCACTTCAACATGAAGAAATAGCAGAAGTTGAAGGCGCAGATGCACGTCCTGACTGGGATGATCTTCTGAACACAGTCAAGGCCGTTGTTCATGGACCGAACGAAGCGTCTCAATATGAAAGGGCCGTTGAGGCGTTGTTATCAGCGCTTTTCTATCCCGTATTGGTATTTCCTAACGTGCAACACGAGATACATGACGGTCGTAAACGCATCGACATCACCTACACCAACATGGCCACAGAGGGGTTCTTTCAATGGCTCGCCACTCATTACACTGCACCACTCATATTTGTTGAATGTAAGAATTATGGGAGAGAAGTAGGAAATCCGGAACTGGATCAGATTTCAGGTCGCTTTTCACGGAGTCGGGGACAAGTTGGGATTCTCGTTTGTCGCTCATTCGTTGACAAAGAGAAGTTTTTGCAGCGATGTAGGGATACTGCTAGCGATGGAAGAGGATACGTAATCGCACTTGACGATGATGACCTCGCGACATTGGTGAACGTGCGGAGAAGTGAGCCAACATTCTCAGCTTGGTCAGCGTTGCGGGAACGCTTTTTGATGCTGGTTAGTTGAAATCCGGCCATGACACCGCCTCAAGAGGTGTCTATTGTAGTCTGTGGACTAGAGGGACTTCGGGGACTTCATGCGGCAGTATATTTGGCTGCATCGGTTATGTTGTCATTCGCACCGACTTCCTTTGCTGCTGCGTACATGAGCTCGAACGCACATAGTGCAAAAGTTCGACTACCATCCCGACAAAGGTCACACGCCAAGTTTTTATAGGCTCGTCAAGTCCTGAAATTCTTCACGTCCTGAACTGTGGGGCTAACCTGGTTTGTGACCCGACGAAGAGTCGGGTCCGCGCGCGTGCGCGCTAGATGCTCAGGCGGTCACCGGTACCGCGACCGTGCAGGCGGTCGCCGAAGGGGACGCCATAGAACACTCGGCTCAGGAGTCCGTCGAGCTGATCGACGTTCTTCCGCACGCCGTCGATGATTGCATACAGATCATCGAAGCAGCGGTCGAAATTCTTCTCGATCTCCTCGCGGTGCTCCGCATCCGTGTAGCGGATGATGCCGAGGGCTTTGTCGTTGTTCATAACGGATAGGGGTTATCGCTTGTAAGGATCGGCCAATCCGCCTCCATCATCGAGCGAGCGAACCGATCGCGCTAGGCGGCACTTTCTGTCCCTACGTCCGATTTTGACGCCTAGACAAAAGCATTGGACATGGCACACTAAGCCGAACACAAGTCCTAGAACATCAGCATGGAAAAGTATCTTTTCAGTGGTGTGGTTAGACCCGAACGCGCCTGCTTATCTCTCGATTTTACGATCGGCGTCTCCCACTTAGGCACAGGAATTCCTTGTAAGGTGCACGTAAGCATAATCTGCAACCAGATGGCGGTCTGGGTGGAGACGGATCACGTCTGGGACATATTCGACCTTAAAAATATGGTCAAGACGGTAGTTACAAATCACATCGCCATGCTTGCCTATCTGAAGGGCTATGCATACGAAATCGAGATCGATCGGGTGTTGAACCCCGCGCGGAACGTAGATTACGTGTTCGGCATAGGGATCCCTTGCTTGGAGAAGCGGTGTGCCTCCGTGGACCCCAACCTCGCCTTAAATGCTTTGGCAGATAAGGCCATCGGGCCAGATGGTGTCTATCTCACGCGCTGCTTTAACGATCTAGCGTCGGCGATGAAGCATGCGGATGACACAGCATTCTATTGCTATCGGGCGATCGAGTCATTGCGCAAGCATTGTGCAAGCCGCTATGGATTGTTGGAGAAAGGCGACAACGAACAGTGGATGAAGTTTCGTGACGTGGCTGGCGTTCAGAAGACAGAAGTCATCAAAATTAAAGACGCCGCGGATCCTCTCCGGCACGGTGACGTTTCGAGCATGACATCCGACGAGAGGGCCAAGCTCTTTATGTCTACCTGGGATATCGTAGATGCGTATCTGGCCACCGTATCAAGCGGAGGAAACTAGCAGGGTACATGAGGTTGAGCCCTCACGCTTGAGATATAATTCTCAATCATGGCAGATCATCCCCTCGTGCGTGTAGGCGTCGGCGTATTCGTCTTCAAAGACGGCATGTTTCTTTTCGGCCAGCGCAAGAACGCACATGGGGACGGCACCTGGTCGGTCCCCGGCGGCCATCTTGAGTTTGGTGAATCATTGCAGGACACCGCGCGGCGTGAGGTTGAGGAAGAGACCGGCGTCGCAATTAAAAATATACGCTTTGGCGCGCTCACCAATGATCGCTTTCCCACTGAAGGCAAGCACTACATTACCATATGGATGTTGAGCGATTTCGCTGGCGGCAGTCCGCAGATCCGAGAGCCGGATAAATTCGTCGAGCTTCGCTGGGTGAGTTTTGATAACCTCCCTGAGCCGCTATTCCTCCCGTGGCACCAGTTACTTGCGTCAGAGTTCATCGATGCGATACGAAACGAGTGCGCTTGCTCGATAGTAAGCCGCCCTAGGACTTGAGGGACTTCGGGGACTTCAGGCAACCATTACGGCATCGCCGTTGTCGTTCGCGGGGCGTTTGAGCGGCTCGCGCCGCTCTGTATCGGCATCCGTCATGAGAATGGCGAGTGCTTCGCGCGCAAAAGCTCGAATACCATCCCGAGAAGGGTCACACGGCAAGTTTTGTGTCGTAATACGAGTCTAAACCTGGTGCGTGACCCGACGGCGAGTCGGGTCGGTGCGCTAAGCGCGCACTAGAGTGTCAGGCGGTCGCTCGCGCCCCGGCTACGAACCGGGCCACTAAACGGCACGCCATAGAGAATCCGATTCACGAGTCCATCGAACTGGTCGATGTTCTTCTCGACGGCGGTAACCAGTCCGTAGAGGTCGTCGAGACAGACCTGCAGGTTCTCCTCAATCTCCTTGCGGTGGACATCGTCGGTGAGGCGGATAAGTCCGAGCGCTTTGTTGTTGTGCATAGGCGGAATGCTATGGGTTTGTAATGATCGGCCGACCGCTAGCCATCATCGACGGTCGCAAACAATCGCGCTAGGCGGCACTTTTTGACCGCGAGTCAAACTCTTCCTCGTTATAAGATCTTAATCTTTCCACTTAACGGGCAATGTCGCCGATGTAGTAACCGCCGAACTCATCAGAGAAAAACGTCTCGCTATAAAATCTTTCAGCAAACACTCTGTTTGTAACGTAGAGGGACATTGGCTTTGTGCTCGTGTCGACAATCATGCTGCCCGCTTGGTTGTTGGTTATGAATGGGAGGTCGCGACTGTTCCAAGCATCATATGCGAGATGTTCAGACCTCGCGTTCCCAAAAAATGTAATAGTCGGATTTACGACATCCAAAAACGCATAATCTCTCTCCGAGTCCCTTCCATGATGAGGCGCAATGAGAATATCAACGTCCTTAATATCGTCGGCATGCTTTTTGAGAACGTGCTCCCAACTACTGTCATGCGAGTCGCCCGCGAGCAAGATACGCCCCCCTTTGCTTCGATAGAGAAGGACATACGACGCATCGTTATGTTCTCCTGACGCGTTCGCGTCAGCGAGTAGGCGCTTTGTAGGCGCCAGGATATGCAGACCATCGTGCCCGCTTCCTTCCTTTTTTGGATCATTGTAATAATGCCCCTTCCCACCGGAAAATAAGCAGAGCCGTTTGGGATCGCTACCCGATCCTTCGTCCCGTAATTTCTTGTAGAACTTCCAATCCTCCTCTTTATAGCGCCCTCCCTCCTCGAACTCTTTCTCACAGTTGTTATCGCTGTCCCAGAAGTT
The DNA here is from genome assembly GCA_021851325.1 of Pseudomonadota bacterium. GTDB lineage: Bacteria > Pseudomonadota > Alphaproteobacteria > Micropepsales > Micropepsaceae > Rhizomicrobium. Next base: position 62,887 of record JAJZDZ010000008.1, on the reverse strand, counting down.
CGTGGGCGCAAACACTGCGAATAGGGCCCTGATGCCATCCATATGATCCATGTCAGGATGCGTCAGTATAAAACGATGGATGGAATCAATGCCCCGGTCGAGCATGTAGTTGATCGGGTTCTCTGGGTACTTTTTTTGATTGAAATTCCCTAATGCACTGGCGGTGCTTTGGCTGGTTTTTGCGGTTCGTGAACTCGTTGCATCAGCTTCGGCTGAAGCGTTGCAGACGTCGACCACAGTGATCCGGCTACTCGCATGTTCAATGATTGAGCAGTCCCCCTCGCATACGTTTAGAAAGTGGAATTTTGTCATGCTTTACCGTGCCGCAGTGAGGGCAAGAACCGAGGTAACAAAACGCTCACCATGATGCTTCGCCGATTGACGAACTATGAGGTACTGAGCAATCAGCGCGGCGTCATAAACGGCCGCGGTTAGATGGGAGACGAGCCACCACATTGCTATGCCACCGATGGCGAGGAAAATTACACTGATCGCAGCATAGTCTCTCGTGAATAGGTATCCCTTATGAACCTGTTGAATGCGCGGATCAGATTCCGAAGCAAGATATAACTTATACCACCGAGAGTTTTGGTCTTTCGGGCTTGTAGGGAAATCCCCGATTTTTCTGCGAAGTTCGCTAGTATCAATTCGATCATCCGTGTCTACGTACTCGGAGAATGCTCTCGCGCCGGGCAGGGGATGGTGCCACCTCCAAAAGACAAGACGGGCTTTCCACTTGGCGTTTAGGAGTTCGACTAGCACGCTCGTAAATACGAATATCGCGCCTGCCGGTAGTGCGTTTACTCCGCTCTTTACCAGCGCCGAGAAACCAGAAATGGCAATCGCACCTGATGTCGCGAGCAGATAAAATGCGAGAGCGTTGGCAACAATGATGGCAAGGAGCGGTCTTCGGTTGGCGTCTTTCAGCGATTGATCTTGCACGGCCATATCAGAGGGTCCGGTAAATGCGTCCGTTGCCCGGCGCTAATTGCACCCAAATATGTCCGTCATTCCTAGTTGTTAGCACTTTGCGACGCTGCACAGTTGGTGCGCTAACAAGAGTGACACCGTCGCCACGGGTCCGAGATGCATACGCCTGCGCCATTCCTTCTTGCGTACCGTGCACAATAGCCTTATCAGAAAGAATCACGCATTCCGGTTTGCAAAACCCGAATATCTCTTCGGCATGACCGTTTTCTCGCCCGTGATGGGCCGCCACGAGGATGTCGGTGGATTGCAGCCAGCTCCGAAAATTTACGTTTTGCAGCATACGTTCCCACCCGGCCTTTTCCAGGTCTCCACACACACATATCGTCGAACCACCATACTGGACGAATATGACCTGGCTAAGGTTGTTTGTGTCCCATTGCTCCCCAAGGAACTGATTCTTGGTCAGGCTAAATGGCACAATCCTGTAGGGCGGCGCGTAGTTTTGAACGGTGCCTGTATAGGTATTTTTCAGGTAGCACAGATGCTCAAGCGCCTCCGTTTTTTCTGGCTTAATAGCCAGAAGCTCTGATGCCGACACGTTGGGTGCCAAGAATGTCGTTGCTATATGAACGCGGCTCCGCAAGTACGGAAGACCAGAAAAGTGGTCATGGTCATAGTTCGTCAATGCCAAATTGCGGAGAACATATCTGCCTGTCGGGTCAATGGGCAGTAACTTCCACTGAATAACGAGATCAATCGGATTAAAGTCCGACGTATTGCCGCAGTCGATGAGCATCCCATATTCGGGTGCTCCCTGCGGGTAAACAAATATGCTTTGCCCGTGTTCAACATTGAAAACTATAATATCCAACATAGAAAGCACCTCGGCTTCGGAACATAATATTCCAAGTAAAGGCGACGGGCAATGCGGTTGGGGACTTGAGGGACTTCGGGGACTTCATGCGGCCATATATGTGCCGGCTTCATCGTCGTTGGCGGCGCGTTCGCGCGCCTCACGGCATTCTTTCTCTGCATTCGCTTTGAAGATTTCGAACACGTTGCGGATAAAAGTTCGACTACCATCCCGAGACGGGTCACACGCCAAGTTTTTATAGGCTCGTCAAGTCCTGAAATTCTTCACGTCCTGAACTGTGGGGCTAACCTGGTTTGTGACCCGACGAAGAGTCGGGTCCGCGCGCGTGCGCGCTAGATGCTCAGGCGGTCACCGGTACCGCGACCGTGCAGGCGGTCGCCGAAGGGGACGCCATAGAACACTCGGCTCAGGAGTCCGTCGAGCTGATCGACGTTCTTCCGCACGCCGTCGATGATTGCATACAGATCATCGAAGCAGCGGTCGAAATTCTTCTCGATCTCCTCGCGGTGCTCCGCATCCGTGTAGCGGATGATGCCGAGGGCTTTGTCGTTGTTCATAACGGATAGGGGTTATCGCTTGTAAGGATCGGCCAATCCGCCTCCATCATCGAGCGAGCGAACCGATCGCGCTAGGCGGCACTTTCTGTCCCTACGTCCGATTTTGACGCCTAGACAAAAGCATTGGACATGGCACACTAAGCCGAACACAAGTCCTAGAACATCAGCATGGAAAAGTATCTTTTCAGTGGTGTGGTTAGACCCGAACGCGCCTGCTTATCTCTCGATTTTACGATCGGCGTCTCCCACTTAGGCACAGGAATTCCTTGTAAGGTGCACGTAAGCATAATCTGCAACCAGATGGCGGTCTGGGTGGAGACGGATCACGTCTGGGACATATTCGACCTTAAAAATATGGTCAAGACGGTAGTTACAAATCACATCGCCATGCTTGCCTATCTGAAGGGCTATGCATACGAAATCGAGATCGATCGGGTGTTGAACCCCGCGCGGAACGTAGATTACGTGTTCGGCATAGGGATCCCTTGCTTGGAGAAGCGGTGTGCCTCCGTGGACCCCAACCTCGCCTTAAATGCTTTGGCAGATAAGGCCATCGGGCCAGATGGTGTCTATCTCACGCGCTGCTTTAACGATCTAGCGTCGGCGATGAAGCATGCGGATGACACAGCATTCTATTGCTATCGGGCGATCGAGTCATTGCGCAAGCATTGTGCAAGCCGCTATGGATTGTTGGAGAAAGGCGACAACGAACAGTGGATGAAGTTTCGTGACGTGGCTGGCGTTCAGAAGACAGAAGTCATCAAAATTAAAGACGCCGCGGATCCTCTCCGGCACGGTGACGTTTCGAGCATGACATCCGACGAGAGGGCCAAGCTCTTTATGTCTACCTGGGATATCGTAGATGCGTATCTGGCCACCGTATCAAGCGGAGGAAACTAGCAGGGTACATGAGGTTGAGCCCTCACGCTTGAGATATAATTCTCAATCATGGCAGATCATCCCCTCGTGCGTGTAGGCGTCGGCGTATTCGTCTTCAAAGACGGCATGTTTCTTTTCGGCCAGCGCAAGAACGCACATGGGGACGGCACCTGGTCGGTCCCCGGCGGCCATCTTGAGTTTGGTGAATCATTGCAGGACACCGCGCGGCGTGAGGTTGAGGAAGAGACCGGCGTCGCAATTAAAAATATACGCTTTGGCGCGCTCACCAATGATCGCTTTCCCACTGAAGGCAAGCACTACATTACCATATGGATGTTGAGCGATTTCGCTGGCGGCAGTCCGCAGATCCGAGAGCCGGATAAATTCGTCGAGCTTCGCTGGGTGAGTTTTGATAACCTCCCTGAGCCGCTATTCCTCCCGTGGCACCAGTTACTTGCGTCAGAGTTCATCGATGCGATACGAAACGAGTGCGCTTGCTCGATAGTAAGCCGCCCTAGGACTTGAGGGACTTCGGGGACTTCAGGCAACCATTACGGCATCGCCGTTGTCGTTCGCGGGGCGTTTGAGCGGCTCGCGCCGCTCTGTATCGGCATCCGTCATGAGAATGGCGAGTGCTTCGCGCGCAAAAGCTCGAATACCATCCCGAGAAGGGTCACACGGCAAGTTTTGTGTCGTAATACGAGTCTAAACCTGGTGCGTGACCCGACGGCGAGTCGGGTCGGTGCGCTAAGCGCGCACTAGAGTGTCAGGCGGTCGCTCGCGCCCCGGCTACGAACCGGGCCACTAAACGGCACGCCATAGAGAATCCGATTCACGAGTCCATCGAACTGGTCGATGTTCTTCTCGACGGCGGTAACCAGTCCGTAGAGGTCGTCGAGACAGACCTGCAGGTTCTCCTCAATCTCCTTGCGGTGGACATCGTCGGTGAGGCGGATAAGTCCGAGCGCTTTGTTGTTGTGCATAGGCGGAATGCTATGGGTTTGTAATGATCGGCCGACCGCTAGCCATCATCGACGGTCGCAAACAATCGCGCTAGGCGGCACTTTTTGACCGCGAGTCAAACTCTTCCTCGTTATAAGATCTTAATCTTTCCACTTAACGGGCAATGTCGCCGATGTAGTAACCGCCGAACTCATCAGAGAAAAACGTCTCGCTATAAAATCTTTCAGCAAACACTCTGTTTGTAACGTAGAGGGACATTGGCTTTGTGCTCGTGTCGACAATCATGCTGCCCGCTTGGTTGTTGGTTATGAATGGGAGGTCGCGACTGTTCCAAGCATCATATGCGAGATGTTCAGACCTCGCGTTCCCAAAAAATGTAATAGTCGGATTTACGACATCCAAAAACGCATAATCTCTCTCCGAGTCCCTTCCATGATGAGGCGCAATGAGAATATCAACGTCCTTAATATCGTCGGCATGCTTTTTGAGAACGTGCTCCCAACTACTGTCATGCGAGTCGCCCGCGAGCAAGATACGCCCCCCTTTGCTTCGATAGAGAAGGACATACGACGCATCGTTATGTTCTCCTGACGCGTTCGCGTCAGCGAGTAGGCGCTTTGTAGGCGCCAGGATATGCAGACCATCGTGCCCGCTTCCTTCCTTTTTTGGATCATTGTAATAATGCCCCTTCCCACCGGAAAATAAGCAGAGCCGTTTGGGATCGCTACCCGATCCTTCGTCCCGTAATTTCTTGTAGAACTTCCAATCCTCCTCTTTATAGCGCCCTCCCTCCTCGAACTCTTTCTCACAGTTGTTATCGCTGTCCCAGAAGTTCGTGGGCGCAAACACTGCGAATAGGGCCCTGATGCCATCCATATGATCCATGTCAGGATGCGTCAGTATAAAACGATGGATGGAATCAATGCCCCGGTCGAGCATGTAGTTGATCGGGTTCTCTGGGTACTTTTTTTGATTGAAATTCCCTAATGCACTGGCGGTGCTTTGGCTGGTTTTTGCGGTTCGTGAACTCGTTGCATCAGCTTCGGCTGAAGCGTTGCAGACGTCGACCACAGTGATCCGGCTACTCGCATGTTCAATGATTGAGCAGTCCCCCTCGCATACGTTTAGAAAGTGGAATTTTGTCATGCTTTACCGTGCCGCAGTGAGGGCAAGAACCGAGGTAACAAAACGCTCACCATGATGCTTCGCCGATTGACGAACTATGAGGTACTGAGCAATCAGCGCGGCGTCATAAACGGCCGCGGTTAGATGGGAGACGAGCCACCACATTGCTATGCCACCGATGGCGAGGAAAATTACACTGATCGCAGCATAGTCTCTCGTGAATAGGTATCCCTTATGAACCTGTTGAATGCGCGGATCAGATTCCGAAGCAAGATATAACTTATACCACCGAGAGTTTTGGTCTTTCGGGCTTGTAGGGAAATCCCCGATTTTTCTGCGAAGTTCGCTAGTATCAATTCGATCATCCGTGTCTACGTACTCGGAGAATGCTCTCGCGCCGGGCAGGGGATGGTGCCACCTCCAAAAGACAAGACGGGCTTTCCACTTGGCGTTTAGGAGTTCGACTAGCACGCTCGTAAATACGAATATCGCGCCTGCCGGTAGTGCGTTTACTCCGCTCTTTACCAGCGCCGAGAAACCAGAAATGGCAATCGCACCTGATGTCGCGAGCAGATAAAATGCGAGAGCGTTGGCAACAATGATGGCAAGGAGCGGTCTTCGGTTGGCGTCTTTCAGCGATTGATCTTGCACGGCCATATCAGAGGGTCCGGTAAATGCGTCCGTTGCCCGGCGCTAATTGCACCCAAATATGTCCGTCATTCCTAGTTGTTAGCACTTTGCGACGCTGCACAGTTGGTGCGCTAACAAGAGTGACACCGTCGCCACGGGTCCGAGATGCATACGCCTGCGCCATTCCTTCTTGCGTACCGTGCACAATAGCCTTATCAGAAAGAATCACGCATTCCGGTTTGCAAAACCCGAATATCTCTTCGGCATGACCGTTTTCTCGCCCGTGATGGGCCGCCACGAGGATGTCGGTGGATTGCAGCCAGCTCCGAAAATTTACGTTTTGCAGCATACGTTCCCACCCGGCCTTTTCCAGGTCTCCACACACACATATCGTCGAACCACCATACTGGACGAATATGACCTGGCTAAGGTTGTTTGTGTCCCATTGCTCCCCAAGGAACTGATTCTTGGTCAGGCTAAATGGCACAATCCTGTAGGGCGGCGCGTAGTTTTGAACGGTGCCTGTATAGGTATTTTTCAGGTAGCACAGATGCTCAAGCGCCTCCGTTTTTTCTGGCTTAATAGCCAGAAGCTCTGATGCCGACACGTTGGGTGCCAAGAATGTCGTTGCTATATGAACGCGGCTCCGCAAGTACGGAAGACCAGAAAAGTGGTCATGGTCATAGTTCGTCAATGCCAAATTGCGGAGAACATATCTGCCTGTCGGGTCAATGGGCAGTAACTTCCACTGAATAACGAGATCAATCGGATTAAAGTCCGACGTATTGCCGCAGTCGATGAGCATCCCATATTCGGGTGCTCCCTGCGGGTAAACAAATATGCTTTGCCCGTGTTCAACATTGAAAACTATAATATCCAACATAGAAAGCACCTCGGCTTCGGAACATAATATTCCAAGTAAAGGCGACGGGCAATGCGGTTGGGGACTTGAGGGACTTCGGGGACTTCATGCGGCCATATATGTGCCGGCTTCATCGTCGTTGGCGGCGCGTTCGCGCGCCTCACGGCATTCTTTCTCTGCATTCGCTTTGAAGATTTCGAACACGTTGCGGATAAAAGTTCGACTACCATCCCGAGACGGGTCACAATTCCAGGATGACGTCAAATTCGCGAGCTCCGAAAACGGAGAGCGCAGCGCAATTGCTATCTTTTTTCCGGTCACCGTCGAGTTCGAACACGTCGCGTGCACCAATTCGCGCTTTTCGACGGGATTCGCGATTTCATAGCGTAACGATGCGGATTCTGCGAGTTCGAGCGAACGCATAAGGACGTCATGGGTGCTGTGCGCAGTATCGAGCGATTCGAGCGCCTCGACGATATAGCGCTTCTCGGCCAAGAGCGCAGCGCGCCTTTCCTCGTATCCCTCCTTATCGATCAAGCAGTCGATCAATGCATCCGTGAGGCGCGCCAAGCGCGCGTCGAAATTCCCAAGCTTGAGTCTAAGGCTCTGCTCGCGCTTCGCGCGTTCGGCGGACTCGTCGCCCTTTAGCCTCTCTACCATGTCCCTCAAGTCCCTGAAGTCCTCGGGCGCGAACCGGAACCGCGCCAGCGCGTCGCCGATCTCGGCGTCAAGCTTGGCTTCCGAAATGCAGGTGCCTGCACAGGTCGGTGCATGGCAACGATAATAGATGTACCGGCCCTTCTGCTTCTCACCGATGAGATGTTTGCCACAGCCGCCACAACGAACCATCTGCTTGAATACGAAATCGTAGCGCAGCGGCACTGTGCCCGCGCGGCGTCCGCGCAGGACCAATTGAACCGCGTCATAGAGCGCCCTGGAAATGAGCGGCTCGTGGACGCCCTCGAAGCTCTCGCGCGTTTTGCGGAGCTGTATGAGCCCCGTGTAGAAGGGGTTGTTCAGGATTGTGGTTAGGCCTGCCTTGCTGATGGGCCGGTTGGAATAGCTGTGCAGACCGCGGCGGCGCATCTCGGCCTGCAGCGTGTCGAAGTTCCACTCGCCGGTGGCATAGAGCTCAAAGGTAGCGCGGACCAAGGGTCCCTGGACCGGATCGATCTCCTTGGCCTTGCCGCGGCCCATGTCGCGATAGCCAATCGGTGCACGCAGAGGATACAGGCCCTGCTTCAGGCGCCCGTAAAATCCCTTGCGGGTTTCCTCGCGCAGATTGCGGATAAAGTCTGCTGCGACGACTGCCTGGATGTCCGCGGAGAGGCGTCCGCCGCGAGAGCGTAGGTCAAGAGCGTCGTGTGCGAAGTGGACCTCGATGCCGCGGTCGATCAGTTCGGCGAGTTCGGCCCAGTCCTTGAGGTTACGAGCGCCGCGGTCGATCTTGTGAATGATGATGCCGCTTGCCTTGCCGTGGGCTAGCTTCTTGAGAACTTCGGAGAAAACGTGCCGGCCGCGCTTGGCGGCGGTGACCCGCTCCTCGTACCAAGCGCTTATTGTCAGTCCCTGGCGCTGGGCATAGCGCTCAATGGCGGCCCGCTGCTCCTGCAGCGAGACGCCCTGTGTGCCTTGGCGCTGGGTTGAAACGCGGATGTATCCGAGATAGGTGCGCATGGTGGTCTACTAGAGTCGCGATTTTACCGAATCATCGGCCGACGCGCGAATCGGGATTTGAGATATCGCCTCCTCGACTTCGCGCTCCGCAATCCGGAGCATCACCGCCATGAAGGCCGTGAGATTGGCGCGCGCCTCTTCACGCGCGGCCCCTTCGGCGCCGGGCATGGTGCGATCCAGAATATCGTCGCCGGGCTTGCGTTCGGACATAGGTCAAGGCTTGCACCTCGATGGTGATCGGACTAGGCGGCGGTTATCGACCCTCGGTCGAATTCTGCCGCCTAGCGCGTGAGCCGATGCGGCCTATCGTTTAGGGATGACAAACCACAAGGAGAAGCCGAGCCAGAACGTCCCCACCGTCTCGCGTGTCGAAGGCGATACGCTTGTCGAGCTGGTCTATGACCGGGACAAGCGAAAGACGGGCCTCATCGTCTCGCGCTTCGGTGGCCTCTGGAATCTTGAGCAGGAACTCTCGCTCGGAAGTGGCGAAACACTGGTGCCATATTCGGCGGCGAACAATCTCATCGCCAAGGATTATGTGCTCCTGCCATCCACGCCTGTCGAGTATGGCTTCAAGCACGAGCTCGTCGCGGACATCAGCGCCCATCTCAGACGCTATGTGGACCTGTCGCCACGCTTCGAAACTATCGCGGCCTACTACGTGCTCCTGACCTGGGTCTACGACGCGTTTACGGAAGTACCTTACCTGCGGCTCAAGGGCGACTACGGCACAGGTAAGACCCGTGCGCTGATGGTGATCGGCTCGCTCTGCTACAAGGCGTTCTTCGCCTCTGGGGCGAGCACGGTGTCGCCGATTTTCCATGTGCTCGACAGTTTTGGCGGGACGCTCATCCTCGACGAGGCCGATCTCCCTTTCAGCGACGCTAAGGCCGAGCTGGTGAAGATTTTGAACAACGGGACCACGGCCGGCATGCCGGTGCTGCGTACGCTGCAGAACCGGCACAAGGAATTCAGCCCCTACGCCTTCAAGGTGTTTGGTCCAAAGATCGTGGCGACGCGTGAACGCTTCGAGGATCACGCCCTCGAAAGCCGTTTCCTTACCGAAGAGACGGGCCTCAAGGATGTGCGTGCCGATATCCCCATCCACCTTCCGCCCGAAGCCAAGACCGAGGCGCTTGCGTTGCGCAATCGGTTGCTGCATTTCCGGCTATGTGAGTTCTTCAAGATCAAGGCCGATTCGTCGGCGCTCATCCCCGGTGTTGGGCCTCGCCTCAACCAGATGGCGTTGCCGCTTCTGAGCCTGATCGACGATCCTGCCGTTCGTGACGATATTCGCCGCATGCTCGAAGAGCAGAGCGCGGCCGAACTCTTGGACCGGCAAGAGAGCGTCCAGGGCGCTGTGCTCGCCGCAGTTGTCGCGGTGATCCAGCGCGCGCCAGGCGGCGCTATCGCGGTGCGGGACATCGCCGCCCAGTTCAACGCCGATCACTGTTCCGACTTCGGAGGTCCGGTGTCCAATCGTTGGGTGGGACACATGCTGCGCACGCGATTGGGCGCCAAGACGCGGAAGAGCAGCGGCATCTATGTTCTGCGCGAAGAGGAGCCGAAGCGGCTCGTCGCCTTGGCGTCGCGTTACGGAATCCCCGTTACGACGCCCGAATAGAGCCGCCCCCACTGCTCGGCGATCTCCAGCCCGTTCCGCGTTATCCCCAACTCGACTTGACTGGGCGTCAAAATCTGCCGCCTAGCCTGAAATCCTGAAGCTGTAATCCTGGTTAGGCCCGGATCACCGGGTGTGCATCTTATGCCGCGCCTCCGACTGTCGAACTATCTGAGGACCGAGCGCTTGCGTTCGGGCCTTAGCCAGCGTGAATTCGGGGAACTGATGGGTCTCAGCGGGAGCCGCGTTGCGCTTGCCGAATCCGATCAACGTGCCCAGAGCATCCGAGTCGTGTTGATGGCGGAGATCATCTTCGGCAGGCCACACCGAGAGCTCTTCCCGGAATTGGTCGAGAGCATGGAGGACGCCATCCTGTTACGGGCGGCCGCTATAGAAATCCGTTTGTCCACGCGCACGGACCCTGTCTCCAAGCGCAAGCGCGCGCATCTGAATGCACTGATTAACCGCCTGCAATTTCATCTACCATCATGACCAAGACCGTCATTGCCGCCGCGCCCCCTGGTCTCGTTTTAGCAGTCCATGTGAGCACGTTCGGGTTCGGTTGGGTGTTGTTCGAGACGCCGCGACGGGTTGTGAGCTGGGCATTGGTTCGCGAGCGCGCGGGCCACGACGCCAAGCTACTTCAGAGCTTCAAGCGCCTAATCGAGCGATACGAGCCTGCGGTTCTTGCGGTCGAGGCATTCGAGGACGGAGAGAGCCGCCGGCGCCCGCGCATCCAGAAGCTCTACCGGGCCATGATTGGAGAAGCCAACGCCGCACAAATAGGAACGCGCGTCTTTGACCGCGACGTCATACGGGCCGCCTTCGTCCACTTCGGTGCCCAGACGCGAGGCGAGATCGCTCGCGTCATCGCAGATCGAATCGATAGCTTTGGCCACCGGCTGCCCGGCAATCGCGAGGTCTGGAATACGCTCGATCCGCGCCAGAGCCTGTTCGATGCCGCGGCAATCGCCGTCACCTATTTCGTGGCCATGGGTGAGCTCGATCCTTGGGATTAGCCCTCGCCCTGCCTCGCCGGCAGGCGGGAGCGTCGGAATGGTCCGGCGCTCCCGCGCTGCCGAGGAGGCATCAATGCAAAACAATGTTCTTTCCAGAAAGGATGTCTTCGCCACCATAACGGACAAGATCGTCGCGGCAATCGAAGCCGGCGCAGACGAATTCCGCATGCCCTGGCATGGCGGCATCTTGCCGCCGGAATTCCCAGTTAACGCCGCGACGGGCAAGCCGTATCGCGGGGTAAATGTCGTCTCGCTCTGGGCTGAAGCCATGCTCGGCCGCTACGTCTCCGGCCATTGGGCGTCCTACAAGCAATGGCAGAACCTCGGGGCCCAGGTGCGCAAGGGCTCCCGCGGCGCGCCCATCGTCTTCTACAAGCCCGTGGAATCAGAGCAGGAAGAAGGCGAACTGGACGACGTGGACGCGACCTATGCACCGCGCTACATCGCCCGGCTCAGCTATGTCTTCAATGCCGATCAGGTCGATGGCTGGACCCCGCCCATGCCGGAATCCAAGACCATCGTCGAGCTCAACGAAGAGGTTGCGGCCTTCATTGCTAGGATCGGCGCCGACATCCACCATGGCTCGCATCGGGCTTGCTACCGGCGCGATCTCGACTGTATCGAGATGCCGGAGCCGAGGGCGTTCATCGGCACGAGCACCAGCTCACCCACCGAGGCCTATCATTCGGTCCTGCTCCACGAGATGGTGCATTGGTCGGGGGCGCCGCAGCGGCTCGACCGCGCATTCGGCAAGCGCTTCGGCGACGAAGCCTATGCCTTCGAGGAACTGATTGCAGAGTTGGGCGCAGCCTTCCTCTGTTCGGCATTCCGGATCGTCATAGAGCCGAGAGCGGATCACGCCGCCTACATAGCGACTTGGTTGAGCGTGCTTAGCCGGGATCACCGGGCGATCCTCTCAGCCGCAAGAATGGCGCGCGAAGCTGTAGAGTATTTGACGACCGTGTCCGCCTTTCACCATCAAGGCTAAGTTCAGCTCACGCAGCACTGGACCCCGGTACAACCGGGGTCTTCAGCACGAGTGCCGTCCGGCGAAGGTTTGAGGTTACCATCTTTACCTCACCTACTCCGAGGTTCCTCCAACTGCCCGGCGGGTGCGCGGGTTGGCGCCAACTACCTCAAATGACGGCAATAAGTTGCCTTCGCTGACCCGACCGGTTCAGCCATCGGGAGTCTTGAGAGGCTGTCGCGACTTCGCGGTCGCGACAGCCTCTGGAACGAACAGCCGAACTTGCCGTAGGACAAGAAAATCCCTATAATTTCAAGGTATTGAACTGCGCTGCCCACCCTTAGCAGGACACTCTGTATGGCAATCTCACAGCCGTTGACCAGAAACGTGAATGAGAAGGTACTCTTACGTGAGGATGCGCCATTTTTGAAATTAGGTAAGGCGGTTGTAAAAGTGGCGCGCTCAAGTCCGCGCTGGTCATCCTTTATCCGAAATTCGGCTCAAGCTCGCAGCAGGTTGGAGGTGCTACGCACCTGTCAGGGCCTAGGCGCCATACCGGAAGCGCTGTTGGAGGACTTCAACGATGCGTACTACCTTAGAAATCTCATTAAGTGTAGCTACGTAACCAGCGTTGTGCTTCCGCTACTCCCAAGATCGCTCCTGCACCCCTATTTCGATGTTGGAGCCGGCCTAGGAACATTCACTCATGCGATTTCCTCGCGTCTCCATGACGACTCAATTCGATTTGTGCTCCTGGACAGATCATGCGACCAGCTAAAGAGAGCCGATGCCCTGACCGGTGCATTGAATCTGCAAGGGAGCTTCTCGTTCGAAGTCGGAGAGGTCGGCATCGCTAGCATATCCCGCTTGCGCGAGGGCTTTTTGCTCGCGTCCTACAGCCTCTGCGAACTGAGCGCCCAGCATTTTGCATCCGATCTGATACCGTCAGCAATGGGCGCAGCAATTGTAGATTATCCAGAGATCATCGAATCCATAGTCGTCGCGGCGATGAAACGAGAACGTGCTGTCATACACGATTTTGTGGAGCTAGAGTTGCCGTCTTCGATTTCAGGTATCATAGGCCAGGAAAGAATTAAGGTGGCATATGCCATCGTACTCCCAAGTTGACCTAGTCACGAAGTACTTCAGCGCCTGGCAGCATCATGATAGCGCGCTGCTACGAAGCATCATGGCTGGAGACATCCAATATGAAAGATCTGGCAAGAGCCCAATCCTCGGGATTGAGGCATTGGAATCGTATTGGAAGCGAAATTCGGATCGGCAAGAGGACCTCATCGTATACCCAAGCATCTCCGAGGTAAGACAAGATGCCATTGAAGCGATGTTCGTTGCCCAATTTTTTAGTTCGAAGGAGAAGGACTTTCAGACGGTTTTTGGGACAATCCGCTTTTTCTTCGACCCGGCGCAGCCTGGGCGCATCATACGCATCTGGGAAAAGTACGCCGTTAAGCGTGGTCGCGTCCCTGGACGAACGCTTAGAAAGCTAGGTCAGTGGGGGGTTCGTCGGTATAGACTCGCTCACGCGAGGCTTCTGAGATGGCGCGCTAGGACCGCTAACGCTCTTCGGGCAACTGGCCGATGGGCTCTGGTAGCGATGGTGGCGGCATTTGCAGCTTCGGCCATATTTTCCTTTTATCTCGATGGTCACCCACTTCCTCGGTTTATGGCGTCGGCTTGGGGAATCCTCTTTTCTCCGCTCGCTGGGACACCGGCGGAGCAAGCAGGACAAATCCATGCTCGCATCGCAGATTTCGTCAACGTCGTCGGAGCGTTCGGAGGAATCATAGCGCTCATCCTCTGGCCTCGGAGAGATGACGATGTTGAACTGTTTGACCTTCCCGACTTGGATCGCCAGCTGAAGGTAATGAATGATTTTATGAAGCGGTCTACGACCAGGCAGGTGGTGATCTTTTCGGGGGATTTCGACTTTCTCGGAAAGCACGACGGTCTATTCGAAACGCTTTCCGATTTAGCAACGCGTGATCGCCTCACCTTGGTAAGCGACCGTAGCGCAGAAGTCGTCAAGACGGCATCAGGTGATTCTCCACGCGTCCTCGAACTTCTCGAAAATCTGAGCCTCTCCGGTCGCATTGCGTTCGACAGTGGCCTAACGGACGTTCGATGCTCTTTGATACGAGATGAACTCGACAATGTCATTCTTTGCAAGGCTACCGTTGACAACTTGCAGCGAACGTGTGCGATCCATAATCGCGGACGCACGGAAAAGGTAGTGGAGGCGTTCGCAAGTGTCGTCGATGATGTAGTCCGTCGGACGCCCGTGTCGCGCATGTTCGGTGGCGATCGACGTTCCGTAGCGGTTATTGTCACTGGTGAGACGAAGTCTGGAAAATCGGAACTGGTCAAGCGAATAGCAGAGCAAGGATTTCACAAAATCAGTGCCGGGCGGGAGATCGCAGAGTTGTTGCCCCCGGGGCCTGATTACCCAACGCGAAGGCAATTGCTGGACAAAGGTGCCGAATTTCTATCTCCGGATGGGCAAAAGAAGTTCGGGGAAATCCTCCTTGGGCGAAGTTGGGGTTTCGAGCGCGTTGTCTTTGACGGTGTCAGGCTGCCTGGGAGCATCGACGAGATCAAAAGGGCTCTCGGGACTGCGTTCGTCGTATATGTTGAGGCGGACCCTGCGGTAAGACGCGAGCGGTACGAAGAAAGTTCTGATGGCTCGATTAGCTTCGAGGAAGTGAATGTTCATCCAGTTGAACGATGCGTAACCGAAATACGGAGACAAAACGACGTGGTCCTCGACGGCACCAAAGGCGTAGGGGAGAATGTGGCACACGTCATGCGGGAGATAGCGGCGAAGTACGAACTTGGAAACTAGCTCACTCCGTTCTGCGGCGGTAGGTTAGGCGACTTGAATCCGCCTCTATCGCGTCTACCAAATTTTCAAGCGCTTCCTTTCGGTTCTCCGGCTTATGAAGGTCGCCAACAGAATCGATGACGGTCACGTTTTGAGATTCGTGCTCAAATGTTGTCACCTCTCCTCGCGTTGACTCTTCCCATAGCTGGCCATCATTCAGTTTGTCGGTCACTATGTATATCTTCATGAACGGCCGGTGGTTATCGGAACATGAGCGCGCATAGTTGTATTCTGCGCGAACGCCGCGGCTCCAATTTTTCTCAGGGGGGCTCTTCGGCCGATAGATGGCGACACAGTCGGACTGGTCAATCATCCTCAAGTCCCTCGGCACGACTTGCCTTGCTATCATGGAGCGGCCGACTGTCTCCGAATGCTGTTCGTCGACAAGCATGCCGAGATCGTCCACTACCTGCGAAACATCTTCGAGATCGCGCAAACGGATTTTAAGATTCTCGGGAGGCAGCGGAGGACTAAGCTTGCCGTTGGTGGGGATGGGCCATCGCTGAAGGATCGGGAAATCAACCCACTCAGGGGGATTTTCATGCTGAGTAGATTCGGTAATCTCTTTGTAAAGCAGGTGTAGAGGAACTTCGTCGACTGTTACAGGATTGAAAGTGGTAAATCTTGACGAAAGAGCGGCAACGAATTCGTTCGCTTCTTCGATCAGCCCGTCCCGGATTTCCTCTTTGCGTTCCCTACGTACCCGGCTAATCGGAAAAGAGGCATATACTCTGGGCAAATTGGGGCTGAAAATATAGCGATATAATGTTTCAGCATCGTGCTGAGTGGCGAACAGGGGTGATCGTTCATATTGGTCGGCCACGAACCCGTTTAGCGGCGGCTTACTCCGAATGATCTCATTGGCGGAAAAGTCAGCAGCCAATGTTTCGAAATCACGCCACTTAATTATTTCCCGCAACTGAAGCTCGATTTCTGACGGGCCCTTCCGAATCCGATGTTGTATGAAGTGAATATCGTCTATGAGATTAACAATAAAAGTTGGGCGGAGTTTGCGTAGGAAGTCGAGCAAGAGCGATGCGGAACCGCTGCCATCGGCCGCGACCGGCCATGACAGGGGTGAAAACGCGCGATCAAAATGCACGAATGTGAAATGTGTTGGTATGAGGAGAACTTCTGCGGCCTTGTATTCTGGTAACCGCAGCGCATGCAGCGCCTCCCAATATGATTGGCGCAGAAGGCTCTTCTGCTTGGACGGGCTTGCGCTAAGAAACTTTCGAGTATCGGTAACCCCGCCTTCGGCCGATAGGATTTTTACCCTTTGATTCAGCGTCTGGGCGCCGAATGCCCGATTGCGGGCAATCACCTCCTTAATTCGGCCGGCTACAAACTCCTTACGGACACCAGAAATTCCGCCCAATACGATTCGCGTTTGTGTCTGCATTGAGCGCCCGAGTTTCAAAGAACCACGGTTCTAATTTGGCGGGCCGATCCAAAATCGCCGCGCTAAACTCACCATCCATTTGCTCGAATATGTTCTTCAATATCAGCCAGGCCTGAATAACAAACGCCCGCTTCCCAAAGTTGGGGAAATACTTCTCCCCTTGCAGGCTGAACCCGAGCGACTTGGAGGCTTCCATTGAAGCGCTTCTTTAGCATGGAAATTGCTACTTGGTCCTCACTGCTTTCCTCTAGCGCGACCAATAGACGAAGAACCATGGTCGCGTGGACCGCATGCCGCACTTTCTTTCCCATTAGCTTCTCCAAGTGTGAACAAATGAAGAACGTAGCGCTGCACGATGGCAAAGCAAGTTAAACGGGGCCAGCCATCCACCGGAAGAGGGTGAGCCACTATATCTTGTGGATGCGCTTACTTCGTCCGCTATGAAGCCCTTCGAAAGGTAAAGAATCTGTAAATTGGCCTCCTCTTTCGGATCGGCTCGGGCGTGCTGGTCGCTGTTTTGCCCATTGTGCTGCACGTCGACTCTAAGCCGTGAGGGCAATAGGATTTATTGCTCACCGGTGCGTCTCAACCGGAGCGTCGACGCTCCCTATCACGGGAGTGTTCGATGTTTCCGAAACAAGTCGTATCGAAGAAGGAGCTGAGAACGGTCTGCGGCATACCTTACTCTCCGCAGCATATCGCACGGCTCGAAGCGGCAGGGCAGTTTCCCAAGCGGATTCGGCTCGGCCAGAATCGGGTGGTGTGGTTGCTAAAGGAAGTAGAGGCATGGCTCGACGAACGTATCGCAAGTCGCGATCCGGGCAGTCCCACAGACTCTCCCTCCTAGGGGCATGAAGAGGACCGGCGGCCGCCGGTCCTCTTCTCTTTTGGAGGTGATACACATGGAGATACAGGCGGGGATGCCGTATCCCCATAGCACGGACCTCTGCTGATGCAAATTCGCCTGCGTCATCAATCACATCCGTCTCTCGTATCCCCATCCGTATAAGCCTGACTTCAATACAAAACTCTCTTCCGTATTGCCCGCCGCCCGCCCCTTCCACCTATCAACTACCAATCTTCAGATGCTGCTGTGGGATCGTCTGGAGGTGGAGCCGGATGCTCTGAAGTAGGGCGGAATTCACGACGTGGGGGATCGGCCGCGCCTGGATCGTAGGGCTCGGGCGGTGCCTCGGTGAAAGTAAAATCCTCGCCACGCTTCGGCTGGGGTAGAGAAACTCGCAGCCGGTTAATCTCCCTTAATCTCCCAAAGGCTTCGGGCGATAGGCGTGGCTCCGCCTCCAGCACGCCAACCGGGATCGGGATCGAGACTGCACTCGGGGTGACGCCGCGGATGAACCCCGCAAACTGCAGGCGCGGCTGGTCCAGGATAAAATCCGCCGTCGTGCGCATTTCCGAGGCGAGCGCGCGGGCGTCGCCGGTCGAGGTGCCGCCTGCCATCTTGATGGTCGTATTGGCCGCGAGCGAGGCCCTGAGCGAAGAGGTCGCCTGATCCAAAAACTGATGGGCGAAAACACATCCACAATGATACTTGCGGGCTTCGGTAAGGAAGTCGTCGATATTGTTGTCGAAGTAGGTCGCCGCCTCGTCGACGATGAGGAAAGTGGGTCTGCGCTCATTCTCCGGAATGACCGCCCGCTCGAGCACCGCCTGGAGAACGAGCGAGATGAATATCCGCCCAAAATGCGCAGACGCTCCCTTGAGGAAATCCTTTGCGGTATCGACCAGAATGATGCCGCCCCGGTTGAGCTCGCTGAAAAGGTCGATCTTGGTCTCGGGCGCAGTGAAAAGGCGTGCGAGCGTCGGGTTCTCGAGGATGGCATTCAAGCGATAGCGGATCTGCTCTTTGGTTTGGGCGAAAGTCTTCGAGATGAAATCCCGTTCGAAGAAATTCCGCTGAATGGGTGGTAAGGACTCGATCGCTTTGCGATAGGGCGCGGGATCGTCCATGAGCGCGAGCATGTCGAGGATGGTCGCGGTCCGGCCAAGGGTCTCCGGAAGGGCCAGCATGAGACGGGCCACGAAGCGGAAGAAGACGCCTTGCTTGGCCGTGAGATCCGCACCCAAGAGCCCGGCAAAGAGATAGTCGAAGGTCTGGATGACACCGGCGGTTACCTGTTCTTTGGCGGCTTCGCTGTAGCTCGCGAGCCGATCCCGGTTCACGTCAAAAATATTCAGGGCCGGGGGATGCTCGATGTCTTTGGGGCTCACGAGGATCAGACGATCGGCAAGCGCGCCATAGTCGGGATCGAAGAGGGCCAAATGCGAGAGCTTGTCGATGAGATCGCCTTGGCTGTCGACAATGACAAGCGAGGGCGGATCATCCGACTCGAGGTCGTGTAGGATGAGGTTTTGCAGAAGGGTGGTTTTGCCGGCGCCCGAGCCGCCGAGCACATGCATGTGGCTATAGCGTTCATCGTAGGTAAATTTGAGCGGCACCGGTGCAAGAAGAAGGTCGTAGAACGGGGTGCCTTTGAAGTAGATCTCGACGAGCGTGTGCAGATCCGCATCGTTCTCAGACGGCTTTAGAAAGGGCCTCTTGGGCTCATACGGGTCCATGATCCCTGAGGCGGCACAGGTGTTCAGATGAACGGTGCGGGAAACTTCAACGAAGAGACCGGCATCGATATAGGGCTGCTGATAGAGCTCGCCGATCAAATTATCGAGAAAGGTTTTGGGTTCCGGCAAAGAATAGACAAGCGGGATGGTAAAGGGCGACGTCTCCGTGCTTTGGGGCAGCATCTCGGCGAGCCTGCCAAATATGAGCGCAAGCCCGTTACCCAGTAGATCAATGACGTCATCCTCATGGGCATGAAAATACTCCTTGGCCCGGAGGAAATGCCTGAGATCCACAGCTTCTTTAAGCGACAGATGGGCACGATCGAGGTCGATGTCCGGACATTCGAAGATCGGCCGTTCAAGCTGCAAAAGACGATCAATGGCGCGGGTGAATACCGGGACCAAGGGCTCGGACACGTCTGAGCAGTTTGCGAAGATATTGTCGGCGAAGATCGTTCGTGTCTTCGCGCGGGCGTAAAGAGATGCCAAGTGGCGAGCACGCACCCGAGCATAAAGCGCTTTGGTGTCGGCAAGGTCGCGGGCGCGCTCGTCGGTGAAGCGTCTTGCGAAGGGGGTGAAGGCCGAGTAGCGCGCTTCATCCATCACAGGAGATCGTAACTGAGGATGATGAGCCCGGCGGCGACAAAGGCCGCCACGACGGTGCAGGTCACCCGAAACGCTGTAATGCCGAAAGGCAAGCCCTTTTGCTCGAAGAAGCCGACGCACCACTTTTCAAGGCCAGACCAATACCGCTTGAGCGCTTCGAACGATCGAATGGGAATTCCGTCCCAGCCTTTGGATGTGGCGAAGGCTAACCCTCTACGCCACCAGCGGACCATGGCCTCCAACATTTGGTCCCATAGGTGCCGGATATAGCGGCCCAGTTCTAAGTATGGATCATAGGGCGGGGCGGTCGGTGGTGGCGGACCATCAAAGGTAGGCTCGGACTCGCCGACGTCCTCAAACTCGGCATCCGTCACGCTAGGGCCGGGTTCATCGACCTGGCCGCCGATGAGGGTCGGCAGGGGACGCGTGATATGGACACGCTCCTCGCCGTCTTCGTACTCCACAACCACTTCGCTGCCGTTGAAGGTCTCAGCGACCTGAAGATAGCGGGTCACGTCCTTACAGGCATCGCGCACGGTATCTTCGGCGTCGAGAAGCTCACTCAGATCTTTGCACTCGATGTGGTGCCCGCGGCCAAGGCTCGCAATCGAGATATTGAGGCTCATCTTGGCGAGGGCCAGCGAGAAGGCACCATGGGCAAAGCCACCAGCTTGGTCTTTCAAATCCCTCATGTTCCGCGTACGCGCGAGATGTTTTTCGGCACGTTCGAAATGCTTGCGCGCGGCTTGACTGCTGTAGATCACCTGGCCGCCAAGCTTATATTTATTGATGTTGTCGCGTTCGTCTGCGGTGTAGTCCGCGCGGACATCAAGGCAGAAAACGACGGTGCCTGAGAGCACGCCACCCATACGCTGCGAGCGTTGAAGCTTGAGCTGCATGGATTTCCGAGCCCCCTCGTCCCATGAATGCTGACGATAGCCAGCATGTTGACAGCGTACAAGGGTGATCTAAGTGGGAAAAACTCCCAGAATCTACATATCATCCGTAATTCGTACACGAACCCGAAAAATGTGATGAATAACCATAGGTGAAGCTTGCGGTGCATTGCAGCATATGCTTGCAGATAGCGCACTTAGACTTGGCGTTACTTGCCCGCTATCGGATGACCTGTCCTTTGGGAAGGGAATGCTCAATGAGCGATCCACGGCACCACGGCTTCAATTACGCCTCCGGCTGGGGCCCTGCCTCCAAGCCGCCCATCTATCATCAAGCGAGCAAAGTGGCGCGCCTCCTAAGTCAGGAAGCGGCCCGAGCGTCCGCCCAGGCTTGGAAGCTCGAAATGGCGCTATGGCGGGTACGGATAGCGAGCACCGGGGTCGAGAAGGCCGCTGCCGTTGCCGAACTGGCTACGGAACTGGAGCAGGCGCTCGTCGCGGCTGCCCAAGACTGATAAGTTCCATGGGTACGGTTCGACGTTCGCGCATGCACCGCGAGAGCCGGGGCAAGTGCCTGGTCCTCACCGAGCGCGATCTGGCGATTTTTCGGGCCCTCGGCCAGTACCGATATCTGCGCTCCACCTATCTGCACGCCTTCGCAGGCGGAGCCTCGGAGAACCGCTTCAAAGAACGGCTTGGTGATCTCTTCCACGAAGGGTTCATCGATCGGCCGAACGAGCAGTGGGAATTCGCGGGACGGCTCAATGCCCCGGTCGTCTATCAACTCGGGCGCCGCGGACGGGAAGGCCTGCGCATGCGCGAGGAAGCTACCGATGACCGACGGGTTATTTTAACGCGAGGTCCGCAACGTCAGTTTGCGCATGCGCTCATGACATGCGATGTCGTGGCTTCTTTTGAGCTTTCAGCGCGTGCGTCTTCGAGCGTGAGCTTCGTGCCCGTATCAGCCATTCTGAAAAAAGCGCCGAGACGCTCAGTTGAGGATCGACACCCACTCATGCTCGGTCCCGTCAACGGAAACAGTGTTATACCGGATGCGCTGTTTGCGCTCCGATACGAAAGCGGCGAGCGGCCAAGCTATCGTTTTATCGCCCTGGAGGTCGATCGTGGCACGATGCCCGTCACACGCTCGCACCGCGGCCAGACAAGCGTCACTGCCAAATTAGACGCATATGAGAAGTTGATCTGTGCGCAGGCGCACAAGAGAGAGCTTGGCATCCCCAATCTCTTGGTTTTGCTATTGACGACGTCGGAATCACGCAAAGGTCGAATAATTATGGCAGCGTCAAGCAAGCTCAGGGATACAAGACCTTTTCTGTTTGGCCAATTTATTGGGCTTCCACCATCCAGAGGTACGTCATCGTTGTGCCGCTACGATCGGATCAGAAACCCTTCCATTGCGCTGGATCGCGCTTGATAGCAGCAGCGCTGCACGTCTACATTTGAGCCTATTGGCCAGACCTCGGTGCCGCAATCGGCATCACCAAGAATAGCTAAGAGAGAAGGCACTTGGGCTCGACCGGACTGGTACGGGTGTAGTTCTGCTACTAAGCTAAAGAACGTCGCGTGCCAAGGGATGCAAGTGTGCACGGCACTCGGATGACCAGACGATCCGCACATCGGACACAATGGGCAGCGCAGTTTGCAGTGGCGAGCGAACTGTGCAAGCGGAACCATCAAGTGGCGCTAACACTCGGAAACCACCCTGCAATCGACATAATGGCCATCAGCCCGGGCGGCGTGCCGTTCACAATCAATGTTAAAGGGCTCTGTAAGGAAAACTATTGGGCGGTTAGTGAAAAATCGCCGCAGCTAGGCTTGTTCTATGTCTTTGCGTATGCCCGCGATCAGGGGAACAATCGCTTTTTCGTTGTCAGTCAGCAAACGGTCAATCAGATGGTGCGTGACCATCTTGAGTAGATCCGAAGTAGCCGTCACGCGAAGGGGAAGCCGACGGACAAAGTCGAGAGTTTCCCAGGCAACCCATGGAAGATGATGCTCCCGTTCGAGGGTGCATGGGAGACGCTCCCGGCGTAAGAGGCCCATTACCAGCGCCTTTGGGGGCCACGAGCGTCGAGCCACACGGTTCCTTTCAGAAATTGAATTCGTGAGCTCCTGCCACCAAACTGGCGAAAACGCGGGGATATCGCCTAAAAATCTGCGGTCAAAACGATACGAACATGATATACACGTCAATCCGTGTACATATCTTTGACGCAGGCTTGGCATTCAGCACGTACAGCACGTAATGGACGATCGACCGTGAACGCCGGATACTACTGTCCGCGAATCGGTACGGAGATCAATTATGGCAAAAGGACTCGACGACCGCTCCAGAGACAAGGATGGGCAAATTCGGCACAAGCGACGGGATACTCACGTCTCAACTCTGAGGGAGATTTATGGACCCCGCTTTGGAAATGGTATTCGTGGGGACGCCGAGCTAGGGACGTTGCTTGACCGAGCAGGTGTCGACACTTTGGATGAATACCTCAGGAAATCCGATAACTGACTGCCGTTTCGGTAGTCAGCGTGCTCTTCAAATGAGGGAGAAGAGCCACAACATCCTGGGGACCGGACGCTCGTCCGATACAATGCCTAAAGCGCAGAAAATACGCGATCCACTCCACAATCTGATCGAATTCGATGAAGGCGAATTTGAGCAAACTTGTTGGAAGGTGTTGAACACCCGCCCTATGCAGCGTCTCCGCCGCATCAAGCAGCTTGGCTTTTCAGAATTCACATACCCGGGTGCAAGTCACTCACGGTTCTCTCACAGTGTGGGTGTCTTCCACACGGCGCGAAAGTTGGTGGCAATCGTGGAAAGGCGCCTTGGACGTGATCGCTTTGATTCAGATGAGGCGCGCCTCGCCATAGCAGCAGCACTTGTACATGATGTTGGCCACGGTCCATTTAGCCATGCATTTGAAGATGCGCTCAGGGCCCTCGGTATCGCTAAACGTCATGAGCTTCGCACCAGGCAAATACTAGAACTGGAGGAGGTTGTCCGCGCCTTCGATAGCTTTTCCAATTACCCCAAACGCATCGGCGAACTTATTGAAGCGAGATACCCGAAGAACATTTATGCCTCTCTAGTCTCAAGCCAATTTGATGCCGATCGCCTCGACTATATGCGTCGAGACAAGCTCATGTCAGGTACGCAGCAATCCGGTATCGACTTCGATTGGCTGCTTGCAAACCTCCAGGTACGCAGAGTGCCTATACAGATTGATGACAAATCATGGGCTGATGCAGAGGTCCTCGTAATCGATGAAAAATCGATCGTTGCGGCTGAGGGGTATATTTTTAGCCTGCTCTACTTGTACATCAACGTGTACTTCCACAAGACGACGAGGGGGCTGGAAAAGTTGTTCACTCAGCTGGTCTTCCTTCTCGCCACCTATGTCCGGCAAGGAGATCACGCGACGATAGGACTCCCCAGTGATCACCCCCTCGTCAAGTTCCTCGTCGATCCAGACAAAATAGAATCCTTCCTCAATCTTGATGACTCTGTCGTTGTGGGGTGTCTGTCGACCCTGGCTGATGGACGCGACCATGCGATCGCCGAACTAGCGCTCCGCATTCGCGACCGCAAGATTTACAACTGCATTGACGTAACCAAAAGAGTTGCTGGGCTCATCGGGCTGCCTCAACCTGGACGCGCAGATAGAGGCGACGCGCGGAAACGCGCCGCCGAGGTGGCCGCTGGTGTCGCGAGAGTCGGCGAGCTTGTTCGTGATCGCGGCCTTCTAGAGGTGGGAGCAGACGGGTTGCCTGGGATACTTGAGGACACGGCACCTCGGAGTCCCTATGAGCGCACTTCGGACTCAACCCAGCCACTTAAACGGATTCATGTTATCGGCGCCGACAGCGCGCTCCACGACCTTGCCGATATGTCTCCCGCAGTGGACGCCCTCGCGGACTTTAAGGCATATCGCCTTTATACTCGGACTGATTCGGACCGAGATAAGGTTGAGAATCTAATCAAGGAAGCGACAAATGATCAGAGGTCGAGCTAAGGATGTTGGAGATGTTATAGCGGCCGCCGAGGAATTGGTGGGGCGCACGCGTCTGCAAAAAACGCTGGCACTCTTGGAAATGGCCGGGCTCGGATATGGCTTTCGGTTCGACTACCACAAATTCGGGCCATATAGCGAGGATTTGGTTGTTTCCGTCGACCGCGCCATCGCGCTAGGGTATGCGACCGAGGAAGAGCGGCGCGCAAATTGGGGCGGCCGATACTCCATTTTTCGTGCGCCTCATCATTCCACCGGGGATGCGCGGCGCGATAGTCTGATTGAGATTGCGAAGAAGGCTGATGCGATAGCGCTGGAACTGGCGGTGACGGCAGCCTTCCTGGCGCAGTGCGAGCACGCACCTTCCCCATGGGACGAAGTGGCAAGGCGCAAGCCCGAAAAGGCAGATGTAAAGACAATCACCAACGCAAAGAAGCTGTACAAGCAATTTCGAAGCGTACCGAACCTACCCTTGGAATTGCCTGCTATCGTTTAGTGACACGGCCTGGCCCGCAGACAGCCCTGGCTTCAGAGCTATCCCGCTTCTTGCACATCTGCGCTGCCTCACTCTTCAGGCCAAGGCATGAAGTGCTTTGCCAGCGCGACGCCCTGTCCTTGGTAATTCGACTGCAAGCCCTCGCCGTACAATTTGTCCGGCCGCGCACCAGTTGAGAGGCGACTATAGTTCAGCCAGCCTACGATTTGTGCGTGCTCCAGCAGGAAGGAAACGCCATACGAGCGCACTTCCAACACGGCCTTGCTCCCTTGCGCCCGGCCTCCGATATAACCGAAGCCGGGGTCGAAAAATCCGGCGTAGTGAACACGAAATTCTCCCGACGAAGAATCATAGGGGACCATTTCTGCCGCAAGATCGGGGGGCACCCCAACGTCCTCGCGCGTAGCCAATATGTAAAAGTCGCCCTTATCAAGTGGAAGGCGTCCATCAATGTTTATGATGGGCTCCCAGAAATCGCGGGGATTATAATGCCGAATCTTTGTCAGATTTATCGTGTCAGTAGTCTTCTTTGCCTTATACCCGACGATGCTGCGAGGTCCATTACCGCGTAGGTCGATGGAGACCGGAACGAGGTTACCGCGAAGCGGAAGCAACCCGCCGTCAGGGTTCACGAGCTGCCCCCTCTTATATCGCTCTTCCAATCCACCTACTGGCCCGACTGAAAGACTAGGCGATGTGCCCCGAATGAAGCGAAGCTGGTTTAGCCGGATGCCCTGCTGAACGACGACGCTAAACGCTTGTGGCGCGACCTCCAAATAGAGAGGCCCCTCGTATCGCCTATTCACCACATCAAATCGAGTGGCCCCGTTCGTAATCAGGCGAACAAGGACGTCTAGTCGGCCCGTAGAGCTCTTCGGATTGGCCATCCCCCAAATGCCGTTCGTCAGACGCAGGCTCTCCTGCAATTCCACGACGTAAACCACTCCGCTCTCAAACACAGCTTCCTTGGATAGGTCGATTTCTGTGCTTCCGAGCTGAGCTAGGCGCTCCAAGACGGTCTTATCGGACCCAGGCAAAAAACTCGCCCGGACGCGCCAAGCCCGTCGACCAAGGCGCAAATCGATGCTCGCTGGTTGTATTTGGTCAGGATCGAACTCGGCCGGGGCCAGGATCTCACCAGCCCGCGCCAGAGCCTTCAGCCCCTGATACGAAAGAACTCCGCTACCATCTCGAAAGCCTGTTTCTTCTTCCACAGCGAAAAGCCTCGGAGCCTGTGCCGCACCCATAGAATTACCGCCACCCTTGCGCGCTGGCGCGCCGCCAAAATCAGAATTACGCAACACTTACAGAGGCTTGCAATTTCCGCAATCGTTTTTTTCGTGCACAGGTTACGCAGTTGACGCGCGTGAACCGCAGGCCCGAAGCCCCTGAACGAGCGTGCTCCTCACCAACAATCCACACTCCACAGTGCTGTTGATAAAAATGCTCACAGACACGGTGTTAGATCCCCTCATAACGGTTGACCAGTACTGCGCCCGAAAAGGCGCCGCGGCGCCGCGGCGCCTGCGGACAACGGCGCGGCATACTGACTCACCGGCTCGCCGTATTGAGACAATGCGGAGACTCCGGTATTATCGAGCAGTGCCCAAGTGCCTGGTGGAGCTGAGCGGGATCGAACCGCTGACCTCCTCATTGCGAACGAGGCGCTCTCCCAACTGAGCTACAGCCCCAGGCCGGTTCCGCGCCTGAGTTCGATATGGCGCGGGGGCGTATCTAGGGAGGGCCCCCGATCGCTGTCAAGCACAAGCCGATGCCGGCGTAACATCCGGCGGGTTGCCGGCAGTCCCGGGTATGGTTACAAGCGGGAGCCCGCCGAGATACAGGCCCTCGCCCATGTACGCCGTAAACCCATTCGTTTGGTTGATTCTCGAGATCCTGGATCTCTACACCTGGGTGATCATCGCTGCCGTGGTCGCCAGCTGGCTGGTGACCTTCCGGGTCATTAACGTGTACAATTCTTTCGCGCGCTCGGTGCTCAAAGCCCTGGAGGCGATGACCGAGCCAGTCTTTCGCCAGGTCCGGCGCGTCGTTCCGATCGTCGGTGGTCTCGACCTGTCGCCGCTCATCGTGCTGATCGCGGTGATGTTTCTGCAACGGCTGATCATCTGGCTTACCGCTGGTGGTCTTTCTTGACGTGACATCCGCGGCGGCAGACGTCATCTGGCCTCTTGGTGCGGGATGATTTCGGTCTTGCGGTAAAGCGGTGGACGGCATGAGCCCTGCCGGGTATGTCCGCCGCTGTCTGACGGGAGAATGCTCATGACTGCAACGCTCATCGATGGCAAAGCGGTTGCCGCGCGCCTCAAACAGCGCCTCTACGAGCACACGATCAGGTTGAAGGAGATCCATGATCTGGTTCCGGGTCTTGCCACGGTGCTGGTTGGTGATGACCCGGCAAGTGAGGTCTATGTACGCAACAAGAATAAAATGGCGCAGAGTCTGGGCTTTCATTCCCGCAGCCACCGTCTGGCAGCCAATGCCAGCGAAGATGAGGTGCTCGACGTCGTCAAGACGCTCAACGCTGATCCCAGCATCCATGGGATACTGGTGCAGATGCCCCTGCCTCCCCAGATCCGCGAGGCAGCGGTTCTTGATATTCTTGATCCGGGCAAGGACGTCGATGCCCTGACAGCTGCCAATGCAGGGCTCCTCATGAGCGGCCGCGCCCGTCTGGTGTCCTGTACGCCAATGGGCGTCATGCTGCTCCTGAAGGAATATGTCGGCGACATCGCTGGCCTGGAGGCGCTCGTGATTGGCCGTTCCTTGCTCTTTGGCAAGCCGGCCGCACAATTGCTTCTGGCTGCCAACGCAACCGTAACCATGGCCCATTCGAAATCGCGCAATCTGCCAGAGCTTTGTCGACGGGCAGATATTCTGGTGGCCGCTATCGGTCGGCCAGAGTTCGTTCAGGGCGAATGGGTGAAACCCGGTGCGGTCGTGATTGATGTTGGCATCAACCGGGTGCAAGGGGCTGAGGGAGCCAGCCGGCTTGTCGGTGACGTCGCCTTCAGCGCTGCCGCCGAGCAGGCTCGCGCGATTACCCCGGTGCCCGGTGGCGTCGGGGCCATGACGATCGTCTGCCTGATGCGCAACACGCTCATCGCCGCGATGCTGGCGGCGGGCCTTGATCCAGCATTACTCTGAGAGCAGGACGGATGTTCAGGCGCCGATATGGCGTGCGATTGCCGCGGCCAGCTTGTCGGGCCCCAGGGTCTCGTCATAATTGGCGATGAATTTGCCTTCTGGTCCCATCAGGTAGATCACATTGGAGTGGTTGACCGCATAGCTTCCACTCGTAGTCGGCTTTTGGACCCTGTAATAGACGTGATATTCCTTGGCGACCGCCGCAATGCTGCTGGGTGAGCCCGTCAGCCCGACGAATTCCGGACCGAATGCGGCCAGGTAGGACTTGAGCACCCGCGGGGTGTCGCGCGCTGGATCAACGGTGATGAAGATGGGCACTACCTGGTGGGCGGCGCCGCCAAGCTTTTCCATCGCGTCAGCCATGACGCTGAGTGTGGTTGGGCAGACGTCCGGACAGTTGGTATAGCCGAAGTAGACAAGCATATAATGGCCAATAAAGTCCTTGTCGGTGCGCGTGTGACCGAATTGATCGGTCAGCGAAAACGGCCCCCCCACTCTCGCATGACCAATGCTCGTCACGCTGAC
Source organism: Pseudomonadota bacterium (assembly GCA_021851325.1). Taxonomy (GTDB): domain Bacteria; phylum Pseudomonadota; class Alphaproteobacteria; order Micropepsales; family Micropepsaceae; genus Rhizomicrobium. The sequence continues at coordinate 34,180 of JAJZDZ010000008.1, read as the reverse complement.
CCTGTCTGAGGCAATCCGGTCGCCGACATACCACAGGCTACCCGCGGCGATGCCGGTGACGAAGATGATGAGTGCGACGAGCGCGCTACGGGGCATCGGCGATCCTGGTTGCGGACTGCGGGGCTGGCAGTCGGAGGCAAGACTGATAGACTTTTGACGGTGTCAACAGAAGTGCGAAATCGTCGCCCTCAGAGCAGACTACCGTCCCCATGACCGCAATATGATGAAAACATGAACACGATGACGGAAAAGAGGCCTGGCTGGATTGGCCTGAGGCCGCAAAAATTGGCCGACGAATTCGCCTTTGCGGCACCTACGAGCCGCGGTCGGGTACGGCTGCGTACCCTCTCCAATCTGCGCTGGCTGGCGATAGGTGGCCAGTCGGGAACGCTCTTCATCGTCTATTTCGGATTGGCCTATCAGCTCCCTCTTGCTGAGTGCATTGGCGTCATTGCGGCCAGTGTGGTCCTTAATCTGGCGCTTGCCGTGCACTTTCCGGCGACCCACCGGCTGACCAATCTCGAGGCAACCATATTTCTTGCCTATGACGTCCTCCAGCTAGCCGCTCTGCTCTATCTCACGGGCGGGCTCGAGAACCCCTTTGCCCTGATGTTTCTGGCTCCGGTCGTGATAGCTGCCTCGACACTTAACCTCGGAAACACGCTGATTCTGGCAGCGCTGTCATTCGCTGCGGTTTCGCTTGTGGCCATCGTGCACCTGCCCTTGCCCTGGGCTCCGCATGAGGTGTTACAGCTGCCGGCTCTCTATCAGGTCGGAATTTGGGCCTCGATCGTGATCGGGATCGGCTTCACCTCGATCTATGCCTGGCGAATCGGAAGTGAAGCGGCCCGGATGTCGGCAGGCCTGGCGGCAACCCAGCTTGCTCTTGCCCGTGAGCATCGCATGGCGGCAATCGGCGCCTTGGCCGCGGCCGCGGCCCATGAACTTGGAACGCCCCTTGGTACCATTGCGGTGGTCGCCCGCGAACTTGAGCGGGAACTGCCCAAAGGCTCGGAGCAGGCCGAGGATGCCAGCCTGCTCAGGGCACAGGCCGAGCGCTGCCGGAATATCCTTACCCGTCTTGCCCGCCCAGAGCAGAGCGTGCTGGATGCCACTAACCACATCTCTGTTGCCGCCATGCTCGATGATCTGGCCGGCCGCTACCGCCATGAAGAACTCCAGATCGAGATTCAGCTGGCCCCTGCAGAGAATGCCGGACCCGTCCCCAAGATCTGGCGGGCCCCGGAATTGCTGCATAGTCTCAATAACTTCGTTGCCAACGCGGCGGATTTTGCCAGCCGCCGCATCGAGATCAAGGTGGCGTGGGACACGGCCTCGCTGCAGCTGACGATTGACGACGATGGTCCGGGCTTTGCCCCTGAAATCCTGGAACGTCTGGGCGAGCCGTACGTGACCTCCCGTCCGGGGAGCTATGCTTTGGGAGAAACCCAGCTGTCGCCGAGCGAGGATTTTGCCGGTCAGCAGGGCATGGGCCTGGGCTTTTTCATTGCTAAGACATTGATTGAGCAGACGGGTGGTCGGGTCCAGGTGCGTAATCGACCCGAGGGCGGCGCGCGAGTGAGTTGCCGCTGGCCACGTGGGGCGATCGATGCTGACCGGCCCCCTAACGGAACCAGCGGGCTCTAAACGACGACAGAATGCCTCATCTTTGCTTGCGGAAGCGGCCGAAGGGCGCTATCGGAGCGACAAGGATTGACCGATGACCCTGCCAGAACAGACCCTCCCGGAAGACCGCAGCCTGCTAATCGTCGAAGATGATCGCCCTTTGCGCGAGCGTCTCGCGCGTGCCATGGAAGCCAGAGGCTTTCATGTCGCCATCGCCGAAACCGTGGCCCAGGGCCTTGCCCGCGCCAAGGAGGCCCCGCCGGCGTTTGCGGTCGTTGATCTCAAGCTCGATGACGGCAACGGTCTCGATGTGGTGGAACTGCTGCACGGGATCCGTCCGGATGCCCGCGTTGTGGTGCTGACCGGATTTGGCAACATCGCCACTGCGGTGGCCGCGGTCAAATACGGGGCTATCGATTACCTGCCCAAGCCTGCAGATGCCGACGACATCATGGCTGCTCTTCTTGCGACTCCTGGCGGCAAGCCCAAGCCACCGGAAAATCCCATGTCCGCGGATCGCGTGCGCTGGGAACACATTCAGCGGGTCTATGAGCTCTGTGGCCACAATGTCTCGGAGACGGCGCGTCGGCTGAACATGCACCGTCGCACCCTGCAGCGTATTCTCGCCAAACGCAGTCCGCGATAGCCTAGAGCGCAGCGATCAACGCGGCGTTATAGACTTGGCTCATCTTGCCACCAAGAGGCGCGATCTGCACGGGTCGGTCCAGTCCAACGAGCAGCGGGCCGATCACGTTGCCGCCACCCATCTGCTGCAACAGCTTGGTCGAGATCGATGCGGAGTGGATCGCGGGCATGATCAGCACATTGGCGGTGTCGGTCAGGCGGCAGAAGGGATAAAGCGCCAGCTTCTCACGATCGAGGGCGACATCGACGGCCATCTCGCCATCGTACTCGAAATCGACGTCGCGACGGGCAAGGATGTTGACGGCCTCGACGATGCGCTCGCTACGTTCAGAGCGTGGAAACCCGAAAGTCGACGACGCCAGTAAGGCGACGCGCGGGGTAAATCCGAAGCGCCGGGCTTCGTGCGCCGCCTGTACCGCAATATCTGCGAGTTCCTCGCTGGTGGGCATCTCATGCACACTGGTATCTGCAACAAAGACGACGCGGCCTTTTAAGAACAGAACGTTGACGCCGATTGGTCTTTCACCGCGTGGTGGATCAAGCACCATGCGCACATCATTGAGCGCCACGGCGTAGGAGCGGGTAATTCCGGTGACCATCGCATCGGCATCTCCGGCGCGCAGCATGGAGGCCGCATAAATGTTGCGGTCATTGGTAACCATGCGGACGCAGTCCCGGTAGAGGGCTCCCCGGCGCTGCAGACGCTCATAGAGAGCCTCGATATAGGGTGCAGCATCTTGTGCCGAGTGGGGCACACAGATTTCGAAGGCGGTTTCGTCAAATCCTGCCTTGCGCAGGCCGTTTTTGATGATCTCCTCGCGACCGACCAGGAGGGATTTGCCGAGGCCAGAATTCTGGAAGGCCGCCGCGGCGCGGATTACCGCCTCTTCTTCGCCTTCAGCAAAAACCACGCGCTTGGGATGGGCTCGCACGCTCGCGGTAATGCGTTGGAACAGGTTAGCCGAGGGATCCAGCCGCGCCGAGAGCTGATCGCGATAGTTCTGCGCATCCTTCATTTCGCGCCGTGCCACACCGGTGCGCACCGCAGCCTCGGCCACCGCTGAAGACACCCTGCTGATCAGGCGCGGATCAAATGGCACTGGGATGATATAGTCGGGACCATAGGAGGGCCGGCTGCCACGATAGGCCATGGCCACCTCATCCGGCACATCTTCACGTGCCAAAGCCGCCAGTGCTTCAGCCGCCGCAATTTTCATTGCGTCATTGATGGTGATCGCCCGCACGTCCAGGGCGCCCCGGAAGATGTAGGGAAAACCCAGGACATTGTTGACCTGATTGGGATAGTCACTGCGACCGGTAGCGACGATGGCGTCGGCACGTACCGCCTTGACCTCTTCAGGGGTGATCTCGGGATCCGGATTAGCCATCGCGAAAATGATCGGAGCCTTGTTCATGCTCGCGACCATTGCCTGGGTCACGGCACCCTTGACCGAAAGGCCAAGGAAGACATCTGCGCCCTTGAGCGCGTCCGCAAGGTCACGCGCATCGGTCTCAATCGCGTGGGCACTCTTCCACTGGTTCATGCCCTCCTTTCGGCCGCGATAAACTACACCCTTAGAATCGCACAAAATCGCATTGCCGTTGGGCAACCCCATGGACTTCAGCAGCTCGAGACAGGCTATGCCCGCTGCCCCAGCACCATTGACCACGACCTTGATGCTGTCGATCCGCCGGCCGGTCAGATGCATCGCATTGATGATGCCGGCGGTGGAAATGATCGCGGTTCCGTGCTGATCATCATGGAAAACTGGAATGTCCATGAGTTCGCGCAAGCGCTGTTCGATGATGAAGCAGTCCGGGGCCTTGATGTCCTCAAGATTGATACCGCCAAAAGTTGGCCCGAGGTAGCGAACGCAATTGATGAAGGCATCGACGTCCTTGGTATCGATTTCAAGGTCGATCGCATCGACGTCAGCAAAGCGCTTGAAGAGAACGGCCTTGCCTTCCATCACCGGCTTGGACGCAAGAGGCCCCAGATCGCCAAGCCCCAGGATCGCCGTACCATTGGAGATCACAGCAACAAGATTACCCTTGGCGGTATAGTCGAACGCGGCGTCAGGCCGCTCGGCGATGGCCCTGACTGGTACCGCCACGCCCGGGCTGTAGGCCAAGGACAGGTCGCGCTGCGTCGACATCGGCTTGGTGGAAGCGATCTCGATCTTTCCGGGTTTGCCCCCCGCGTGAAAGGCAAGGGCTTCTTCTTCGGTAAAGGAGGGGCGTTTGTTGGGCATGGGCATACCGCGTAAGGTCAGAGATCCACAGAATATCGACCCATCCGAGGGGTCGTTTCAACAGCTGCATTCGCGCCGGGCAGAAAACGATCTGGTAGGCTGAGGCCGTCATGAACCACCACGACCCTGCCATCGAAAGCGCCACTCCTATGATGGCGCAATATCTTAAGATCAAGTCTGACCATGCGGGCTATCTGCTCTTCTACCGCATGGGAGACTTTTACGAGCTTTTTTTTGACGATGCCGCCAAGGCGGCCGCGGCGCTCGATATTGCCCTGACCAAGCGCGGCAAGCATCTGGGCGAGGATATTCCGATGTGCGGCGTACCCGTCCACGCCGCCGAGGCCTATCTCGAAAAGTTGATACGCAAGGGCTTTCGTGTTGCCGTCTGCGAGCAGATCGAGGATCCGGCCGAAGCCAAGAAACGCGGCACCAAGGCGGTGGTGGCGCGTGAGGTCATCCGCCTGGTTACCCCCGGAACCTTGACGGAGGATGCGCTCTTGGAAGCGCGCAGCGCCAACATTCTGGCCGCCCTGGGGCGGGCCGGCAGTGATCTTGCGCTGGCGTCGGCGGACATGAGCACAGGCCAGTTCCTAGTCGGCCCGATCAGTCGCGAGGGGCTCTCTGCAGAACTGGCCCGGCTCGATCCGCGTGAACTGCTCGTCCCCGACGGGCTCCTCGGCGATGCGGCACTTGGTCCTATCCTTTCGGCTTTGGGTCCGGCGCTGACACCGCTTCCGGCCATAAAATTCGATTCGGTGGCGGGAGAGCGGGCGCTCAAAGAGCTCTACCGCGTGGCCGCGCTCGATGGTTTTGGTGCTTTCGACCGAGCTGAACTGTCGGCGGCCGGGGCATTGGTTGGCTATCTTGACCTGACACAGAAGGGAAAACTGCCGGCACTGCAAGGCCTGCGGCGCCTCAACGCTGGCAGTCTGATGGCCATTGATGGGGCAAGCCGGCGCAATCTTGAGTTGACCGAAACACTTTCGGGCACACGACGAGGCTCTCTTCTTGCCACCATTGAGCGTACCGTTACGGCAGCTGGAGCGCGGGAACTGTCGCAGCGACTTTGTGCCCCGCTTACAGATGTTGCCACGATAACGCGGCGGCTGGATGCGATTGCCTTCTTTTTGAGCCATGGCGGGCTGCGCCGAGACTTGCGCACAGCCCTGCGCGCAACACCAGATATGGCCCGCGCGCTCGCACGTCTCTCGGTCGAACGCGGCGGACCTCGCGATCTGGCGGCACTGCGTGACGGACTTGTGGCGGCGCAAGCTCTGTGGACAGCCCTGCATCAAGCAGATGATCTAGTATCTGCGGCCGTGGGCGAAATCGAAGACGCCTGTGCCGCGCTCAGGAGTGGACTTGCCGACTGTCGGAGCTTGGGCGAGAAACTGGCTGCGATGCTGGTCGAAGAAGCGCCATTTTCAACGCGTGACGGTGGCTTCATACGCAAAGGCGCCCATCAAGAACTCGACGAACAGCGCGCTCTGCGCGACGAAAGCCGCAAGGTCATCGCCAGTCTTGAGGCAGGCTACCGTCAGCAAACCGATATCGCTTCGCTCAAGATCAAGCACAATGGCATTCTTGGGTACTTCATCGAGCTGACCCCCAGTCATGTCGAACGGCTGGAGAGCACAAAGGCAAAGGAGCTGTTTCGCCACCGCCAGACCATCGGCAGTGCCGTGCGATATACAACCGACGAGCTTGCCACCTTGGCCAGTCGCATCGCGCAGGCAGCAGACCTCGCCCTGGCGATCGAAAAGGAGCTGTTTCGGGATCTCACTGCTGAAGTACGTGCGGCTCAGCAGTCGATCGCAACCATCGCCGATGCGCTGGCCCGACTTGATGTCGCCGCAGCTCTTGCCGAGTTGGCGGATACAGAAAGTTACGCCCGACCGCAGGTCGATACCTCGCTCGCCTTCCGGATCCAGCGCGGTCGGCATCCGGTGGTTGAGGCGGCACTGAAGATCGAGCACGCCAGCAGCTTTGTCGCCAATGACTGCGATCTGTCACCCGATGGGCCTGGTCGACTGTGGCTGGTGACCGGACCCAACATGGCTGGCAAGTCAACCTTTTTAAGGCAAAATGCCGTCATCGCGGTGCTGGCGCAAATGGGCAGCTATGTGCCGGCGGAAGCTGCGCATATCGGCGTGATCGACAAGCTTTTCTCCCGGGTGGGGGCGGCCGATGATCTGGCACGCGGACGTTCCACTTTCATGGTCGAAATGGTTGAGACTGCGGCCATCCTCAATCAGGCAAGCGAACGCTCGCTTGTGATTCTGGACGAGATTGGTCGCGGTACGGCGACTTATGATGGCCTTGCCATCGCTTGGGCGGCCGCTGAGCATCTGTGTGAGAGCAACCGCGCCCGCGCGTTGTTTGCGACCCATTATCATGAAATGACGGCGCTCAGTGAAAGACTTGAGGCAATGACCTGCGTGACGATGCGGGTGCGTGAATGGAACGACAGCATCGTTTTTCTGCATGAGGTGACCGCCGGAGCCGCAGATCGCTCCTACGGTATCCATGTTGCCAAGCTCGCTGGACTTCCCGCGGCCGTGATCGCCCGTGCCGAAGCGGTGCTCAAGGCGCTGGAAGATGGTCGCGAAGGTCACAAACCGCTCGCGCGCATCGACGACCTGCCTTTATTCTCAATGACGCGGACTACCCATCTTGAAGACAAGGGCCAGTCATCGGAGCTTGAGGCCATGTTGGCTGCGGTCACTCCTGACAGCCTCACGCCGCGGCAGGCGCTTGAGATCATTTATGAACTCAAGTCAAAACTCACCGTCAAGCCGTGACGAGGTGCCGTCAGCCTGCGCAGTCCGAGCCTGCATGACGACATGGCCATGACAATTCCGTGTGCGGCCGGTGTGGGACCGTGGCCAGCCCGGGTGGCTTGCCGTTTGCGCTGCACCGGGATATTGCGCTTGCCATCCCAGAGTTTGCGATCCTGCTGGATGATGCCAGTCCGCGACCAAGAAATAGAGGGCAGATTGCTGCTGGGAACATTCCCACCTCCCGTTGCCATTGCACCGGAGTGCTTGAATGATGGGGCCGTCGACGTCTTTGCCCGAACCGATTGATGGAGAGTTCTATGCGCTACCTGCACACCATGGTCCGGGTATCGGATCTCACCGCCAGCCTGGATTTTTATTGCGCCAAGCTTGGGTTGAAGGAAGTTCGCCGTGTCGACAACGAAAAGGGCCGTTTTACCCTCGTCTTCCTGTGCGCGCCGCAGGATCTGAAGCTGGCCGAGGCCAACCAGGCTCCGCTGGTCGAACTGACCTACAATTGGGATTCTGAAGACTATGGCGGCGGTCGCAATTTCGGGCATCTGGCCTATCGCGTGGAAGACATCTACGCGACCTGCAAGCGCCTTTTGGAGGGAGGTGTGACCATCAACCGGCCACCGCGTGATGGGCACATGGCCTTTGTGCGTTCTCCCGATGGGATCTCCATTGAACTCCTGCAGGAGGGCGCGCCGAAGGCTCCAGCCGAGCCCTGGGTGTCTATGCCCAATACCGGAACCTGGTAAGACCTAACGCAACCACTGCGATACCACCCATTTTTCGCCCGCGATTGTGGGCCGGCCGGCATGATAGGTCAGAGGATCTGGCCGGCCGTCGGCCCGCAAGTTCCAGAACACCAGCGCATCGCCCTTGCGTCCACGATGCCGGAGACCAAGCTTAAGAAATTCGGTCTCGCCACCCTGATAGTCGTCATTGAGATAGACAAGGCAGGTGACACTGCGTTGCCCCTTCTGCGCGACCTCACGCGCCGAGCCCGGATTGCTCAAATCAAAGAAATCATAATGCGGCAGGAACTCTTCGCCAGGACGGTAGTGCAGGAGAGTCGTCAGTTCAGGTCGTGCTGCTGGCGAAATGCTGGCCAGTATCCGTGCCCGCAACAGTGTAACGACCATGCTGGTATTGGGCAGATCGCAGATCACATGGCTGTTGGAGCGCGCATACTCAATACGGTGCTGCCCGCTTGCGGGATCGTGCACTGGCGCGCGCGTGCCCTTGTCGCGGTTTCTGAGGATCAGCCAGTCGCACAGATCGCTGCGCAGACAGTCGCGAATGATGGCAATACGGGGCTCCTGGCAGATGAATTCAAGCGGCAGTCGGCTGACGAAGGCGGGGGCGGCAAAGCCGGCAATCCCCTCTGGCGCCAAAAGCTCCAGTTCCTCCCGGGCAATGGCGAGCCCGCGCTCAGCTGCGTCGCCAAGGCAGGCGATACCGACCTCCCAGCGCTCGGCAAATTGGGCCTCCGCGGTCAGAAGGCCCCAGTAATAGGCCGCCAAGGCATCGCCGTCGCGGGCAGCAGCCTGCATCATGCCCAGGCCGTCACGTTCGACGATGGGCATGCGGATCAGAAGATTGGTGGCAAGCTCACGCAACCCGTCGCGCCGGCCGGTCTTGGCCGCACGCGCAAACCAGCCACGCGCCAGCGCTACCTGGCCAGCCGCATCGAACTGCCGGCCAAGGGCGATCTGGGCGTCACTATCTCCCTGTTCAGCGCGCGCCAGGAGTTCAGCGGGGATTTTGTCCATACCGGCGGTTCTAACCTCCCATTTGTCAAAGCGCCTAGCCGATTCTACCATGGAGCGCGCTGGCATGCCGCACGGTCGATGATGGTGGCTCTTCTCTGTGCTGGCCTGCGAAGGAAGGTTACGTGAGCGGTCTGATCTTTGTCGGCATCGGGATGGCGGTGGTTGTCGTCATTCTGATCCTTGGGCTGTCGACCTTGTTTGTCGAGGGTGCTAAGGCTCGTAGCTGGTCCAATCGGCTGATGCGCATGCGCGTATTGGCGCAGTTTGTTACCATTCTCATCATGCTCGCTGTTTTCTACTTTGCACATAAATAAGACGTGAAACATGGCCAAGACGCTGTATGACAAGATCTGGGATGCCCATCTGGTAGCTGCGCCGCAGGGTGAGTCGCCGATCATCTATATTGACCGCCACCTGGTGCATGAGGTCACGAGCCCCCAGGCCTTTGAAGGGCTGCGCCATGCCGGGCGCAAGGTGCGCCGGCCGGATCTGACGCTTGCCGTCGCCGATCACAATGTGCCGACCAAGGATCGTGACCAACCCATTGCCGATGCTGAAGCGGCGCTACAGGTCCGTACGCTGGAAGAGAATACGGCCGCCTTCGGCATCGAATATCTGGCGATGAACGACGTGCGCCAGGGCATTGTCCATATCGTCGGTCCCGAGCAGGGCTGGACCTTGCCGGGCACTACCATTGTCTGCGGCGACTCTCACACCTCAACCCATGGCGCCTTTGGCGCCTTGGCCTTTGGAATCGGTACTTCGGAGGTCGAGCACGTTCTTGCCACCCAGACACTTGCCATGCCCAAGGCGAAGAACATGCGGGTGACGGTCAATGGCCGGTTGGCTCAGGGCGTTTCGGCCAAGGATCTTGCGCTCGCCATCATCGCCCGCATTGGCACGGCCGGCGGGACCGGGCATGTCATCGAATATGCCGGCGAGGCCGTGCGTGCGCTTTCGATGGAAGGGCGCATGAGCTTGTGCAACATGACCATCGAGGCCGGCGCCCGGGCGGGCCTGGTTGCACCTGACGAAACCACCTTTGCCTATGTCGCTGGCCGGCCCCGTGCGCCCAAGGGGGCGGCCTATGAGGCGGCTCTTAAATATTGGCGTACCCTGAAATCCGATCCGGACGCCCAGTTCGATCAGGAAGTCGTAATTGATGCGGCGGTGGTGGCTCCGATGGTGACCTGGGGCACTTCTCCCGAACAGGGGCTGACGATAGATGCCGTGGTCCCTGATCCCCTGAAAGAAGCCGACGCCAACCGGCGCAACGGCATCGAGCGGGCTCTTGCCTATATGGACCTGACACCGGGAACGCCTCTGAACAAGGTCCGCATAGACCGGGTTTTTATCGGCTCCTGCACCAATGGCCGCATCGAGGATTTGCGTGCGGCAGCTGCGATCGTGCGCGGCAAAAAGGTCGCTCCTCACGTCGGGGCGATGGTGGTGCCTGGCTCCGGACTGGTGAAGGAGCAGGCTGAAGCAGAGGGGCTCGACCAAATCTTTATAGAGTCCGGATTTGAATGGCGCGAACCAGGCTGCTCCATGTGTCTGGCCATGAACGCTGATCGTCTGGCCCCAGGTGAACGCTGCGCCTCGACCTCAAACCGCAATTTCGAGGGTCGCCAGGGCCGGGGTGGGCGGACGCATCTGATGAGCCCGGCAATGGCCGCAGCAGCCGCAATTGCCGGCCATCTTGTCGATGTGCGTGAGATCGCACCCAACCAGCGTGACTAGAAGAAGCTGACCGGGTCGATATCGATCACCAGGCGCACGCTGGCAGGCAGCTTGAAGGGCGCCAGCCATTGGCGCAGATAGGCCTGAACATCGACAGACCGCTCCGCCTGCACCAGAAGGCGTTCGCGCGTGCGACCGCGCAATATTTGATAAAACGCCGGCGTCGGTCCCCAGATTCTCACTCCGCGCGCTGCTGGTGCGTCCTGCGCCAAGCGTTTGCCGATCGCGCGGACGGCATCGCCATCGGGGCCGGATAGGATGAGTGCGGCCAGCCGGCCAAAGGGAGGGGCATGCGTACGCTGCCGCAGTTGCCGCTCCTGATCGTAAAAGACATCGCGATCCGCCGCCGCTACGGCGCGCAGAACGCCATCGTCAGGACTGTGTGTCTGTACGAGGACCCGACCGGGCTTGGACGCCCGCCCGGCCCGGCCCGATACCTGGTGCAGGAGCTGAAAGGTTCGCTCGCGAACACGGATGTCACCATCCGCAGAGCCCAGATCGGCGTCGATCACGCCCACGAGGGTCAGATTGGGAAAGTGATGTCCCTTGGCGATCATCTGGGTTCCGATCAGGACCTCGATTTCGCCGCGGGACATAGCACTGATCGCGGACTGCAGTTCCGCCGGTCCATGCATGGTGTCGGATGACGCGATGGCCATGTGTGCGCCAGGAAAGTGCTGGACAAATTCTTCAGCCAGCCGTTCCACTCCCGGACCACAGGCGATCAGGCTTTCCGCAGCGCCGCAATGAGGACAGGCGCTGGGCATCGGCATGTCCTGTCCGCAATGGTGACAGACAAGACGGTGGTGATAGCGGTGCTCGACGAGCCAGGCTGAACACTGATGGCAGGTCAGCTTATGGCCGCACTGCGCGCACAGCGTCAGAGGCGCGTATCCTCGCCGGTTGAGAAACAGCAACGCCTGCTCTTTTTCGGCCAGGGTGGTCCGCAGCGCCTCAAGCAGAACGGGAGACATCCAGTGGCCGCGTTCCGGACGGTGCTGCCTCAGATCGATGAGATCAATCTGAGGCAGCCGTGCCAAGCCATGTCGCGCGACTAGCCTGAGCCACCGATAACGACCAGATTTCGCATTGACGTAGCTCTCGAGCGAGGGCGTGGCGCTGACAAGGACAACGGCTGCCGAGGAAATGCGTCCGCGTACCACCGCCATGTCCCGGGCGTGGTAGATGACCCCCTCCTCCTGCTTATAGGCCTGCTCATGCTCTTCATCGACAATGATAAGGCCGAGATCCTGAAACGGTAGAAACAGCGCTGAGCGGGCGCCAACGACAACCCGGGCGTCTCCCGTCAATACTGCGCGATAGACGTGCTTGCGCTGCTTTTGACCCAGATCGGAATGCCACTCCGCCGGAGGTGTGCCAAAGCGCGCGGCAAACCGCTCCAGGAACTGGACGCTGAGGGCGATTTCGGGCAGCAGGATCAGGACCTGCCGGCCCAGTCTGAGAGCTTCCGCTACCGCTTCAAAATAGGTCTCGGTCTTGCCGGATCCCGTCACGCCATCGAGCAGAGAGACTGAAAAGGTCCCCGCGCCAACCGCCTGGCGCAGGTCATCGGCGGCGCGGCTCTGCTCCCCACGCAAGTGTGGTGCTGCATAGTCCGGCTGTGGAAGGGGCAGCGGCGCAAATTCCGGCAGTGCCTCTGGCACCAGCGCCCCGGCCGCAACAAGCGCACGCACAATGGCCGGGGTGACATTGGCCTCCTCGGCAATTGCAGCAACACTGCGCGCCAACCCATCCGCCATGACCTCAAGCACGCGCTGACGCTTGTCAGTAGGACGCGCGGGTGTAACCGGCGCGCGTCGATAGGCAAGGCGGGGGGCATCTGCCTCAAAGGCACCGCGGGCTCTCAATGCGAGGGCCAGGACCGAGCCCTGCGGGCTCAGGGTGTAGTGCGCTACCCAGTCGACAAAGTCACACAACGCCACCGGCAGACAGGCACGGCTGCCCAGAGGGACTGCCGTCTTCAGCTTGTGTGCCGCTATCTTGGCATCACCGACGCCCCAGACCACCCCAAGCTGGGTGCGCGCGCCGAGAGGCGCCTCTACGAGAAGGCCGCGCCGCGCGGCTACGCCCTCGGGAAGTCGATAATCGTAAGGCCCTGGCAGCGGCAACGGTAGCAAAACCGATACCTGCTCCGCTCCGATCTCGCCAGGCGCGGGCTTCAAGCGGGATGGATTCATGGGTACACTTTCAAAGAGTGATTCTCTGCGGTCAATCCCGGCGGTTTTTCATTGATGGAACGTGCGGCCTTTATAGATCCCGCTGAAGCCGCTGCCGAGGCGATAAAAGCCTTCGTGCGGATGAACCGGACGCAACTGGCCGCTGACGGTGAATTGCTGGCCATGCTGTTACCAGACCGGTTTCGCGATTGCGAGATCAGGGATCTGCAGCGGCATGTCATCGAACAGCTGGTACGCGAGAACGCTGCGTTGAGGGCAGAATGCAGCGGACTCAAATCCCGCCAGGGCATCGGTGAAGCCGTGAGAAATCTGCTCCTTGAGCTCCTTGACGCACGCACGTTTGAGGAAGCCGTGGGTTTTGCCGTTGGTTCACCCGTGGCCTTTGGTGCTGATTTAGCCGGTATATGTATCGAAGGCGAAGCCTGCCGTGCGGTCGCAGGAGCGCAGCGGGTACGCCTTGTCGCACCGGGACTGGTTGCGCGCATACTGGGCCGTGATGGGAGCGGTGTGATCCTGTCTAACGGTGGAGAGGTGCTTTTGGGCCCTGCCGGCCGTGACTGCAAGAGCCTGGCAGTGTTCCGCCTTCGGCTGGGGATAGACGCACCCGCAGCAGTTTTTGTCCTTGGTGCGCGCGCACCATTCTGCTTTGAGGGAGAAGAAAGCTCCGCCGAGATCGGATATTTTGCGCGCGCGCTGGAACGGACGATCAGGGCATGGCTCGATCTGCCGAAGCGCTAAAGCGTGACTGGCTTTCATTTCTGGCTCATGAGCGCAGGGCCAGCCCCCACACGCTCGTCGCCTACGAGTATGATCTGGGCTGTTTCCTTGATTTTCTTTCCGCTCACCTGGGTGAGGTGATCACGGAGCAGGCGCTGGCCGCGCTTTCGGTGAGTGACATTCGCGCCTTTATAGCCGCCCGTCGGCGGGAGGGCCTCGGACCACGCGGCATACAGCGTGCACTCGCAGCGATTCGCAGCTTCTTCAAGCATCTGGCACGCGAGGATGTACTCGACAATCCGGCCGCACGAGCGGTCAGAACGCCGCGCATCGTTCGCTCCCTGCCCCGCCCCCTCAGTGAGAACGATGCCGAACGCACGCTGGCTGCGGCAGCCGATCATGCTATCCAGTGGATTGCAGCTCGCGACGTCGCGCTGCTGACCCTTTTGTACGGAACCGGTTTACGAATCTCTGAGGCACTATCACTGAAGTGCGGTGATGTGCCGCTCGGCGAGACGCTTACCATTCTCGGTAAGGGCCGCAAGGAACGCATTGTTCCCGTCCTACCGGTGGTGCGCGATGCGATGACACACTACCTTGGGCTCGTGCCCTTCAACCAAGCGCGCGAAGCGCCACTTTTTGTGTCACGAACGGGTAGACCAATGTCGGCGCGAGAGGCGCAGCTATTGATGCAGCGGCTGCGCGGGGCGCTGGGGCTTTCGGCCCGGGCCACGCCCCATGCATTGCGGCATTCCTTTGCGACACATGTTCTGGCTGGTGGTGGCGACTTACGCGCAGTTCAGGAGCTTCTCGGCCATGCCTCGTTGTCGACGACCCAAACCTATACAAAACTTGAAACCGATCAGCTGCTGGAGATTTATGCGCTGGCGCATCCCCGCGGAGGCTAGCTGAAAGGCAGAATGAGTGCGTGACGCTGGGCCGAGGTATTTAGATGGCGCCAGATCATCGTGCAGGCGTCACGCGCGTCCGTGTCTTCGCGTACTTCTAGAGTTTCCTGCAGTACTATCAAAAGTTCCGTGAGTTCGGCATGGGTGGCATCAAGGCTCGCATTGTCGAGGCCTGGATCCTCGGCCTCATGTGCGACGCGCAGGCGGGCCCTGAGCTTGGGTTCCACGAGCTCGCAAAAAGTTCCGAACATCGCACGCATGCTATGAATATCTTTTAGTCTTGCGTCGGCGGCTCGCGCTTGCTCCTGATTGGTCAAAAGACAGAGTACAGCCCAAAGCTGTGCGTTACTCTGCAGATACGTGTCTTCGAGCGCCGGTGCAATGCGCAGGCTGAGGTCTTGTACCAGCACCATGAGAAGTTCGGAGGTCGACGGTTTCATGCTTCACACATTTTCAGAAGCCGCTCGGAGAGCGTACGATTGTGAAAGGCCGTACAATAAATTCCGGAGAAGGCATTGACGGCTTCGGTGTTGCGTCCTTCAGAAAACTCGCGAGCGGCTGAAATCCAGATCGCAAGCCCTTTCACCTGGGCGAAAATTTCCCACCAGGCAAGGGCTCGTGGCTCCACGACAAGGCCGCTTGCCTCCTGCCAGATGCGTAGCGCGGCATCGCGGTCTATCATGCCTCCTGGGCGCTGCGGATTTCCATGGCTCCAGAGTGGGTCAAGGGCCCAGGCGAGATCCTCAAGGGGATCTCCCAGATGCGCCATTTCCCAGTCGAGTATCGCTCTTAGATGCCCATCCCCGTCATGCAGGAAATTGCCGCTGCGATAGTCACCGTGCACAACGCAGAGTTTGGCGGCGGGTGGTGGTAAATGCCGTCTAAGCCAGCGAATGGCTCCAAGCGCGATAGGCTGGGGTTCCAGACTGTCTTCGTGGATTACTTGCTCCCAGCGGGCAAGTTCGTGGGCGGCGCTCTGCCTGCTGTCTTTGGGATGCTCAAGATTCAAAAGGCCAAGCGTAGCTGGATCGCTGCCGGCAATTCGGCCAAGTGCGCTCCAGAACTGCTCGCCAATTGTCTCACGATGAGCACCATAGGGATCGGCCGCAAGAAGCGAGCCTGCACTGCAGCCTTCAATTGCTTCCATGATGAAAAAAGGCCGTTCCAGCGCCTCGTTCCCCAACTCGAGGACAATCGGTTCAGGAACCGGAAGTCCGATCTTGTGAAAAGCCCGATAAGCGGCAAACTCCGTCATGCGTTCGGTTTCGATCAGACTGAATGCAGGATCGCGGCGCAGGATCAGGGCGCGCTCGATCTGCTCCTGTCCTCTCGCATAGCACGCCATGAAACGGTAGGTCTGACGGCTGGCGCCGCCTGGAATGCGCGACAGATCTTTAACCAGAACATCGTGGCCAAGGTGCCCGCTGAGATAAAGCGCAAGGCGGTCGGAAAGTGCTTTTTCTTCAGTCATGGCGCGGGATCCAGAAGTCCGGTTAATCCAGCTGGCGCGTAGGGCCCCAGCACCAGTTGCTCCAACACACCTGCCCCCACGCGTTCACCATCCGGACCCTTGAGGCGCGCTGTGACGAAGGCCTGTACATGCAGAAACAGCGGCAGCACTTCGTTTGTGGTCGCTGCCTCATAGACGTCATAATGTACGGCAAGCTCGCCTTTATAGTGACCATGCCCCCATTCGGGATGGGTGTAGCCAATACCCGACATGTAGAAATTGAAGCGCGGTGTCAGTTCGGCGACCCATTGCTCTCCCGCATCGTCATAGAGATTTATCAGGGCCTTTGCTGCATGCCTGGTGCCGGACTTGTAGGTGATCTCGCAATGACTGCGCGACATGATCTTGGGCTCTGCATCGCCAAGTTCACCCAATATAGCAGCGTTGTTCCAGGGGCGTCCGTTTGCATCCGCATTGATATGGAAAAGCATGAAGCGGTCAGGGAAATTCAAGGGCGACCACAACCAGTAGAATTGCGGGGACGCCGGCGGGGCTACGGGCTGCGCATCTGGAAGCCCGATCGGGCGGATGCCCCAGGAGCGGTCGCGCGTACCCAGCATCATTCCAGGGTCAAGTTCAATCCGTTGCCCCTTGATCCGGATGAAGCCCTCATAGCTGCCATTCTGCGTCATGCGTGTGTAATCCATCACGGTGCGCGGACCTTGACGCAGCGTGAAACGGGGCTCTTCGACAGCCCGCGCGCGGGCTTCAAATTCGAGCTCGGCGTAAATGTCATGGCTCGGATCGTCGATCAGGACTTTGAGCCGCCTCAGTGGCTCGATGATCTTGATTTCGATCGGCCCAACGCGCGTATCCAGCCGTTCGCTATTCAGCAGGCGTGATGCCCGCAAATTATGCTGTACGCCGTCGACCACAACGCTGAACGCCGCGTCCATGACGTTGAGATGAGGGTAGACACCCAGAGCGCAGGCAAAGAACAGATGTCCGTCGAGCGTGTAGCCATTGAAGAAATAGCGGTCATAAAAATTGCGGTCGGTGCCAGAAACCGCAATGGGCTCCGGGCGCTGATGCACCGGATAGTCATCGGCTTTGGTGAGCATGGCGTTTCCGTCAGTGATTTTTTATCACTGTGACGGAGCCAGGGCTCCCGTGCAATGGCTGCCTATTCGCCGAACTCACGAAAGAGCTGGCGTTGTTCACTGCGGGGGCGGGCGCCAAGGGGTAACGTCAGGATGTAAAGGGCAAGGCCCCCGGATAATGTCGCCCAGGGCCACAGCACGGCCAAAGTCACAATCGCAGCGCCAATGAGACCCGCCAGCCACAGATAGCGGCGCTCCAGATGCAGGTTCTTCAGCGACAGGGTCGGGATTCGGCTCACCATCAGCAGGGAGACGATCGAGACCACCGCGCCATTAAGGACAGGATCGGCGAGCCAGGCGCCAGCTGTGGTATCACGCCATTGGAAGCTCACCAGCATGGTGAGCAGGACCATGCAGGCCGCTGCCGGGGTTGGCACGCCAGAAAAATGAGCATTGGCGGCGTGCTGATCGGCCGCCTCCACGGTTTCGATATTGAAGCGCGCCAGACGGATCGCGCAGCAAACGCAATAGATGAGCGCGATGGTCCAGCCAGCTCCACCAGCCTGGTGGAGGGTCCAGCGATAGGTCAGCAGTGCCGGAGCGATACCGAAGCTGACAAGATCGGCCAGAGAATCGAGCTGGGCTCCGAATTTCGAATCGGCGCCAAGCAGCCGGGCAATCTTGCCATCCATAGTGTCCAGCACGGCTGCGACAATGATGGCGATGACCGCTGCCCGAAAATTACCGTCCAGAGCGAAACGGATCGCAGTCGCCCCGGAGCACAGGGCCAGAATGGTCAGGCCACTGGGGACAAAACGGCTGAACGCCGAGGGCTCGAAGCCGTCTTCGCGGGTCTTGGCGGTAATACGACTGTATTTCATTCTTCGCATAACCGTCATCCTTAGCCCGAAACCGGAAATTCCGCCAGAACCGTCTTGCCGGCCCGGACGAAACTCCCAGGCTGGGCCACTATCCGGGCCCCTTCCGGTAAGTATATATCAAGACGGCTGCCGAAACGGATCATTCCGAACCTTTCAGCTCGGTTCAAGGACTGCCCTTGCGTCAGCGGACAATAGATCCGGCGCGCCACAAGCCCGGCAATCTGTACCACCACGAGCTCCCTTCCGGCAGCCCCCGTCGGGGCATCCAGCTCGAGCAGCACGGACATACGCTCATTGTGGACCGAGGCCTTGTCAAATGATGCATTAAAGAACTTTCCCGGCCGGTAGGCCAGTTTTGCTACCCGTCCCGCAGCTGGGCTGCGATTAACGTGGACATTGAAGACATTCATGAAAATGGAAAGCCTGGGGCGTGGACCAGGCGCCAGGCCCAGCTCTGCTGGTGGTTCGGCTTCTGTGATGGGCAACAGCCGGCCATCTGCCGGACTGACCAGGCGATTCTCGCCGGGGGGGGCGCTGCGCTCGGGATCGCGGAAGAAGGCGATGACCCAGAGGGTCACCGGAAGCAGGAACAGGCCCCACCAGCCCACGCCCCAGATCAGAAGACCGTTGATCAATGCGGCAGCAGCGATAAAAGGCCAACCTTCGGAATGTATGGGAATGCGCAACCGAAACAGCCTCCTAAAGCTGGCAATCTGAGCGCGAGCAGAGATAGGCGCTCTTGCCCCTGCCTGCAATGCGGGGTGGCCGGGCGTCCTAGCCTATGTCGGCGAAATCGGTCCTGCCCGGTTGCGGCGCGATCAATGCTCGATTACTTTCCGGCGCCTGTCGCAAGCCGTCGGCGCTTGCAGAAGAGGGGCCGCCTTAGCTCAGCCGGTAGAGCAACGCATTCGTAATGCGTGGGTCGGGTGTTCGAGTCACCCAGGCGGCACCACACGTTTTCCTCCGAGAGGAAAGCTCTCGCGTTTGGCGCTGTGCGAAGCGCAGAGGCCTGCCAAGCAAAAGCCGCAACCGAAGCTTGAACTCGATGAGGGGTATATGGGCGCCAAAACCGAGCGGCGTCACCGACGTTCTCTCCATCCTACGGCCGCGCGTCCGATAAACATGGAGTAGTATGTAGTTATCGTAATGTTAAGGGATTAAAGCCAACTCTAGGGGCCTGTTCTTCAGGGGGAGGCTTCATATGCGCGTCCTTTTGATTTGGCCGAGCGGCATGAGGGGCAAGGACTGGATGGTCTTCCCGCTGGGGTTAGGCTACCTGCGCAACTCTGTGCCCTGCGATATTCTCGATTGCTCCTTAGAGGCTGTCGACAACGACGGAATCGCCGAGAGAGCACGTGGCTACGACGTAGTCGGGATAACAGTGTGGGGGTTCAACACCCAAAATGTGCAAGACATCATAAATCGCATACGGACCCGTTCCTCTGCAAAAATCGTCGTAGGTGGCCCGTCCGCCAGTCTCGTAAAGGCGGATTATGCCCTTCTCGGTGAGGCTGAAGAGAGATTTTCCGAGCTTATCTCTCGGCTCGCCGCGTCGCCGTCCGGTCAGGTCGGCTCAATTCCTGGGCTTGGAATTGGTACAGAGTGTGCGCCGGAGATGCCAAGCGTATTCTCTGACAATCTTGATGAGCTCGGCGTTGTTGATTACGACGCATTGCGTTTGGCCGACTATCACAGTGCTGGTTACAAATACTGGATGTACACGCTCAAGGACAAATTCGTGACGGCGCCGATCATGGCGACGCGAGGTTGTCCGTACAAATGCGCGTTCTGTGCCGGCCCCGCATTGCAAGGCTCGAAGTTGCGTAAGCACTCGATCGAATACGTCATCGCCACAATCGAAACTCTCTACTTCAAGCACGGCGTCCGGCAAATCAGCTTTTTAGATGACAATCTGACCCTTGATGCCCGTTGGGCTAAAAGGCTTTGTGAAGCGATCATTCAATTCAAGCAAAGGAACGCCATCGAACTGACATTCGCCACGTCTAACGGGGTTCGCTACAAAACCTTGGATCTTGAGCTCCTAAAGTTGATGAGGCAGGCGGGCTGGGGAGAGATAGTCCTTGCGCCGGAAAGTGGATCGGAGAGAACGCTTAGCCGCATGCGCAAGGACCTTGATCTGGATGTCGTCGACGAGAAGGTGGCGCTTGTCCATCAGGCAGGTTTAAATGCGGTGGCCTTTTTCATCGTCGGATATCCCGGAGAAACACATTCGGACTTGGAACAGTCGCGAAACTACATCCTTAACAGCAAATTCGATCGCGCGATTGTCAACCTCTTCAACCCTATTCCTGGTACACCGATTTATGATGAGTTACTCAAAACGGGCGAAATCAAGCCCGAAGAAGTCAAGCTCAATTATAGATCAGTGGAAGCGCTCCAGTACGTCACGCCCGACCTGACGCGTGATGCACTTCGCCTATTTCAACAGCAAGTAGCGGAAAGGACCAAATTCAGGGAAATGTGGCTGAAGGACTTGCCCCTCGCCGCCTAATCCCAATTCGGGATCTCCCCGCAGGCGGCACAAGGTTTAGGATGCCAATGGGCAGGGCGGCGACCTAGGGGGTCCCGCGAAGCTAAACGGAAGCCCAATGCACGACGACTAGAGCTGTAGTTATCGGCTGACCTCGCGTTCCCAGCACGTTGGTCGAGTCCGGCGTTAAGCGGTTGCTCCCTGCCGCTCGTATTGACGTCAAAGACGCCCTTAGCAAGATATCACATGCCTCACGTAAAAAGCGCAGATTAGATGATCTGCGCAATGTGGTGATCCATGGCGTAAAGCAAAGCCGATGTGCAGTTTCGGTTCCCATCTGCACGGGATTTTCTCTAAAACCTACCAACACCAGCATCATTGAGATGGCGCTCCTTTTTCGCTCAGCCAACCCGATGATGCCCAATGTCGCGTAGCTTATAGACCGTGCTGATACCGATGTGCTGGCTGGTATGACCCTGCCACATGTCGCCGCGATTACCGCAACATTGGCGCTCTATTTCTTTCCGCAGCATAGAGGGCGACAGGCCCAAGACGCAGCGACCTGTGATCCGCCCGTGCACATGTCCGCTGCGGTGCCATTAACCTAATCTTATTCCAACTGTGGAAAATAAAATATGACATGCTGACCGGCACATCTCATCGACATGCGACCTCTTTGGTCGCCAGCTTGATCACGGCGTTGATCATGCTTACATCGTCGCCCGCGTGGGCTGGGAGTTGCTGTGCCCTGCCGGCCATATTTGACGAGGGTCGGCTCCTGGCCACCGGCGGGGTTTCCCAAATAGAAGGTGCGGGTGGAGGGGGTTTGGGAGCATGGGCCACCATCACCGGCTATGGAACCCGAGATGGCATAGGCGTAAACGCGCATCTGACATATCTGAACTTACCTAACTATGCGCTATGGTCACCGGGTGTTGCCATCGGCCTGTTCGACCGTCTTGAACTCTCTTATGCACGCCAATCGTTTGATACGGAGGCGGATGGTGCCGCGCTCGGGCTTGGGCGAGGCTTTACGTTTCACCAGAGCATATTCGGTGCGAAGCTTCGCCTTTTGGGTAACATCGTTTACGACCAAAATACTCTGCTTCCTCAATTGGCTGTCGGCGTTCAATTCAAGAATGCTGATCGCGGTGCTGTGCTGTCAGCCATTGGGGCCAAGGCCTCTAGTGGAACAGATTTCTATCTAGCTGCCTCCAAGCTGATACTATCGCAGAACCTTCTTCTCAATCTGACCCTTCGGGCCACGAAAGCAAACCAGTTCGGGCTCCTAGGCTTTGGCGGTAACCGCAACGCCAATTATGCAATGGAGCTTGAAGGAGGGCTTGCCTATCTGCTGAGCCGTCGCTTGGCGGTTGGTGGAGAAGTTCGCACCAAACCCGACAATCTCCGTATCGCCCATGAAGGCTCTGCCTATGACCTGTTTGCTGCGTATTTTTTGAACAAAAACCTCTCATTTACCTTGGCCTACGTCAGCTTGGGAAACATCGTAAACCGTAACCATCAGGACGGCGTATACCTGTCAGTACAAGGGGGCTTCTGATGCAGTCAAAGCTTATGCCTCTGCTCGCGATCCTCTGCTTTTGCGTCCTGAGCTCTCCTATCGTCGCAAAGGATATGCACGATACTGCAGCCGGACTTGCGCTTCCCGAGGGATCTGCCCTCTTCCGAGAGCTTGGTAAGCGACCAGGAATAAGAGCCATTGTTGATCGCGCAATGGTCAAATTTTTGAGTGATGATCGCATCAAAGCCAAATTCGACGATGAGAATATTCCCCGGCTCAAGGGAATGTTGACGGACTATTTCTGCATGATCACGGGAGGTCCGAACCGCTACAAGGGGTATCGTGATCTCAGGGTCGTGCACGAAGGGTTGCATCTGCGCGACAGGGACTTCAATGCCCTAGTAGAAGATCTGCAAAGTGCGATGAACGAAGAAAATATTCCGTTCCGAATCCAGAACAAGCTTCTCGCAATACTTGCGCCAATGCAACACGACGTTGTCTCAAGATGAAAACCGTCCTGGTTGCTGCACTAGCCCTATTGCTTGCTACGCCCGCCCTGGCAAGCCAACCCGTTATCGTGGTTCAGAAGGGAAGGATGTTTCATCCGGACAACATTACTATCCGGGCCGGTCAGACGGTCTACTTTGAAAATAAGGATGAGTTTCTTCATCAAATATACGTCTACAAGGGAAATATCGATTACGACTCAAGAGAGCAGCCACCCGGAGAAACACTTCACATTACTTTCCCGAGACGCGGAACCTACGAAATACGATGCCACATTCACCCAACCATGCGTCTGACCATCCACGTTAGATAACCAAGCCGAGTTTAATTGTTCCTTTAAAGCAAATTGCGACGCTTTTAGTAGCAATCAGCGTTGGATCGCAGAGAGCGCTATGGCCAAGGTCAGAATCGTGAAGTCGATCAGCGGCAAGCTGCTCCTCGCAGGCGCAGTTCTTGTCGTCTTGCTCATTGCGCTTGGAACTTACAGCGAATGGCTTCTTTCATCTGCCGGAGACATTGTAGTCGAGACTTATGACAAGCCGCTGATGGCGATCAATTATGCCCGCGCGGCAACTGTTCATTTCGTCATGATGCAGAATGATGTGTTGCGGGCACAGATCGCGCCACCGGCCGAACGTCTGGCGATTGCTAATGATCTTACGAGTCAAGAGAAAACATTTTTCATTGACCTTTCAGTGGCACGCCATCGCTCCACCTACCCTGACGAACTTTCGGAAATCGCCAAGGTCAATACCCTGGTTAAATCCTGGATTGCTCGCTACCGAAATGTAAATTTACTTCAAGCCGACACAGGAGATCGGCGCCTTGATCATGCTGTGCTTCACCACCTGGGTATGCTTGTCGAATGGAATGCAGATCACAGCTTTGTTGGCCGCCGTAAAGCCGTGTGGGCGATCCGGCGGTTCAAATATGCTGTGGGCATAGCCACAGGGCTTGCCACACTAATTGCCTTTCTAGTCGGCTACATCGTTTTGCGGCGCGTCGTTAGACCAATTTCCCATGCAACGGAAGCCGCAAAAAAAATCGGAGACGGGGACCTCAGCTATCCGATTCCCAAAGGGCGTCACGACGAGGCGGGTCTGCTCCTACAGACGCTTGCATGGATGCAAAGCCAGATTCGCGGCGCCCTAGATCGGGAATCCGCGTTGCGCGCGCTCGCTGAAATTCGTCTTGCGGATGCGCTTGAGAGCGCAAGTGAGGGAGTTCTCCTGGCATCTCCAGGAGGCCATGTGGTGATACGTAACGACCAGCTGGTTCGATTCTTCTTCGCCACTGAGGACGCACTGAGCCACGGAGCGGAACTGAACAAGGTGCTTGTCACGTTGGAGAGTTGCCTGGACCCGGAAGGCGGTCCATGCCTTATGAGGTTGCTTGAAGCCCGCCCAGGACCCGGTGAGGAGGTCACGTTCGAACGCCGCCTTAAAACTGGTCGCTGGCTCAGATTCACGTCCAGTCGAACCCGGGATAATGGCTTTATTATCTTGGTGAGTGACTTTTCCGCGGTGAAGGAGCGTGAGTCTGCGCTCCAACAGGCACGGGTTGCTGCTGAAGAAGCCAGTGCCGCAAAGTCACGATTTCTGGCTACCATGGGTCACGAGCTGAGGACACCTCTAAATGCGATTATCGGCTTCTCGGAAATGATCCATACCCAAATTCTGGGACCCGTTGGCGTGCCGTCTTATGGTGAGTACGCCGGTGATATATTGTCGAGTGGCCGCAATCTTCTGAAAATTATCAATAGCGTGCTGGAGCTGACCCGTTGCGAAAGCAAGAGCCTGGTTCTTGATCCTTCACCTCTACCTCTTGGTGACGTTCTGAGAGACGTCGTGGAAGAGTTCACTCCTATGGCCCGGGATGGTGGCGTCAAGCTAGCCTTGAATGCAGTGCCCTTGGGGGCAACTGTGTATGCCGATGGGAAGAAGTTTCATCAGATCCTTGAGAACATCCTCTCGAACGCCATCAAGTTCACGCCGGCTGGAGGTTCCGTGGATGTGCAAGTGGCGCGCGATGATGTGGTGTGGGCAATAACCATCCACGATACCGGCATCGGCATGACCGAAGATCAAATCATTGTCGCCCTTGCTCCGTTCGGGCAGGTGGATAATCGCCTCGAACGTCGCTATGAAGGTACAGGTCTTGGTCTGCCTCTTGCCAAAGCGCTCCTAGACTTGCACGGCGGAAGCTTGGACATCGAAAGTGCGCCCGGAAGGGGCACCTCCGTCCGACTCGCTCTTCCTACGAGACTTCCAGAGCAGGCTGCGCGCGCGGCATAGGCCTGGACTTGCTCATTGCGATTGCCCGGACCTCTCCGTAAGGTGGCCCCCAAAGCCGGCTGCTGACTAAATATCACCCCGACAGTCGCGGGCAAAGAAAGCCCAAACCTTGCGAACCACCAATCTGATTTACTGGTGATGCGGCCTGTGGGTTGGGCCTGGAAGTGGTCAAAATCAACAGGAGGGTTTCCAATCAGACGTCGGTTCGGCGGAACCGGTCGCATACTCCGAATCTATCGCAAAAGCCTGCTTGCGCTCACAGCTCTTCTGCGTTCTGTCCTCCTAAAGCCCGGGCCAGTCAGGCCAGCCGCTGACATCAGGTCACCAGAATGCGGGCTTTTAGAATGCGACACTGATCAATGCTTACGCCCATCAGCGCCAACATTCCGCCCTGGTTGCCAAACGACCTCTCCGCATGCATGGGCCACACAGAATATCTAAGCTGCTCACAACATTTTGCTAAATGCGCTTCGTATACGTTTAGCTGGCGTGCTCGGGCGTCCCGGCACCTCCACTCTCCCAGAGGCGCTCGACCGCAAAGTCTGGCCCTTGATTGATCTTGACATGACGAAATGCAGTCGAAAGGACCTCCGGACCGGTCTGGCCAATGGCAGGTCTATGACCGTGGTCCCGCCAGCTCCCCAGACCTATCGCGGATTTCCGTCGGCCGACTACGCCTGCCGCGTCCAAAATGCGTAATAACCCTTATTGTGCCGAGGCTATCGCGTCATAGGCTTAGGAAATGACAACCGCGGCCGGGTGTTCCGACGATACTAAAGATGGCGATGCGCATTTCCTCGCCGAGGTCCGCGCATTTCTGGTTCAGGAGTTGAGCGAAGATTTGCGTGAAGCAGGTCGGCGTACGACCGGCTTCCACACCGAGATCGACGCAGCGCGGGAATGGCATGCCCGGCTTTATCGACGCGGCTGGGTAGCTCCAGGTTGGCCACGTGAGCATGGGGGATGCGGCTGGAGTGTCCGTAGGCGTTTCCTGTTCGAACAGGAATGCGCACGCAATGATGCGCCGATCATTTTTGGTACTGGTATCCGCAGTATTGGACCCCTGATGATCGCAGCTGGAACGGAAGCACAGAAGGCCCGCTTTCTGGAGCCGATCCTCAGTGGCGAGGATCTATGGTGCCAAGGCTTTTCCGAGCCTGGCGCCGGGTCTGATCTGGCAGCGCTCACCACGCGGGCCGAAACCGACGGTAATTTTTATGTCGTCACAGGCCGTAAAATATGGACCACCGGAGCGCACCTTGCCAATCGCATGTTTGCGCTGGTACGCACGGCGCACATGGAGCGACCGCAGGATGGCATCACCTTTCTGCTTATCGACATGGACAGCCCAGGTGTCTCCGTTCGGCCAGTGGTAACGATCGACGGAGAGCACGACTTCAATGAGGTCACGTTCGAAGCGGTGCGTGTACCGCTTACCAATCGCATTGGTGAAGAAAATCATGGCTGGGCTATGGCGAAGCAGTTGATGCGATTTGCCAGAAGTAACAATACGACCACTGGGTCATTACGGCGCGCCTGGCGCATGTTAGAGAGAGAAGTTGCTCGCTGCCAGCCTGGCCCTGCCTTTGCTCTGCGCCTGAGCGAAGTCAGTATTGCACTAACCGCGATGGAAGCCTTAGAGCTGAAACTGCTTGCGGCGGGTCGGCTTGATGGAGAGGACGAAATGGCCTCCTCGCTGATGAAAACGACCGCAACCGAGCTGCATCAAAAAATTTCGGAGCTCGCGCTGGAGGCAAGTGGACCGCTCGCCCAAAGATATGAGCTTGCTCCAAGCGGAGAGCTGCAGATGTCACTGGCAGCTCGGAAATATTTCGCCACCCGGGCTGCGACAATATATTCCGGCACCAACGAAATTCATCGCAATATTATGGCGCGGCATCTCAGGCAATGACACCGGCACAAGGTGCTTCAAGTCTCTCATCCTGGGCGCTTTGCAACTTTACAGGTAGGCGAGGAGACCGGTCTATCGCATCCTTGGCTCTCGATCACTTTGGTACCTGGCACCATAGCTAATTACAGGACTTGCGCATGGTCCAGTGCGTCGTCGCGTGACATGGCATGGAGAAGTAAAGCGCAGGTTACGAAGTGTGTCCCGCCAGAGCTACCATTTCACATATGG
Source organism: Pseudomonadota bacterium (assembly GCA_021851325.1). GTDB lineage: Bacteria > Pseudomonadota > Alphaproteobacteria > Micropepsales > Micropepsaceae > Rhizomicrobium. The sequence continues at coordinate 7,151 of JAJZDZ010000008.1, read as the reverse complement.
ACGCCTACACTGCAAAAGCGGCATAAGAACTCCGCTCGTACTACCTGTCACGCGCTTATATCCGCGCAATGTCTACTTCCCAAATCTGCGTTCCTAGATTCACCAAGGCCCCCCGTAGGCACCTTTGGAGGACACAACCGTGAAATTCCTGGTAGAACCCCTCGATTTTCTCTACCTATATGCGGACACCTTTCCGCGGCGTCGGAGTGACCGCGTTACTGTTGTGAGCCAATTGTTATAAAATCCATCCAAACGCTAGCAGCCAGCAGACTGCGCCGGCAGAGTCCGCCATCTGAGTCCCGCAGCGAAACCTGAACATTGCAGGCACCTTGTGAGAAGTAAGCTCGCAAACGACCCTCCGCGATCTCCACCTAATACATATCTTCCGAACAGCCTCCATAGCAATTTCACGAATGTGGGGCTCCATAATTGCCGACGAGAGTTCTGCACCAGGCTTGGGACGTGATTGGCTCGACTCCGCCCTTACCAGTTCACCCACAGATGCGCCGGCGCTTAGTCCTTCAAGAAAAGTAGCGGGACAAGGGAACTCGTTATCCTGGGGAAATTCCTAGCAGTACATTTACTTTTGCGATCACCTGCGGTGTGAGCTGGCGCTTAGTTGTCGCTTGCAGCGTGTTCTTCGCGGAAATCAACTCCGCTTGTGCTGCGTTCAGCTGATTCTCATCTAACGAAAGTTTCTGCTGCGCAGCACTTAATTGAGCTTGGGCTTCGGTGATCTGATTTTGACTTGCCGTGCCAGACTTCTCTAAGGTCGCAAGTTGGGTTTGGGCAGCAAGTAAAGCTTTCTCATCCGCGTTGATCAGAGAGCTATAGGTATCAATTTTGCTCTGAGCTGACAGCGTTTGCGACCTATAGCTGGCGAGAGCACCAACGATTGATCGCGATGACGCATGAGATAATGCAGTTGAGGAGGCGTGGGCTGCGTTCAACTTGCCCAGAAACTTTGCGGCATCTGCCAAGCTGGTACTCTTTGCCTTTGAGCCCACGGTCTCTTCCCTAGAAACCATTGAGCTATTCAGACTGGTACGCGAGGTACCATCCAATCCGCGAGAATGGAACGCGTTAGGTCCGGTATCGGCCCTTGCCGCAGCTCCATCTGTGGCGTTCGGCGGTTGTTCGAGCGGTACGCCAGCCGGAGGTCCCACCCTCATGGCTGCCGACGTTCCCATATTTGCTCCAGCGGAAGGACCCATGAAAACCCCGGAAGGCGGCCCCAGATGAAAGCTGCTGGGCGGTCCCGCGACCACTGCGGTAGCCGTAATTGTCACAACAAAAGTAGTAGCTGAAAGAAGATGGAGAATATCGTGCTTCATGGTTCTCTTCCTTTGAGGCTCTAACCAAGGCCTTCATAGCCACGTTGCTTGCCAATTCCTTTCTAGCGGCATTCTGTGTATTTACTAAATCAGGTTCTGAAAATCAGTCGAAAACCGGCACCAAAACTTGGACTGGCTCTGGTAACACCCAAAACGCCATAGGTACTCAGTCGCCAATTACTCGCGAAGTTCCACGAAATGTAAGGCGCTAGGCTGAGAAGATCTCCGAGGCCGCGGTAATATTCTGCGCGATAGCTTGCAGAGATCCCGACACTCGTACCAGTTGTTGCTTTGAAATTTATACCGGCCGACGCCAGTGTGCCGCTTTCGAGACGAATACCGCGAAAGCTCGTGAGCCACTGATAGCCAATGGACCCAAATATTGCCATCCGTGGAGTAAGGGCGTGATAGAGATTTACTTTCCCGGCATAGTCAAATTGTCCAGTCCCAAGGTTGTTGCCTGCAGTGGGTACCTTGATGTCGCCGGCGAGCTGTATGGCCGGAATGTCTGCGCTGTCTCGCTTCAGTAGCCATGCGGCACCTAGGTTCAAGTCGCCAAGGCCCGTGCGTGTTGTAACTGGTCTGTTGCCACGAACGACCACCCCACCGGCAAGGATTCCAGGACCACGAACGTCAAGGTATGGTATCGTCGCTTGAAGTCTTAGTCGTTCCGACTGCAATGCAAATGCAAATGGGATGCTCAGTACTGTGGTATCTGATGCACCGCCATACTTTCCGACAGAGTAATCGAACCCTGTCGCAGCCTGCCAAAACACGCCGCTTTCGGCCTCAGCTGGTGTTACGAGAAGAGTAACACTCGCCAGGATCATTATCATCATTCTTGGCAGAAACTTCATGTAATTAACTCCCGCAATCACGAATGGCATGGCCGCGGTCACGAATCGTACGATCATCAGATCGTATGAAATGAGATCAGCCATCCGCCTCTTATGGCGTCCTATTGCATAACGACGAAGAAACAGGATTCTTCCAGATCGCGCGAGAATTTTAGAGCACGGGCTGGTCACGTGCCGCGCCAATGGCCTGAATGCTCTTATTTTCCGGAAGCGTAGGTTCGGCCTGACCAGTGCTGGCGCTGGGCATTGAGTTCGGCTTTAGCATCGAATGGAACGCCGGAGATATTTCTCTCCACAAAGCGGCGCACCGCACTAGGCATTGTCGATCCGGCCATCTGATAGGCAGCTCCAGGATTTTCGGGCGTGGTCCTTACAAGGACTGCAATAATCCAGGCACCATTCTGGTGACAGGCCGCGGCCGACGCGCTTTTCAGGGAAAAAGTGCGGCAATCCTGACCCGCCTTACTGCGAAAGCTTATACCGATGCGAGCTCCAGTTCCGAGATACCTTGCTGAGGCCAACTGCGTGTCAAGCGCGTCGGCCAGCGAACCTGTGGCGATCAGCTGCCCGCGTCCATCGATCGAAAAGTTCGTAGCAGGCCGACTAAGGACACCGATCGCTATCCCCGTTGCGAGTGCTGTACCAAGTGGTATCAGGGAACGGATCGTAAGCCGGCGTCGAATGAAGGCGCTCAGACGCCAGCGTAAGGAAACGCGCGCTGATAGTATAGTCGCAGCGTGACGGTCGGAGGCGGGGTAAGCATCAGGATTTGCAAAGGTGTCACGCAAATGCGCGCGAAGGGTCTCCTGCTCCCGCACATAGCGGTCAAGGTCTGGACGGCTTTCTAGTAGCCGGGCAATCTTTTTCATGTCATCAGGTGGAAGCTCGCAATCGACAAACGCCTCAAGAGTCTTTCGATCTGGATCCATGTCAGCCTCCTATCGCGGCTGCTAATGCAGCACGTGCCCGCGATATCCGACTTGTTAATGTTCCGATGGGTATCTCGAGCATGTTGGCTGCATCTTGGTAAGACATACCGTCAATTAGGACGAGGGCTATCGCCTCACGCTGCTCCAGTGGTAGCAATTGTAATGCCTTATTCAGCTTTACGAGCGCCATCCGAGCCTCCGCGACACGTACACCATCGACAGAATTGGCGGAGTTGTTTTCTAGTTCGTCGGACATTTCAACCACATGCTCCCGCTTCATGGCGCGGCGGCGGTCAATGAATCGATTCTTGGCGATACGGAACACCCAGTTGTCGAGACGGGTGCCTGGCTCCCATCTGTGCAAATTCCTGAGTGCTCGCTCTATGGCATCCTGGGCTAGGTCCTCCCCTTCTGGAACTGAGCCGGCCAGCGCAACACAAAAGCGACGCAGCCGCGGCAACAGTGCGAGGAGCTCGGCGCGGATGTCATCGATCGTCGCGTTCATTCCTGCAGACCTAACGGTGCCGGTGCCGTATTCTTCCAAGGGGCAAAAAATAATTTCAGCAACAACGCTGCAGCCTCTTGGCTCACGACGTTGAGAGCGGTTATCATCTAAACTTAAGCGATCGCTTGGAAAGATGCCACCGTTCAGAATTCTCGCCTTCGTGGGGATCATGCTTCTGACCGGAAGCTCTTCGGGGGTATATGCGCGCGGCGGGTTTGGAGGACCTCCTGGGCTGGGGCTGCCAGGGGTTCCTGGCGGAATCGAGGGGCCACAGGGTGGTTTTGGTCTTGGCAGGTCTTTTGGGCTTGGAGGACCTTTGTTGGGGACTGGGCTTGCGGCCCATCAAAGTGCACTGTCAGCGCGGCTACGCGGGGCGGGATCCACGGTAAAGCATTTAGTCACGCTGCCCAGCCAGGCTGCGACTGCGATATCCCGCACCGTTGCGCGGGACGAGGTGGGGCGGCCTGCCGATTCCACCATTGTTTCGCAAGTGCTGGCGCATGATGCTCAGGGTCACGAAGTGGTGCGTAGCGAAATTGTTGCGATCTCGCCAACGTCAGCAGATCTAGCGGTCGCAAAGCGCCTGCATTTTAAGGTTCTTCGTCGTGATCGGTTGCCGGCGCTAGGCCTGGTCTGCATAACACTGCGGGCCCCCGGAGATATGACCACAATCGCCGCGCTCACATTGTTGCGCCATGCTGACCCGTTAGGAAATTTTGATTATTCCTCAATATATAATCCAGCAGGATCGGCGCTACCCTCTGCCAATTCTGAGGCAAAGCCGATTTCGGTTCCAGCAGGCGAGATGACGTTGGGAATGATCGACGGTGGGGTTGATCGGAGGCATCCCTCTCTTACACGTTCGCACATTACGGTACGGACTTTTGCCGGTGGTGACAAATCCATCCCGACGAGACACGGAACGGCAATAGCCTCACTGCTTGTTGGCTTTGGCAGAAAGTATTCTGGGTATCTTCCGGGAGCCAACCTCTACGCGGCAGACGTATACGGTGGTGTGGCTGATGGTGGGAGTGCTGTTGATATTGCCCGCGCGCTCAATTGGCTCGCAAAGCATCATATCGCTGTTACCAATATCAGCCTTGCTGGACCGCCAAATATGTTGCTGGCGGCGGCAGTGCGTGCATTCATTCGAACCGGGCATGCCCTTGTTGCTGCAGCAGGAAACGATGGACCGGCTGCGCCGCCCAACTATCCTGCGGCATATCCTGGGGTGATTTGCGTAACCTCGGTTGATGTGGCCAAGCGTGTCGAACTTGATGCAAACCGACGTCACTGTAAATTCGCCGCGCTAGGTGTAGATGTTCGCGCAGCGAAGCTGCCTCGGGGCTATGGCAAGTTTACTGGGACCTCTTATGCTACTCCAGTGGTCACGGCACACGTTGCAGAGCTTATGCAAAAGCCAGACGTGGTGGTTCTGCGTCATATGCCTAGTATGCTGTTGCGCAGGGCAACTCGTGTCAGGGGAGGTGATGCAAGGCCGTTATATATCATCGGCCTTTCTGGCCAATCTCAGCCTAGAAGTATAAATTGAATTCCTGCTTCCGAATTGCATAAAGCAGCCGATAAACCGGAACATTACATTAGCATCGGATGCAATGCTTGACCCGACAGCTGAGCATGATGGAATGGATATGCTACTCGTCCTCTATGCGCGCCGTAATTATAGCTAAATTGGGTTAAAGCGGGAAAGGTGTCCGCCAGACTGACCAGTCACATGGATTACCCAGGGCAGTCTGGAGGCTTACCTCGCCGCTCAGGAAATTGAATAGACCTCAGAGTGTCATTGCATATCAAAGCGGTCGGCATTCATCACTTTCGTCCAAGCTGCCACGAAGTCATGGACGAATTTTTCTGCCGCGTCGTCGGAAGCATAGACCTCAGACAGCGCCCTTAGTTCAGAGTTCGAGCCAAATATGAGATCAACGCGCGTGGCAGTCCACTTCAACTTCTTTGTTCCTCGGTCGAAGCCTTCAAATACATTCTCGTCCGCGGTTGGATGCCATTCCGTATTCGTGTCTAGAAGATTTACGAAGAAGTCGTTCGACAGAGCTTGAGGTCGTGCAGTGAAAACTCCGTGTTGCGCTACTCCGTAATTAGCGCCCAAAACGCGCAGGCCGCCAACCAGAACGGTCATTTCTGGCGCGGTCAGGGTCAGTAATTGGGCCTTGTCGATCAGGAGTTCCTCGGCTGGTACGCTGTAATTGAACTTCAGATAATTACGGAAGCCGTCCGCGACCGGTTCAAGGTAGGAAAATGAATGCGCATCGGTCTGCTGTTGTGTGGCGTCGGTGCGTCCTGGCTGAAACGGTACGCTGACGGTCTGTCCAACCTTGCTCGCTGCAGCTTCGACTGCCGCGGTGCCACCAAGCACAATAAGATCGGCGAGGGATACTCTCTTGCCGTTTGTAGCAGCTTTGTTGAACGCCTGCTGGATATCGGTTAGCTTTTTGAGCACGCTGTCAAGTTGTGCCGGCTGGTTGACCTGCCAATCCTTTTGTGGAGCAAGGCGGATACGAGCTCCATTGGCACCGCCGCGCTTATCTGATCCGCGGAAGGTAGAAGCTGAAGCCCAAGCGGTGGTGACAAGTTCTGAAATCGACAGGCCGGTGGCAAGAATTGCTGCCTTGAGGTCAGCGATGTCTTTGGCATCGATCAGCCTGTGATCAAGCGCAGGAAGCGGGTCCTGCCAGATCAGTTCTTCTTGCGGTACCTCTGGTCCCAGATACCGGGCCCGCGGTCCCATGTCCCGGTGCGTAAGCTTGAACCATGCCCGGGCGAAGGCTGCCTGAAAGTCCTGAGGGTTCTGGTAAAAGCGCCGCGAGATTTTTTCGTATGCCGGATCAAATCTTAGAGCGAGATCTGTCACCAGCATGGTCGGCACATGCTGCCTCGAAGGGTCGAAGGCATCTGGAATGGTTGCTTGCGCCCCTTTTGCCCTGAACTGGTATGCGCCCGCAGGGCTCTTGGTAAGTTCCCAGTCATAGCCAAACAGGTTCTCGAAGAAGTTGTTGCTCCATCTTGTAGGCGTTCTGGTCCAGGTTACTTCCGGTCCACCCGTTATCGTGTCGCGTCCTTTGCCGATGCCGAAACTACTTTTCCAGCCCAGCCCCATCTGCTCGATCGGGGCGGCTTCTGGTTCCGGTCCAACAAGTTTGGGGTCGCCTGCTCCGTGCGTCTTGCCGAAAGTGTGGCCGCCCGCGATGAGGGCAACGGTTTCCTCGTCGTCCATCGCCATGCGTTGGAAAGTTTCTCGGATATCCCTGGCCGCCGCCAAGGGATCCGGCTTGCCGTTGGGCCCCTCGGGATTGACATAAATGAGACCCATCTGCACCGCGGCGAGAGGGTTCTCTAGATCGCGGTCGCCGCCATAGCGCTTGTCACCGAGCCAGGTGTCTTCGGCACCCCAGTAGGTAGCCTCGTCGGGCTCATAGACATCGATGCGTCCACCACCAAATCCGAAGGTCTGAAACCCCATGCTTTCGAGAGCGACGTTTCCGGCGAGAAT
>JAJZDZ010000088.1 GCA_021851325.1 Pseudomonadota bacterium | reverse complement strand
TGGAATATCTTTCAGTCTTTGTTTCCACGGCGCGGGACGAGATTTCCGGACTGGAACCTGACGGGCGCGGCAGTTTTGCCAGCAGTACTGACGAGCTTGGCGAGATTCTGGATGAAACCAGACGGGCTGCTGATGAAATCATGGGAGCTGCCGAAAATATTGAGGCCCTGGCGTCGGGTACGGATCCCGAACTTGGCGCCGCCCTGATCCGGGCCACGACCCGTATCTATGAGGCCAGCGCATTTCAGGACATCACCGGGCAGAGAATTACCAAAGTTATCAATGCGCTGCAGCAGATCGAGCGTCGTCTGATCGCTCTGGCCGAAGCCTGCGGGCATGCCGTCGAGGATGGCGTACCGAGGGTTGCCGCCAAACCGGTAGACCGGCTGCTGAACGGGCCACAGCTGGCGGCCAATGCGGCCTCGCAGGATGAAATTGACCGACTATTTGACAGCTAAAAGCGTGTGATCGGACGGAAAGACCGGGCACAGTGCTTTGTACGCGCGTTTCGGCGGAAAAATCTTTCGGAAAATGGCGCGTCGGTAAAACTCCTCTTCGGCCCTTATGCTCGCGAAGACGGCGATCCAAACCGGTGTCGGGATCATTGCGAGCGCGCGCCTGCACGCGCATCTCCTGCCATTAAAATGACCTCAGGAAGCGGACGAGGTTTGGACGGAGAGTTCGGGAGGCTAAGGCCGGCAGCTGTGTTGTGCCTGTGCGTGATATCGGAATGGATATTTCCATGTCAGGATCATGTCAGTTCCGCATGCAAAGGGCTCAGGAACCGGTTCCCACTCCGCATGAACGAGCCTGGTTCAGGCGCTGGGGACTGCGGTAGTTGCATGCATTGCGCTGGATCAAAGAGAAAGTTCCGCACACGGATGGTGAGATATCCTGAGAGATGAATATCGCTGACGGCGAGCGGCTGCGAAACATGCATGCGCTTGGGATCGTGTAACGATATGGGCACAGAGAAAATGGGGGAATACCCGTTGCTGGCTTTCTATACGTAGAAAACCGTACTTGTGAACAGCATTACCGTCACGGTAACACTGCGTTTCAATAATGCATGTCAATGCACCATCTTAGTGCAGCGTAGGGGCGATGGTCGCAGATATCGATAAAGAGTATACGAAAAAGCGCGGAAGCGTGGTGTCCGCCCCGCTTCTGTGTCAGCACTGTCAGATCGGACCGCTGACGGTTTATGGGCCGACGGTCAAGCAGCATCCGCACTTTGTAACTGCACGCCGGCGCTCAATCCGAGTGTTCGAGCCTCATGATCTGGTGTTCAAGCCGGGGCAGGTTCCGGATGCTATCTATATCGTCTATTCAGGCTGGGCGGCCAGCTTTGTGTCACCCCGCAGGGGGATCCGGCACATCCTCGATTTCAGCCTGCCGTCGAACGTGGTCAATCCGATCACGGCGATGTGTGGTCCACAGCCGTTGCCCTATGCGGTGATGGCGCTGACGTCTCTTGTTCTTTGCGAATTTCCCCTCAAGGCGGCAGCCGAGCTTCTGTCGGGCAATGAGACACAGCGTGAGGAACTCGCAAGGGCCTACCACAAGCACATTTCGGATTTTTTCCTGAGACTGGGGGAAACAGCCCGTCTCAGCGCCGAGGCGCGCGTCGCGCGGCTTACGCTTAGTCTGAGTGAGCGTGTTAAACGGCTCGGACTTCTGCACGACAAAAGTTTCGATTTTCCAGTACGGCGTGAAGATTTTGCCGATGCGATGGGAATCACCCTCATTCATCTGAACCGGACACTGGCGGCTCTGCATGCCAAGGGGGCGCTCAAGTTCGAGCACCGCCGGATGGAAATCATGGATGAAAGCCTCTTGCGTGAGATCGCCAAGGACTGAGCGGCGGGCGACGCGCCAGGGTCAAGGACCCGATCGCTGCGAGGCTTGGGGTATTAAGCTCTCCGGTGTCGCGCGATGCCACGGCAAAGCCGCGCGCGGCGGCGCTTGAGAAGACCCATGGCTGCGTCATAGCGGCGTGCGCGGCTATCGGCCCGACGCGGGTGCCGGCCATCGTTCCATCTCGCACTGGATGTTACGCTTGGGGCTTGGGGATATTCTTGTAATAGGGAACGATGATCTCGCTCTGGGCGGCCAGATCACCAAGCAGGGTGATGGTGACCGGGTGAACCACCTTCGCCGAGGTGGCAACATTGACGACTGCAGGCTTGCCCGCGGCGAAGGCGCGTTCGATGGCGGGCAGAAGTCCTTCAACCGTATCCACAAATTCGCCATGACAGCCAAAGCCCTCGGCCACCTTGTCGTAACGTGTGGAGGCAAGACGTGTAATGATATCGCCACCCGGCCCGTTGACCGCTTCCTGGCCATGGATAGACATGCCCCAACAGGCGTTGTTGTAAATCACGGTGACGATGGGAAGGCCGTGTCGGGCCATGGTGTCCCATTCCTGCAGGTGAAAGCCGATGGCACCGTCGCCGGCGATCTGCAGAACCCGACGCTCGGGATGAGCAAGCTGGGCGCCGATGGCGTAGCCTTGGCCCACGCCCAGATGTCCATGGTAACCGAGACTGAGCGAACCGAAGATGTTCTTGTCACCCAGGGCCCAGCTGGCCCAGGCCGCAGCTTCGCCGCCATCGAAGACAAGAATCGTACCCTCAGGTGTGGCGCGATAGATCTCCTTGGAGATACGGTGCGGATGAATACCGTCTTCCTCCATTGCCGCATCGCCAAACATCAGGTCGGGAAAATGTCGGGCGGTGGTGGCTTGTGCACACCAGGCCGAGCGGTCTGGCCAATTGCGCGCGCGGGCAAGCGCGGTGAGCCCGCTGCCCACATCGCCAACCAAGCCTACGGCAACCGGATAGATGCGACCAATTTCCGCCGCGTCGGGGCTCAGCTGGATCACCTTGGCATCGGCGGGAACAAAAGACCCCGAGGAGCCGCCAGCAAACATACCCTGTCTGGCTCCCGCCAGAATGACGAGGTCAGGCTTGAGCGGACAAAGCGGCAAACTCTGCACGCCGCCGCCATTCTGGGGATGCCCGCCTGGTAGACCCGAAAGGGCAATGGTGGTGGTAAAGACCGGTATTCCCGTGGCTTCCGCAAAATCGCGCAGCGGCGCCGACAGACTGCCGCCCAGGCTTTCCTCGCCGACAATGATGATCGGTCGCTCCGCACTTTTGAGGAGTTCCGCGGCGGCTTCCATAACCTCGCCGCTGGGGCCGGGTGCAATGGGTACTAGTGGCGCCCCAGGGGGGCGCAGGGCTGCGTCCGTGACCGGAGTAAATGCAATGTCGATCGGCAGATCGATCACCACCGGTCCTCTGGGGTAAGCCTGCGTCTTGCGAATGCCGAGGCCAATCAGATCGGGAACGCGATGGGCGGCCAGGATCCTGTGAGACCACTTGGTCACCGGTCCCAGCATGGCCACCAGATCAAGACCTCCCTGCAGTTCGAGTGTTTCCGCTTCACCGGTTGGTGGTGAACTTGTGATCACCAAAAGAGGGCGGCCATCGGCGGCCGCATTGGTAATTCCGGCCAACGCATTGGTCAGTCCAGGTCCAGAGGTAACGAGCGCAACGCCGAGTTTGCCCGTCACCCGGGAATAGGCGTCGGCGGCGTTCACCGCTGCAGCCTCATGACGGAAATCGACGAGCCGGATGCCTTCGTCCCTGCATCCTTTCAGTACGGTATCGAGATGTCCGCCATGCAGGCCAAAAACAATCTCGACCCCTGCGTTCTTGAGCGTACGCGCTGCCAACCGTCCACCGTCCACTGTCATCGCCTGAACTCCAGAAGCCCGCAGGACAAGGCTAGATCTATCGCGACTGAAGTATCAATCATGATCTTAGGGCTTTAACGCCAAAGACACGTGGCGCGTCCATTTGGCGCGTTTGGCGCAAGGCGTGGACGCTAGCGCACGCGGAAAGCCCCGTAGCGCGCCTTTGCGCGCAGGTGAGGATGCACCAGATGCAGACCCGATGACGTGGCGTGCAGCGACGTCTTCGGGCATTGGTGCCAGCAGAGGTATGTAACGGAAAGCGCAGGAAGCAGACGCGCTGAAGCTGCATCGTGTCAGCGGGACGCAACGTTTCGCATGGCTCTCGATAGCCCATGACAGTGCGAAACGATCGCACCTAAAATTCGTCCTTGTCGGAAACAATCACCGCGATGACCCGTGCAGGCATATGCACTCAACGCATCCACGCTCGTCTCACGCGGATCCAGTTGCACCTATCCTTGCCTCTGGCACCGACGACGGGCACGCGCCTTTACGCCAAAGCCCAACGGTTGACAGGACCTGTTATAAATATATCGTGTTATAACAATATTCAAGGAGGGTGGAATGGACTTCCAGCTGGTAGCGTCCGGGCTTCAATTTCCGGAAGGCCCGATCATCATGGCCGATGGCTCGGTCGTTCTTGTTGAAATTCAGCGCCGAACCCTCAGCCGGGTAACGCCCAATGGAAAGCGGGAAACCATCGCCGAGCTCGGTGGTGGCCCAAATGGGGCCGCGATCGGACCCGATGGCTGCGTTTACGTCTGCAACAATGGTGGCATGTCCTTCGTCAAGCGCCCGGATGGCAGCACCGCGCCGCACGGCGTTCCCGATGATTACAAGACCGGGTCCATCCAGCGCGTAAACCTCAGCAC
>JAJZDZ010000087.1 GCA_021851325.1 Pseudomonadota bacterium | reverse complement strand
TGCGGCGATCGATGGTCTGCTCCGCCCGCTCGGCCGCGCGCCACAGCGCCGCCGGGTCGGCGGCCCAGTCCGGAGCGGCGGGGGGCAGGATAAGACCCCTGTCCGCCAGCTCCTCGGCGCGATGGACGAAATTGAACACCATGCCGCTGTGATCCTGGCGCCGGGCGCGGGCGATATAGGCGGCGAGGCCGACGACGCTGCTGCCCGCCTCGGTGCGCACCATTTCGCAGCGGATGAAGCGGCTGGGCATCGCGGTTCCTGGCTTGAGGGGGCGTGGAGGGGCGGAGGCTTGTCTTGGCTGAAGAAGAACACATTTTGCGAAGCAAAATGTATATTGAGCCTAAGACAATCTTCTTAAGATTTTGTTTCTTTATATGATACAATCTCCCAGGCACCACGGCAAGCCAAGGAGGCAAGCCCTGGAGAGGAGACCCCCATGAGCGCGAACACAAACACGCCCCTCACCTTTGATGACACCGCTCTGCGGCGGCTCGAGGCGCTGACCGCCAGACGCAAAGACGGCACGCTCAGCGCCGGCGAGGCCCTTGATCTCAAGGATCTGCGGTTGCTGAAGGCGGAGGTGCGGCATGCCAGGGAGCGCGCCGCCATCGCCGAAAAGCGGCGGCGGCACGAGGACCGGGACAAATAGGCCCGAAGTAACGAAACGCCCCAAATTGTAGCATAAGCGGACAAAATGAGAACGCTGGAAGGGTAAAATCGAGGGATTCTGCCGGTTTGAGCGGAGATCCCGGTGCTGAAGTCAGAATTGCGGCTGTACGGAAAACACATGTTTTCCGTCAGGGGTACGGGCGGTGTCAGAAAACTCGATTTTATCCCCCGAATTATGTACGAGAAACCATGTCGGAATGGTAAGGTGTACGGAAACCAATGTTGGGGGGTTTTCCGTACATGCTGATCGGCTATATGCGCGTCTCCACAGACAATGACCGGCAGGTGTTGGATCTACAGCGCGATGCGCTGCTTTGCGCCGGCGTCGATGAACGGCACCTATTCGCGGACCATGCCAGTGGTAACCGGCGGGATCGCTCCGGCCTTGCGTCGGCACTGGCCTATCTTCAACCTGGCGATTGTCTTGTGGTCTGGAAGCTCGACCGACTGGGCCGTTCGTTGCCCCATTTGCTGGAAACCGTGAACGGGCTCCGGGCGCGGGGGATCGCCTTCCGGTCTCTGACCGAACAGATGGATACCACCACACCGCAGGGCGAGTTCCTTTTCCACGTCTTTGGCGCCCTGGCGCAGTTCGAGCGTTCCCTCACTCAAGAGCGGGTGAACGCCGGTCTGGCTGCCGCCCGCCGACGCGGGCGGCAAGGTGGCAGACCTTTCGGAATCGATCCGGAGAAATTGGCCACCGTGATCACCGCGCTCAATGCTGGTGCCACGAAAGCGTCGGTTTGCCGGACTTTTGGCATCCCGCGCAGCACGCTGGTCGACTCCTTGGCCCGGATCGGCTGGTCTCCCGGCGCGAACGCTCAGGGAGAAAAAAGTGGGATATCGCCGAATACTGACCGAGGACCACATCGTACTGCTGTTTGATCCGCCGACCGATCAGCGGGGTCTGATCCGCCATTATACCCTGTCGGCTGCGGACTTGGCGCTGATTCGACGCGGCCGTGGTGATCATCATCGCCTCGGCTACGCGCTGATGCTTTGCTATCTGCGCCATCCTGGCCGAGTGCTGCGAGCGGGTGAGACACCCGATCCATCTCTGGTTTCATTTGTTGCCGATCAGATCGACGTCTTGCCAGATTCACTCGTATCCTACCTGGCATCCGAACAAAATCGACGTCGTCATTCCGCGTCTTTGCTGAACCGCCTCGGGCTCCGGACATTTGGCCCCAAGGCGGCAAATGAACTGTCAGCGTGGCTGCTTCCCCATGCGATCGAGAACGAGCGTCTGCTTGATCTTGCCGCTCTGGCTATGGAGGAATGCCGTCAACGCGGCATCATTGTACCGGCGCCAGCGAGACTTGAGCGAATTTGCATCGAGGTACGACACAAAGCGCGGCGTGAAACTGAGCGTCGGCTGACCGACGGATTATCCACCGACCAACGACGCGGTTTGGATGCCCTGACAGAGCGTCGCCTGGAAACCAGTCAGAGCTGGCTGGCCTGGCTGCGCCAGATGCCGGAATCCGCAAAGCCTGGTTCGATGCTCGGATTGATCGAACGGTTGGCGCATGTGCGGGCGATCGGTCTCGCTCCGGCGCGGGGCCATCTCGTTAACCAAGCCCGTCTTGCACAGCTTGCCCGCGAGGCGGGACGCATGACGGTTCAGCATATCGCCGATTACGAACGCCGGCGACGCCACGCCACACTCACCGCCATCACCCTCGATCTGGCGGCCAACCTGACAGATCGTGCCATTGATTTGTTCGAACGGTTGATTGGTGCGATGTTCCGGAAAGCCGAAGGCAAGCACGCTCGTGATTTCCAGGCTGATGGACGAGCGATCAACGAAAAGGTCCGGCTCTTTGCCAGGATCGGAACGGCCTTGATCACCGCGCGTGCCGGCAAGGGGGATCCCTTCGCGGCGATCGATAAGGTGATGCCCTGGGAGCGGTTCTGCACGACGGTCGCCGAAGCGGAGGCCCTGGCCCGGCCGGAGGAATTTGATCCATACCAAAAGTTGACCGAGCACTATGCTGGCGTCAGGCGATGGGCACCAGCCTTTCTCGAAGCCTTCACCTTCCAAGGCGTGGCCGCCACGACACCGCTGATGCGCGCCATAGATACGTTGCGCCGGATCAATAAAGCCGGTGCCACAACCCTGCCGAAATCCGCCCCGACCGCCTTCATCCGCCAGCGTTGGGTGCGCCATGTTTTGCCCGGAAACGGCATCAACAGGCGTTATTATGAACTCTGCGTGTTGGCGGAATTGTGCACGCGCCTACGCGCCGGTGATGTCTGGGTCACGGGCAGTCGGCAATACCGGGCCTTCGAAGATCGTCTGATTTCCACGGAAACCCTGCAAGCTATGCAAGGGGATTCCGGCATTCCGCTTGCCGTCGAGACCGACTTCGAACGGTTCATCGCGGAACGTCAGACCCGCCTCAATGAACGACTTGCCGCGGTTGATGTCCGTGCCAAAGGCGGGTTGCTGCCCGACGTCACGATTGACAAAGGGGTGCTGAAAATCACGCCGATCGAGAAATCGACACCGCCCGAGGCCGAGGCATTCGCGGGCCGGCTGTATGAAATGTTGCCGCGTATACGGATCACCGATCTGTTGTCGGAGGTTGCCGGCTGGACCCGCTTCCCCGAGTGCTTCACCCATTTGCGGACAGGCGAGCTTGTTGAGAACCCCAGAGTTCTCATCGCTGGCCTGCTGGCCGACGGGCTCAATCTCGGTCTGACCCGCATGGCCGAAGCGTGCAGTATCGCGAGCCTCGGTCAACTTGCTTGGGCGGCTGATTGGCATATCCGCGATGAGACTTACGCGCTGGCGTTGCGGCGCCTTATCGATCATCAGAATCGCGAGCCGCTCGCCGCTACTTTCGGCTCAGGATTAACCTCGTCCTCGGATGGACAATTTTTCCGGGCCGGTGGGTTCGGCCGCGATGCGAGTCAGTTCAACGCCCATTATGGCCATGAACCCGGCATCAAATTCTATACCCATCTATCAGGTCGCTACGCGCCGTTCCATACCAAGGTTATCGCCGCGACCGCGAGCGAGGCGATCCATGTCCTCGACGGACTGCTCGATCATCACGGCGAAGTCATGTCACGCCAGCACCGCCACCATACCGATGGCGGAGGCGTATCGGATCACGTCTTCGCGTTGTGCGCCCTGCTCGGATTCCAGTTTGCACCACGAATTCCCGACCTGAAAGATCGCCGCCTCTACACCTTCGCCAAGGGCACAACCTACCCGACGCTCGGGCCGATGATCGCCGGCCGTATCAACATCAACCTGATCCGCGCGCACTGGATCGACATTCTGCGGATCGCCACGTCAATCCGCACCGGCACCGTGACCGCGTCGCTCATCATGCGCCAACTCGCCTCATATCCCAGGCAAAACGGTGTCGCCGCAGCACTCCGGGAACTTGGCCGGCTCGAGCGCACGCTATTCACCCTCGACTGGCTGGAAGACCCCGAATTACGCCGCGAGAGCAGCCAGGAACTCAACAAGGGCGAATCTCGGAACAGCCTGGCGCGGGCGGTCTTCATCCACAGGCTCGGCGAAATCCGCGACCGGACATTCGAAAATCAGAAGCACCGCGCATCCGGCCTCAATCTGGTCGTCACCGCGATCATCCTCTGGAACACGCGCTATCTTGGCCGCGCCATCGACGCCTTGCGTAAGGTTGAAGATGTTCCAGATGCCCACCTTACTCACCTTTCCCCGATCGGCTGGGAGCACGTGAACCTGACCGGGGACTACATCTGGGGCAGCCAGCAGAAATCAACGGAAAACCCTGTCGGATTGCGCCCACTCAGGCCCGTACCCGACACTGTATCGAGGGCAGCCTGATGTTCTCCCTTTGTCCGCTTATGCTACAAATCGGGGCCTCTCGTTACTTCGGGCCAAATACCGCCTCGGCGGCCTTGCCCTCGCGGCTGGGCTGAAGGATTGGCCGGACAATCTTCTCACGGCCGGGTTCGCCTACCTGGCGGGCCTGAGCGATCGCGAGAAAGCCGCTTTGCTCCAGAGACACGCGAACAGTAACGCGGCGGCCGGGTCGGGCAGCGGAACACCTGCGGCTCGGGCGGAGGGTT
>JAJZDZ010000086.1 GCA_021851325.1 Pseudomonadota bacterium | reverse complement strand
GAGATGGTGAAGAAGGGCCAGATCCTGGCCCAGATTGATCCGCGGCCCTATCAGGCCGCGCTGGATCAGGCCAAGGCCACGCTTGCCCGCGACGAGGCGCTGCTGGCGAACGCGCGGATCGATGAAGCACGTTATGCCCACCTTGCCAGGGTCAATGCGATCTCGCAGCAGCAATATGTCACCCAGGTGGCAAGCGTGAAGCAGGATGAAGCAAGCGTGCTGGCCGATAAGGCCAATGTGGAGAGCGCAACGCTGAACCTTGGCTACACGGATGTGCGTACCCCGGTATCCGGGCTCGTGGGCCTGCGCCAGGTTGATCTTGGCAATCTGGTGACCGCCGATCAGACCAATCCGATTGTCGTGGTGACCCAGATGCAGCCCATGAGCGTTCTCTTCACGCTGCCTGAAGACGACATCGAGACCATCCGCGAGCAGATGGCCACGGGGCACACCCTCGTTGCCGAAGCCTATGACCGCGGTAACACGCGAATGATCGCCCGCGGTACGCTGGCAAGCGTGGACAATGTGGTTGATCCCTCAACCGGTACGGTGAAGCTGCGGGCGATGTTCAACAACGCCGACGGCGTCCTGTTCCCCAGCGCCTTCGTCAATATCCATCTCGATGCTCAAACCATTCCCGACCAGACCACGGTGCCGGCAGCTGCGGTGCAGCAGGGCCCCGAAGGCGAATACGTCTATGTCGTCAATCCCGATCTCACGGTGTCCATACGCGCGGTCAGGACCGGGGTGAACGACAATGGTCAGGTGCAGGTTCTGAACGGCCTTGCTCCTGGCGATACCGTGGTTGTGGATGGCGCCGATCGCCTCAGTGACGGAGCCAAGGTAAGCCTTCCCGAGGCGCACGGGCTGAAAATCCAGGTGCCGAGCAAGGCGCCTGCCGGCAGCCGGCCTGCGACCCTGCTGCGGGCCCATGAGGGACCCGGCGGATCAAGCACGGAAGCAAAGCTGACGCCGCAGCAGCAGGCCCATTTGCGGCGCCTGAGCCCCAAGGCCCGTGCGGCCTGGCTTGCGCAGCACCGCCAGGACCATGCGGCAGGCGCGGTTCATGGGGCGAGCACACGGAACTGATCCGTATACAGAAGGATTAAGCCCTTGGGCCCTTCGGCACTCTTTATCCGACGCCCGGTCGCAACCTCACTGCTGATGATTGCGATCTTTCTGCTCGGCGTGGTGGGCTTTCAATTCCTGCCGCTCTCGGCCTTGCCAGAGGTCGATTATCCCACCATCCAGGTGGTGACGTTTCTGCCTGGTGCCAGTCCCGATGTCATGACCAAGACGGTGACCGCGCCGCTTGAGACTCAGCTGGGGCAGATGCCCGGGCTGAAGGAGATGTCGTCGGTGAGTTCGGGTGGGGCGTCGGTCATCACCCTGCAGTTTGACCTGTCGCTGAGCCTCGACGTTGCCGAACAGCAGGTGCAGGCGGCGATCAATGCCGCCCAGTCACTCCTGCCGCAAAACCTGCCCGCACCACCTGTCTACAACAAGATCAACCCGGCTGACGCACCAGTCCTTACCCTTGCGCTGACCTCCAAGACGATGCCCTTGACGGGTGTCGAGGATCTTGCCGATACGCGTGTGGCGCAGCGCATTTCGCAGCTCGCCGGCGTCGGTCTGGTGTCGCTGGCCGGCGGTCACCGGCCAGCAGTGCGGGTCCGGGTCAACATTCAGGCGCTGGCGGCCTATGGCCTCAGCCTGGATGATCTGCGTACCACGATCGCCAATGCCAATGCCAATGCGCCCAAGGGAAGTTTTGACGGACCGGCCCGCTCCTACACCATTGCCACCAATGACCAGCTGGAAAATCCCAGCGCCTATGGCGACATCATCATCGCCTACAAGAACGGCGCGCCGGTGCGACTCAAGAATGTGGCAACCATCGTGCGTGGTCCGCAGAACAATCAGCTGACCAGCTGGATGAATACCGAACCGGCGATCCTGCTCAACATCGAGCGTCAGCCTGGCGCCAATGTGATCTCGGTGGTCGACCACATCAAGCAAATCCTGCCTATGATCCAGAAGGGATTGCCGGCCGGAGTTCAGCTGCATGTCCTCACAGACCGCACCACCACCATCCGCGCTTCGGTCGCGGACACCGAGTTCGAGCTTGTGCTCGCCGTGGTCCTCGTGGTGCTCGTGATCTATTTCTTTCTGCACAACCTGCCAGCGACCCTTATACCGAGTCTGTCGGCGCCGTTATCGATCGTTGGCACCTTTGCGGTGATGTATCTGCTCGGCTTCAGCCTCGACAATCTGTCGCTGATGGCCCTTACCATTGCCACCGGTTTCATCGTCGACGATGCGATCGTGATGATCGAAAACATCGCGCGCTATCTGGAGGCCGGAGAAACGCCCCTCGAGGCGGCCTATAAGGGGGCAGGGGAGATCGGCTTTACCATCATCTCGCTGACCGTATCTC
This sequence comes from Pseudomonadota bacterium, assembly GCA_021851325.1. Taxonomy (GTDB): domain Bacteria; phylum Pseudomonadota; class Alphaproteobacteria; order Micropepsales; family Micropepsaceae; genus Rhizomicrobium. The sequence goes on along the minus strand of JAJZDZ010000086.1, from coordinate 2,315 downwards.
TCATTGCCGTGCTCATCCCACTCCTGTTCATGCAGGAGGTGGTGGGCCGCCTGTTCCGCGAGTTTGCCATCACCCTTGCGATCACCATCCTCATCTCGGCGGTGGTCTCCCTCACCCTGGTGCCGATGCTCTGTGCCAAGATGCTCCGTCACAAATCGCTGCAGGCCCCACCCCGAGGGCTCGCCCGGCTGTGGCAGCGCGCGTATGAGCGGCTGCTTGGCCACTATGAGAAGGGCCTTGACTGGGTATTGGCGCGCCAGCCACTGACGCTGCTTGTGGCGGTAGCAACGCTGGTGCTCACCATCGTCCTTTACATTGTCATTCCCAAGGGATTTTTCCCGGTGCAGGACACGAGCCTGCTTTTGGGCATGACCCGCGCCAGTCCTGACATCTCTTTCGCGGCCATGGCCCAGCGTCAGGAAGCGCTCGCCAAGGCCATCCTCAAGGATCCCGATGTCGTCAGCCTGTCGTCCTTCATCGGGGTCGACGGCACCAATATGACGCTCAATCAGGGGCGCATGGACATCAATCTCAAACCCAAGGACCAGCGAAGTCATTCGATCTTTGCGGTTGAACGCCGCCTTGCTGTGCTCGCGCACAAGGTTGCCGGCATAAAGCTCGCGCTGCAGCCGGTCCAGGACCTCACCGTGGCTTCGACACTCAGTGCCGAGCCCTATCAGTTCACCCTGCAGAGCGCCTCCACAGCACACCTTCATGTCTGGGTGCCCAAGGTGCTGGCCGCCCTGCGCAAGCGTCCGGAACTCACCGAGGTCTCGACCGACGACCTTGACCAGGCCGCGGCGGCCAGCGTGGTGGTTGACCGCGACAATGCCGCGCGCCTCGGCATCACCGCGGCGGCTGTCGACAATGCGCTCTATGATGCGTTCGGTCAGCGCCAGATCACCACCATCTTCACCCAGTCCAATCAGTACCGGGTGATCCTTGAGGCCAGTCCGCGGCTGCAGACCAGCGTCTCCTCGCTGAAAAAAATCTATCTGCCCTCGGCCGGCGGCGGCCAGGTGCCGCTCTCGGCCATTGCCCACATTGAAATCACCCGCAAGCCGCTGTCCATCAGTCACCTGAACCAGTTCCCGGCGGCTACGATTTCCTTCAACACCGCGCCTGGCTATTCGCTCGGCAGCGCCGTCAGTGCCATTCACCAGAGCGAACGGGAGATTGGCCTGCCCCCGGACATCGCAACCGCGTTCCAGGGTACGGCTCTGGCCTTTCAGTCGGCGCTGTCCAACGAGGTCCTGCTCATTCTGGCCGCCATCGTCGTCGTCTATATCGTGCTTGGCATGCTCTATGAGAGCTTCATCCACCCCCTCACCATCCTGTCGACGTTGCCCTCTGCGGGTGTTGGAGCGCTGATCGCACTGATTATCTCAGGTCATGAACTCGACATCGTCTCGATCATCGGCATCGTGCTGCTCATCGGCATCGTCAAGAAGAATGCGATCATGATGATCGACTTTGCCATCGTCGCCGAGACCAAGCTGGGGCTGCCGGCCCCCGAAGCCATCCGGCGGGCGGCACTGCTGCGCTTCAGGCCCATTCTGATGACCACGGTGGCGGCGCTGTTTGGTGCGCTGCCCCTGATGCTGGGGTCGGGAGCAGGTTCGGAGCTGCGCCATCCTTTGGGTATCTCGATCGTCGGCGGGCTGATCCTGAGCCAGCTTCTGACCCTGTTCACGACGCCGGTGATCTATCTTTATTTCGACCGGCTGGCACGCGACCTTAAGGCGCGGTTTGGCCGTGGTTCGGCTTTGACACGGGCACCTGCGGAATGAATCTGCCGGCTTTCTTCATCCGCCGACCGGTCGCCACGATCCTGCTCACGATCGGGCTTGCGATCGCGGGGCTGGTGGCGTTTCCGCTCTTGCCGGTGGCGCCGCTACCCAATGTTGATATTCCGACCATCTTTGTCCAGGCACAGATGCCAGGTGCCAGCCCCGAAACCATGGCGAGCAGCGTTGCAACTCCGCTCGAGCGCCATCTGGGGACCATCGCCAACGTCACCGAGATGACGAGCAGAAGTTCGCAGGGCTCGACCTTCATCGTGCTGCAATTTGGCCTCAGCCGCGACATCAACGGCGCGGCCCGCGATGTCGAGGCGGCGATCAATGCGGCGCGGGCCGATCTGCCCTCTGGGCTGCGCAGCAATCCCTCTTACCGCAAGCTCAATCCAGCAGCGTTTCCGGTGCTGATCCTGTCTTTGACCTCACGCACGCTGACGCCCGGGCAGATCTATAATTCGGCATCGAACATCATCCAGCAGAAGCTGAGCCAGATTTCCGGGGTCGGGCAGGTTGAAC
>JAJZDZ010000031.1:30156-32343 GCA_021851325.1 Pseudomonadota bacterium | reverse complement strand
GACGCTGGCCGCCGGACAAGGTCTGACCGCGCTCACTGATGACATAGTCATAGCCTCCCGGCAGGCGGCGGATGATCTCATCCACACCCACACGGGTCGCGGCCGCGATGGCATCAGCGCGGCTTGCGCCCTCGCGCCCATAGCAGATGTTCTCCCACACCGTAGCGTGGAAGATGACCGGCTCCTGCAGCACCAGGGCAACCTGCCGGCGCACAAAAGCGAGCGCCAGCGTGCGCAGGTCTCGGCCATCGAGAAGAACCCGCCCCTTCACCGGATCGTAAAAGCGCGAGATTAAGCTTGCGATCGTGCTTTTGCCCGCACCTGTGGGCCCCACCAGAGCCACCCGTTTGCCCGGTACCAGCTGGAGCGTGACTTCCTCCAGAATATTGGGCCCGGGAGAATAGCCAAAACTGACGGCTTCAAAGTCAATCCGTCCGCTCACCTCCGGCGGCACCAAAGGAGGGGACGGCTCGCGGATGGTCGGGCTCTCAAAGAGATAGTCTGCAATGCGTTCAACCGCGACCGAGGCCCGCCCGATGATCCGCACCGTCTTGGCGATCCGCCGCGTGGGCGCGGTCAGCGCCCTGAAATAGGTGAGAAAGACGATCAGCTCGCCGGCGGTGATGCGCCCGTCAAGCACCCGTACCGCGCCATACCAGGCAATCACGGCGGTAGCCGCGGCCACCGCGAGCGTCAGAACCGGAGAAAACTGCGCCTGCAGATCGTTGGCACCGGCAGTGGCGTCAAAGATCTTCTTTGCTCCGGCAGCAAAACGACTCTCTTCATAAGGCTCGCGGCCATAGGCCTGAATCAGCTGCACGCTGCCAAACGCCTCCTGGGCAATGCTCCACAGATCGCCCTCATGATGGCGGACCTGGTGGATCGCCCGACGCAGGAGCTTCGTATAGATGCGGATGATGAGGAAAAGGACCGGGATGGTGCCCAGCACGACCAGCGCATAGCGCCAGTCGACACGGCACATGATCGCCGCAATGCTGACGATGACAAGGACATGCTGGATGAGATCCCCACCGACTGCCGTGATCAGATCCTGAATTTTCTGCACATCGCCGCTCAGCCGCGACATCAGATCGCCGCCGCGATGACGGCGGTGAAAATCGAGCGACAGGCGCTGCAAATGGGAAAAGAGCTCGGTACGCAGCGCATAGACGAGGCGCTGGCCGGCATCGAGATAAAGCCGGCTGCCGACATAATTGAGTACCGCATCGGCCAGGCCCAGAATGAGGGTGGCAACACAGAGCGCACCCAAAAGCCCGATCCGGTGCTCTGCAGCGTTGGGCAAAAGAAGGGCAAGATAAGAAGGCAGCGGCTTGTTGCCGATGACACTGTCGATGATGAATTTGAGCGGCCACGGTACCAGCGCCAGAACCCCGGCGCGTAGCGCCATGGCGAGGCTGCCAAGGCTGAGCCGGCCCCATTGCGGCCGCACATAGCGCAGGAGCCAGCGCTCCCGCCTCGCCTCTACCATCTGCGCCGTCCTGGTGCTCATGCGGCGCGCTTGCGGGCAATGAGGCCTGCGGCCTCGGCAATCATCCGTTCCACCACCCGGTTCCAGCCAAAATCCCGTTCCGCCCGCATCCGCGCCGCCTGCCGCATCCGGGCATGGCGGCGGGGATCAGCGAAGAGCGCACCCAGATGGGCAAGAAGATCAGGGGCATCACCGGGCGCAAACAGAAACCCGGTTTGGCCATGATCGACGAGCTGCTCGAGCTGGCCCAGCCGCGCTGCGATTACGGGCGTGCCACAGGCCAGCGACTCCACCACCTTGAGCGGCGAGAAGTAAAAGTCCGGATCCGGCAGATAGGGCGCAAGGCTCACATCCATCGCGGCGAGATAGGCCGGGATCTCAGCGTGCGGAATGCGTCCGACGAAGGTCGCGCGCCGCTCAAGACCGTGGGCGGCAATGGCGGCACGGCTTGCCTCCAGTTCCGGCCCTTCCCCGACACAGAGCAGGTGAACATCGCCCACAGCCGCGGCGAGATGGGCGAAGGCCTCGACGAGGAAGCCGACACCGTGCCAGGGCTTGAAGCTGCCGATGAAGCCGATCACGCGCTCAGAGCCAAGACCGAGACGGGCGCGCAGCGTGCGCCCGTCGGCAGCCGGGTGAAAGCGCGTCAGATCCACGCCATTGGGCACGGTATGGATCCGCGACGGCGCAATCCCGGT
>JAJZDZ010000031.1:0-30056 GCA_021851325.1 Pseudomonadota bacterium | reverse complement strand
AGCCGATCACGCGCTCAGAGCCAAGACCGAGACGGGCGCGCAGCGTGCGCCCGTCGGCAGCCGGGTGAAAGCGCGTCAGATCCACGCCATTGGGCACGGTATGGATCCGCGACGGCGCAATCCCGGTACTGCTGATATAGGCCGCAACTTCCTGCGACACGGCAAAGATGGCATCGGCGCCGCGGAAGGAACGCGCTTCGGCTTCCTCTGCCAGGCTTTTCAGCACCAGCCCCCGAAAGCGTTCCTGTTCCGCGATGAGCGGCGCGTTGACCTCAAGGAGGCGGACAATGCCGAGCTCCCGCGCCAGGCGGGCACCTGCGCCATGAAAGAGCGCATGGCGTTCATAGATGACGTCGGGGACAAAGCCGATGTCGGACAGCGCCTCACGCACGCGTGGCGTCAGGCTGCGGTCATAGGCAAGGCGGGCCAGCTCGCGCCGGGTCAGCCGCTCGTCCTGGGCCGTTTGCGGCAAGCCTGCCGCCCGGCACGCCGCGTCGAGCTCGCTCTGGGCGGCACCCGGTTCGATGTGCAGAAGCCTGGCCGGCGGTGGCGCATTGCCCTCCCCGAGGCTGGCACAGGCCAGCACCACCTCGTGTCCGGCGCCGGCCAGCGCGGCGATGAATTCGCGCACATGGACCGACGCGCCCTTGTCACCCAGAACCGGAATGCCGCGGTCGGCATTGAGATAGAGGATCTTCATCGTCTGGCCTTACTCCCCTGCTGCCGGCGCAGGCAGCGCGGTTGCCCCCAGTGCCGTTGCTGCGGGGACGGACGGCGCATGGTCGTGACCACAGGCGCAGCCCACCATCAGCGCCTTGAGCCGTTTGGTGGTTTCAAAACAGTCGAGCTCTGCTTCAAGGAGCGCACGGGCAGCCTTGGCCATTTGCACTCCGAGGGAAGGATTGCCGATGAGCTGGCGCAGGGCTTCGGCCAGTGCGGCTGGAGCTTCGGAGGGGACAAGAAGACCGGTGCGGTGATTGCGGACCACTTCGGGGATACCGGACACCGCTGTCGATACCACCGGCACACCGCTCGCCATGGCCTCGACGATCACGTTGGGAATGCCGTCGCGGTCGCCATTGGCAATGATCTGGGGCGCAAGGGCGAAGATGTCGGCCTCATGATAGAATTTGGCCAGCTCGGCATGGGTCATGGAGCCGATCAGGCGCACCTGCGCGTCAAGCCCGCGCCGGGCGATGTCGGCGGCAAGCTCGGCCCGCAGCGGTCCCTCCCCTACAATCGCACACTGAAAGCCGATGCCCTGCTCACTGAGGAGGGCACAGGCCGCGATGAGATCGGAAAATCCCTTCTTGGGGACGAGCCGGCCAACCGAGAGAATGAGGGGAACCCCGCCGTGCCGCGGACGCGCCTCAGGGCGCAGCGAAAAACGGTTGAGATCGATGCCGTGATAGACGAGATGAACCTTGTCATGGGCAGAAGACGGCAGGAAGCCCTTCAGATAGTCGACATTGTAGCCGGTACAGGTGGTGATGAAGCGGGCATCACGCACCCGTCGGCGCAGCACCCGCTGAGACGTGAGATAAAGATCCTTGGCATGGGTGGTGAAGCTGAAGGGAATACCCGACATCACACTCGCAAACGCGGCCACCGCCGCCGGTGCATTGGCAAAATGGGCATGAATGAGGCCGACACCACGGGCCCGGCAACGATCAGCCACAAAGCCGGCGCGGACAAACTGCTTCCACACCGAAAGTGGCCGGCGCGATTGCAGTGAGGCCACAAGGGCGCGCCCAATCGCATGGCCATACCGCAGGGGATGGGCACGAAGTGAGCGGCCATGGGCACCAAGAAGTGCCACGGCCTTGGCGCCTTTGGCCAACGGCAGATGATGGAGCGGCGCCTTGATGTCAGCGACCAGGGGGTGATGCGGCGGCGGCTCGGGCGGCAGGAGCGAAAACAGCTCAAGGGTGGCGCCGAGCCCCTCCATCACCGCAATCTCATTGAGAATGAAGGTCTCCGAAAGCCGCGGATAGCGCTTCATGAGATAGGCGATGGGCGCAGAACCGGTGCTGCTCATTGTGCCGCCTCCAGATTCTGACTGGCGCCGCAGACCAGTGTTTCAAGAAGATCGCCGACACGGCGGGCGCCATCGAGGTCGAGCCCCTGGGCACCCCGAAGGGGACGGGCACCGCCAAGAAACTGGGTGATCTGCGCCGCCAGGCGCCCCGCCAGTCCCTCCTGTGGCGCCAGCGTCCAGACATAGCCGAGCCGGGCCAGCATCTCGGCCCGCATCTTCTGCTCGGCCCGGGGCGCTGCCCGCGGCACGAGGATCGCCGGCTTGCCACTGCCGATGATTTCGACGCTGGTGTTATACCCGCCCATGGAGACGATGAGATCGGCCTCATCAAGCATGGTGGGAAGATCGCGCGTCAGGGTGATGATCTCGATCGCGCTGTTGGCGCGGGCGCGGGCATCGAGCAGCTGGCGCTGCGCCGGCGACATCAGGGGGCCGGTGACGATCTTCGAGCGTACTGCGCCCTCCGCGAGATGCGTGAGCGCATCGAGATAGGCTTCCATCAGAAAGAAGCCATCTTCACCGCCCCCCGCGGTGACCAGGACCGTTTTGGGTCCGCTGGACAGGCGGAACGGCGAGGGCCGCGGCATGCGCGCGACATAGCCGCTATAGCTCAGTTTGGCGGCAATGCTGGCCGGCAGGCTGTAGCCCGCAACGACATCGAAGAGCGCACGACACCCATAGACAATGACCTGGTCATAGAGATTTTCGATCAAAGGAATGATCGCCTGCTCGTGCCAGATCTCGCGTACCGTCTTGGGTGCGTCCAGAATATCGCGCAGACCCAGCACCACATGGGTAGAGGGCATCTCGCGGCGGATGAACGCCAGCGTCGCCAGAAGCTCGGCATTCATGCCTGCAGGGGCATGATCGACGAGCAGCACGTCGGGCGCTTCGGCGATCACCGCCTTGAGGATCAGAGCCTCGCGATAGGCCTTGATCAGTCCAAAAGGCAGCTGCGAATTGCGCGGCCGGTAGGTTTCGACACCCGTCTTCACCACCGGCGGCAGCGCGGTTACGTCAAGGCCCTGAGGCAGCGACCAGTCGCTGATCACCGGAGAACCCGTGAGAAGACGTACTTTGAACTGCCGCTCCCGTCCCAGCAGATGTTCGGCAATGGCCAGATTGCGGCGCAGATGCCCGAGACCATAGGTGTCGTGCGAATAAAGAAAGACACGGGGAGAGGATTTCCCTCCACGCTGCCGCGGCCAGGCCTGGCCGCAAAGCCCGTTCTGTGTCGCAAGAGCAAAGGGTTCGCCGCCATGGGGCTCGTACCGACAATTCATCAAAGCCTGCCGCTCCGTTCGCACCGCAATGAAGCGAGGCCGGCATCACGCCGACAGCGCCCTTGGCATCGCGGTACTGTGGTTGGTTCGTGTGCGGATGAAGCCGTCTTGCATCATCCTTATGCGTACGAAAATAGCGGCGCGCCCTGACGGCACGCTGACAGCAGAGTTTACTTATCGGTATTCGCGGACATTGGTTCCAGAATGGTCACAGCCCGACTTCACTTTTGAGGCAAGCTTGTCGCAAATTCGTTATAATCCGCACCTGCATTTGGTTCAGCACGCCGCCTGTCGCCACGCGCGAAGCTCAGCACCATCCGAGTGCCGCCACGCGGACGGGACTGGATGAGGATCTGGCCGTCATGGAGCTGGGCAATGCGGCGCGTCAAGGCCAACCCGACACCTGCCCCACTGCCCTGCCGCTGATCGGCCCGAAAGAAGCGATCGAACACGGCGTCCTGCTGCGCCTGGGGAATGCCGGGCCCCTGATCCTCCACGATCACCGAGGGACCGTTTTCGACCACCACCGAGATGGTGGTGTCAGCTGGAGAATATTTGATGGCGTTTTCGACCAGGTTGCGGATGGCGATCTCGATCAGCGTGGCGTTGCCCAGGACCAGCAGGGGTTCACCCACGGCGCTGAACTCGATCATGTGACGGCTTTCGATGGCCTGGGGTACGGCTTCCTCACACACCTTTCGTGCCGCGGCAACGACATCAACTTCATTGCGCTCGCGGGAAAGAAGGTCTTCGGCCTGGGCAAAGCGCAGCAGCTCGCCGACGAGGCTACCCAGCTCCTCAAGATCAGCCTTGATACGGTCGCGCGCCGCGCTCGCCGGAAGCTGCGAGACTTCCAGCAGCAGAACCGCAAGAGGGGTACGCAGTTCATGGGCGGCATCGGAGGCAAACTGTTTCTGCAGCTGCAGTGAGTTTTCCAGCTTCGCCAGCATGGCGTTGGTTGCGGCCGCAACCTCGGCAAATTCACGCGCCATGTCACGGTTCGAGACCGGCGTCATGGGCTGACCACGAGCCACCGCGCTGGCAATCTCATTGGCTTCGGCGGAGAGGCGCCGCAATGGACGCAAGGCATCGCGGGTGGCCACAAACATCGCCAGCGTCAGCGCCGGCACGATGAGCAGAAGAGGAAAAAAGACGTGGCGGAAGAGCTGGGTCGCAATCACCGCCAAACCAATCCATGCCGGATCTCCGATCATGTCGGCCTGTATCCAGTATTTGTGTCCGGACAGCACCACACGATGGATCAGCAGCGACACGACATGATCGCCCTGAAGATGCACCCCCTTGGGAGAAAACCGCTGAAAGCCGTCATAAAGGTCACTACCGACCTCGAATAGATCACGGTCCTTGTCGCCATCATCTCCCGCATTGGCATCCAGATGCTGGACCGGGGGAAGAAAGCGCGTGTAGGCCTCAGCTAGGATGTGACGCGTGGCCAAAGCCCGCCGATCGAAGACACGAAAGCCATAAATGCCGGGATGATTGCGGTAGAGCGGCAGCGTCGCCGGATTGACCCCCGCATTCAGCGCCGCGGCGATGGCGTCGATGTTACGATGAAGTGTAGCTTCACGCAGACGGGCGGTATTGGTGAGATAGTAAATGAAGAATCCCGCCGTGAGCAGCAGCGACAGGCTGAGCGAGACGGCGATCATGCGGATCGCCAAAAGGCGCGACAGCGGCATCGCCGCTCCCCTGGTTACCATCATGCGCGTTCAGTCAGAATATAGCCAATGCCACGCATGGCAACCAGATCCACGCTTGCTCCTTCCTGACTGAGGCGACGGCGCAGGCGCGAGACTGCGGCTTCAACGGCATTGGCCGTGACCTCGGTGTCCAGGGTGTAGATGGCGCGCTCGAGCCGCTCTTTGCTGAGGACACGCCCCGGCTGATGGAGCAGCGCCATGAGCACGCTGAGCTCGCGCCTTGGCATGACGACGGTGCGCCCCGCAATCGTCAGGGTCAAGGAGCCGGTATCAAGCCGGACATTGCCTGCGACCAGAACCTCATCCTGAATCTGACGCGCCCGGCGGCGCACCGCGCGGATGCGGGCAATCAGCTCCTCGTCCGAGAACGGTTTCACGATATAGTCGTCCGCGCCGGCATTGAGGGCGCCAACCCGGCTGACGACATCCCCGCGCGCAGTCACCACGATCACAAACGCATGCGACTGGCGCTGGCGTACCGCGTTCAGTACGTCCCGGCCATCGCCATCGGGGAGCGACAAATCGAGCAGAATGACGTCATAGTCGGCGAGGGCGATCGCGGCATGCGCCTCCTCGACGCTCGCGGCGATATCGGTCGCGTAGCCGTTCTCGCCAACCAGCCTGGCCATCAGCTGGGCCAGTCTCACGTTGTCTTCGACGATCAGTAAGCGCATGAAGGCAATTGGCTACAGGCTCCCGCCAGGGCCCGAAAGCGGAAAGTTTGTCGCAAGGCCCAAGCCGACCAATTTGTATAGTCCCACGAGCCCCTTGTGGGCGGGCCGGCGATCTTTTGTTACGCCCGGGAAGAACCGCCGCGGCCCCAAGACGCCGGATAGGCCCTAATGTCCTTCGAACGCCACCAGGGAGACCACCTCCTTGCCGAGGGCCCGGATCTTGTCGGCACCACCCAGCTCGGGCAGATCGATGACGAAAGCGCAGCCCATGACATGGGCGCCGGCCCGTTCCAGCAGCTTGATCGCGGCAAACGCCGTGCCGCCGGTGGCGATCAGGTCATCAATGACGATGACGCGCTCGCCCTTCTTGACGGCATCGGCATGGATCTCGACGCGGTCCTTGCCATATTCAAGATCATAGTCTTCGCCGATCACGGCGTGCGGCAGCTTGCCCTTCTTGCGCACCGGTACAAAGCCAACCGAGAGCTGGTGGGCAACCGCGCCACCGAGAATGAAGCCGCGGGCTTCGATGCCGGCAACCCGGTCGAGCTTGATCCCGGCATAGGGCTGCACCAGGGCGTCGACCGCCGCACGGAAGGCCCGCGCATCGCCGAGCAGCGTGGTGATGTCACGGAACATGATCCCCTTCTTGGGATAGTCGGGGATGGTGCGAATGGCCGACTTGAAATTCATCGTTGGCATCCTGTGGCGAGAGGCTGAGGCAAAGTCTGTGCGCTTATCTCCTCAACCGGGCTGCGGCGCAACCCGCACGCCGCCCTTGGGGAAAGCTGCGCCAGATCTATTTCAGGACCCGCCCCGCTACCGCATCGAGCTTGGCGAAAAGCGCCGCATCGCGCTTGTCCTTATGGGTGATGATGGCGGTGTCGAGGGCATTGTCGATCCCCGGTGAGGGGGCGCGGACCGGACCGAGCTTCGGCGCGACGGTGCGGACGAGGGTGCGGGCGCGCTCGGCATTCTGCGCGAGCACCTTCACCACCTGCTCGACAGTGACGTGGTCATGGTCCTCATGCCAGCAGTCAAAGTCCGTAACCATGGCGACGAGGCCATAGGGAAGCTCGGCCTCGCGGGCGAGCTTGGCTTCGGGCATCGCGGTCATGCCGATCACCGAGCAGCCCCAGCTGCGATAGAGATTGCTTTCGGCGCGGGTCGAGAACTGCGGCCCCTCCATGGCCAGATAGGTGCCACCGACACGATGGGGGATCTTGGCTTCGGCGCAGGCCGCGGCAAGGGCTCCGGTCAGTTTGGGGCAGACCGGATGGGCAAGCGAGACATGCGCGACGAAGCCGGCCCCGAAAAAGGTCTTCTCCCGATTGTGGGTACGATCGATGAACTGGTCGACGAGAACGAAGGTGCCCGGTGGCAACTCCTCGCGAAACGAGCCGCAGGCCGACAGTGAAATCACGTCCGTGACCCCGGCCCGCTTCAGGGCATCGATATTGGCGCGGTAATTGATCGTGGTGGGGGTCTGGACATGGCCGCGGCCATGGCGCGGCAGAAACACCATGTCGACGCCATCCAGCGTACCGAAGAGGAGTGCATCGGACGGCTCGCCCCAGGGGCTCGGCACCCGCTCCCAGCGCGGCTGGGCGAGGCCTTCGATGTCATAGACACCACTGCCGCCGATGATGCCAAGAACGGTTTTGCTCATGAAAAAGGCCCCGAAAGCTCGTCTTTCGGGGCCTTGTAGCATGGAATGGGGGACGCGCCAGTGCTTCTGTCCGCGCCCCTCGGCACGTTTAGTGAATGTCGCGCCACACCCTGCGGTAGGAGGCGTAGAGCAGCCCCGAGAGCACCACGAGGAAGATCATGACCTCAAGACCGATGCGCTTGCGCTGATCGAGCTTGGGCTCGGCGCACCACATCAGGAAGGTCGCAACATCATGGGCTTCCTGATCGAGCGTCGCCTTGGTGCCGTCGGTATAGGTGACCGAGCCGTCGGTCAGGGGCGGCGGCATCGAGATGTTCCAGCCCGGGAAATAGGGATTGAAGAATTTGCCCGGGGCAACCTTGAAGCCCGGCGGCGGCTTCAGATTGAATCCGGTCACGATGGAGTAGATCCGCGCCGGACCGCCATGCAGCGCCTTGGCGAGGAGCGACATGTCCGGCGGCACCGCGCCATTATTGGCAAAGCGCGCCGCCTCCACATTGGCGAAGGGAGGCGGGAAATGGTCCGCCGGGGTGGCCGTGCGCATCAGCGGCTGGCCATTGGCATCGGTGGTCTGCCCCATGCTGTTGGGACCGGCCGGGACCTTGTAGCTGGCGGCGATCGCCTTCACCTGGGCCGGCGTGAAATCCGGTCCGCCGCGTTCGCCGAGGTCACCGATAGCCACGAGGTTCATGCTGTGGCAGGCCGAGCAGACTTCCTTGTAGACCTGGAAGCCGCGCTGCAGCGCAGCCTTGTTGTAAACCCCGAACATGCCCTGGAAGGAGAATGACACATCCTTGACCGGCAGGGCTTCACCTTTGGTCACCTTGCTCAGATCCGGTTGGGAATTCTGTGCGGTGGCCGTCGAGGCGGCCCCCGCCCACAGGGCGGCGACGACAAGACCCGCTCCCACGGCCAGTCCGAGGCGTTGAGCAATACGCATAAGAGATCTCCTTACTCGGCCGCAGCCACGCCCGCGTCACCACCCAGCACCGCTTTGGAGATGCTTTCGGGTAACGGCAGGGGATGTTCGATGAGACCGACGATGGGCAGGATCAGCCAGAAGAAGCCGTAGTAGTAAAGGGTCGCAACCCGGGCCACCCACAACAGTTCAATGTGCGCCCCCCCGATGACCCACACCGCCTGTGGCTCTTTCGAGCCCAGATAACCGAGCAGAATGCAGTTTGCGACCAGGACCCAGAAGAACGGACGCAGCATCGGCCTAAAGCGCAGCGAGCGCACGCGACTGGTGTCGAGCCAGGGAATGAGTGCGAGGGTGACGATGGCCCCGAAGAGGACGATCACGCCCATGAGCTTCTGCGGTACCGCGCGCAGCATCGCGTAGAATGGCAAGAGATACCATTCCGGCACGATATGCGGCGGGGTCTGCAGCGGATTGGCCGGGAAATAATTGTCCGGATTGGCCACAAAGTTTGGCTTGAAGAACACCAGATAGGCAAAGAGCAGCGCAAACAGCGAGATGTAGAACGCGTCCTTCACCGTGTAGTAGGGATGGAACGGCACCGTGTCCTGGGGCCCCTTGACGTCGATGCCGAGCGGATTGTTGTTGCCCGGAACGTGCAGCGCCCAGATGTGCAGACCGACCACGCCCAGGATGACGAAGGGCAGCAGATAGTGCAGCGAGAAGAAGCGGTTCAGGGTCGGCCCCCCCACCGCGTAACCGCCCCACAGCCAGGTGGTGATCGCGGTACCGGCGTGCGGCACGATCTGATCGATCGAGGAGAACAGGTTGGTGATCACGGTGGCGCCCCAGAAGGACATCTGACCCCAGGGCAGGACGTAACCGAGGAAGGCCGTCGCCATCATCAGGAGGTAGATGATCACGCCGAGGATCCACAATACCTCGCGTGGCGCCTTGTAGGAGCCGTAATAGAGGCCGCGGAAGATGTGCACATAGACCGCGAGGAAGAACATCGAGGCGCCATTGGCGTGCAGATAGCGCATCAGCCAGCCGTAATTGACGTCGCGCATGATCTTCTCGACGCTGTCGAACGCCAAGGTGCTGCTCGGGACGTAGTGCATCGCCAGCACAATGCCGGTGATGATCTGCATCATGAGGCAGAACGTGAGGATGGCGCCGAAGGCGTACCAGAAGTTGAGGTTCCTCGGTGTCGGAAACGAGATCATCGTGTCATGCGCAAAGCGCAGGATCGGAAGACGCGTATCGAGCCAACGGGAGAACCCGTTCGAAGGTGTGTAGTCGGAATGGCCGGCCATTCTGTACTCCTCAGCCGATCGTGAATTTGGAATGGTTCAAGAAACTATGAGACAGCAGCGGACGGGGTTGTAATCCCTCGGCGCGGCAAAGGCGCTGAGCGCTATTGTCGCGACGCGGTCCCGCGGCAGAAGATGACGGACGCGCCAGAGCAGACTGAGCGCCGATGAGGGCGCCCCCATCACGGCTGGCAGGGCAACGACCAGAAGAGGCAACGACCCGATCCCCGGCACGTGCAGAGGCAGGCGCAGAGCCATGCGTAACGCCCGCCAACAGGGCGACAGTCACGCAAAATATCTCTTCGCGGCGATATGCATTGGCCGCTGTCATCACTGCCACGGGTCTACCCTCTGACGGGCTCGAACCGGGTATAACAAAAAATCGGAAAGAGTGCAGCCGCCCCCGGAATACCGGCGCCCTCCCTAGTGAAGCGTAAAATAGTCAGTAGCCCCGGGAGGGTCTTGCGGCACGATGCCGCAGAAAAGCCTAAATCCATCCGAGGGTTGCGGGTTTTCGCCGCAAGCAGGGGCAATTGCCCCCTTCCTGACCGCTCTCAGCGGGCGCCAGGCGCCGCAAAAAGTCCCCAGGGAGGAAACAGGCGCCTTCGGACCCTCGCGGAGTGGCCCTGATTCGCCTCCCTCCTGTCCCCCAGTTCAGTCCCTGGGTGTGGAGTGGGCCCCGGCGCCGGACCGGGGAGCGGATTCGGTTTAGCAGCGTATCCGGGAGAACCGCAGCGGGACGCACATTGCGTGTCAACGGGCACGTAAAGATGCTTGTAGGAGGGTAGAATGGAGACTTGGCGACCGGGTGCGGGCGTCTCAGGTAAGGCCATACCACGCCCCCCGGCCGGCCCCGTGCAAGACCAGATGGCGCTGCTAAACCAGCGCCCTCAGATGCTCCTTGATCGTGTTGCGGCTGGCGCCGCTGACCCTGACGGCCTCGGCCATCGTCACCCGGCCATGCTCGCGCTCCATCTTCTTTTCGAGGCGCTGCTTCTGGCTCTGCAAAACCCGAAGGAAGAACTCCAGCCAGGGATTCCAATCCGGCGCTTCGGTGCGGATGGTTCCCTACGTCCGCCTGAGCGACAGGTAGTAGCTTTCCTTGCTCTGCTCGATCACGCTCTCCAGCGAACTTTAAGGGACGTAGGCATAGCCGGCCCGCAATAGCATCAACGTCGTCAGGATGCGCGAGAGTCTGCCGTTGCCGTCCTGGAAAGGATGAATTTCCAGAAACACCACGACGAACACCCCGATCACCAGCAGTGGGTGAAGGCTCCTTTCCTTCTCCGTCCCGGCGACCCATTCCGCCACCTCAGAACAGAACTGCAAATGCCGGGCATAATCAGCTTTGCCTCAGCCGCTGCGGTGAGCGTCTGAAGCAGAGTGCTCGTCGCGCCAATAATGCGGACCTCGCCCGCGCGGCGCATGATCTCAGCGTCCTCACCGGCGGTGGCGCGCAAGCGCCAGCCTTGAGGGGCTGGCGCCAGTCGGGCCTAATCGGGACATGCCGGCAAAGCCACGCCCCCTCACAACCCCAAGCCGAGCTGCCGTTTCCTTCTTAAGTTCCGTTCCATGCCGCCATCGTCGCACCGGGTGCAAAGAGCGGCCTCCTTGCCGCAGCCGCGCTCCCTTTGGAGGCCTAACTTCGTCACCAGCCATGCTAAAGAGCAGGGATGACCTCCCTTTACCTTGCCCTCTATCAGCCCGACATCCCCCAGAACGCCGGCAGCCTGATGCGGCTTGCAGCCTGTCTTGGCATCACCCTCGAGATCATCGAGCCGGCCGGCTTCACCTTGAGCGATCGCGCCCTGAAGCGCGCCGGCATGGATTACATCCGTCTGGCCGAGATCGTACGGCACCTGTCCTGGGAACATTTCTGCACGGCCCTCGCCGGGCGCGGCAGCCGCCTCATTCTCTTGACGGCCCACAGCGCGGTTTCCTACACCGATTTCAGCTTTATCCCGGGTGACACGCTGCTCGTCGGCCGGGAAAGTGCCGGGGCCCCGTTCGAGGTGCACCAGGCAGCCCATGCCCGGCTGAGGATTGCGCAGCGGCCACAGACGCGCTCGCTCAACGTCGCCCAGGCTGCGGCCATGGTGGTGGGCGAGGCGCTGCGTCAGACCAAGGGATTTCCATCATGAGCAATACGCCCCCCGATGGCCGCAAGGAGCGCGCCAGGATCTGGTTCGAGGATCTGCGTGACCAGATCTGCGCCGCCTTCGAGACGCTGGAAGATGAACTCACAGGTCCGCTGTGCGCAGCGGCACCTGGCCGCTTTGTCCGCAAGCCCTGGCAGCGCGCGCCTGAGGACGGCCGCGAGGCCGGGGGCGGGGTCATGGCCCTCATGCATGGGCGCGTCTTTGAAAAGGTCGGTGTCAATGTCTCGACCGTTTATGGCCGTTTCAGTCCCGACTTCGCACGGCAGATCCCTGGCGCCGAAGAAGATCCCCGCTTCTGGGCCAGCGGCATTTCGCTCGTCGCCCACATGCAAAATCCCCATGTGCCGGCCGTACACATGAACACGCGGCACATCGTCACCACCAAAGGCTGGTTCGGTGGTGGTGCCGATCTGACCCCGATGTTCGAGGCCAAAGAGGCGGCCGCGTTTTTTCACGCCGGCCTCCAACGGGCCTGTGATGCCCATGACCCCACCTACTATCCGCGCTTCAAGGCCTGGTGCGACGAGTATTTCTACCTGCCCCACCGCGGTGAGCCCCGCGGGGCCGGCGGCATCTTCTTCGATCATCTGGACAGCGGCGACTGGGACGCCGATTTTGCCTTTACCACAGCGGTGGGACTGGCATTCCTTAACACCTATCCCCACATCGTAAGACAGAGCATGAACCGGCCCTTCAGCCCGGAGGAACGCAGCCATCAGCTCGTCAGACGTGGCCGTTATGTCGAATTCAACCTGCTCTATGACCGCGGTACCACCTTCGGTCTTAAAACCGGCGGCAATGTGGAGGCAATTTTGATGTCACTTCCCCCGCATGCCAGCTGGCCCTGATCTGAGGCTGACACCATCTTGCCCGGACACGTCTCTTCAGCCCTCGCCGCCCTCTTTCAGGTCATCCTGATCGATCTCGTGCTCGCCGGCGACAACGCCGTGGTGATCGGCACGGCGGCCGGACGGCTGTCCGGCAGCCGCCGCAACAAGGTGGTGTTCTGGGGCATGTCGCTCGCGGTGGTGCTGCGCATCGGCCTTGCTCTCATCGCCGCCAGCGTCCTCAACATCCTGGGCCTGATGCTGGCCGGAGGCGTCCTCCTCATGTGGGTGGCGTGGCGGCTCTATCGTGACATCGCCGCCCATCAGGCGCTGCGGCGCAAGCATGATGGCGCCCCGAGCCAGGCCCCGAGCGCGCTCGAAGGCCCTGAGGCAATGCGCAAGGCCATCTTTCGCATCGCCATCGCCGATGTCTCGATGTCGCTCGACAATGTGCTCGCGGTCGCCGGGGCGGCGATGGGGCATCTTTGGGTGCTGGTGGTCGGGCTTCTGCTCTCCATCGCTCTCACCGGGGTCGCCGCCACCGCCATTGCCGCGCTGCTGCGCCGCCATCCCTGGCTCAGCTATGCCGGGGTCATCATCATCCTCTACGTCGCCCTGCGCATGATGTGGCTGGGCGCCCTCACCATTTTCCACGCCATGGGCTGAGCCTCAGGCGAACTCCAAGAAGAGCGCGGTGGCATCGTCACTCTGCTTGAAACGGGGAAAGGCCCGCCCATCGGGATCGGTCTGCTCGATCGCCCGCAGTTCCGCACCCAGCTCTGCAAGACCCTCACCGGCACGGTCGATGAGAGCGTTGAGACTATAGCGGCCATAGTCGCTGACGAGGGCAAGAAAGCCGTCACTGGCCAGCAGGATGCGGCTACCCGGAGCAAGGTCGAGCCGGCGTACTCTGGCCTGGCCGAGCGCCGCCTCGTCCGGACCAAAGAGAAAATAGCCGTCCGCCTTGTTGACGCGATTGCGGGCCTGACGCAGGGCCGGCAAAAATTCAGCGCGTCCTGGCCCTGAGGTGGGGGCGATGCCGCTCTGCGCCGCGAGCTGCGCCACCCGCTCCCGCTCGGCCCCCTTGCTGGCGAGGGCCTCGCCGACGATGAACGCGTCACCACCGGGGGCGGCGATCACCGCCGCACAGTCGCCAAACCAGTGAGCCTCGATGCCGCCCTCGACACCGACGCAGAACATCATCGAGGCAAAGGGCATTTCCCAGGTTTCCTGAGGCGGACGGCGCGCCAGCCCGACAAAAGAGTGCGCCGCGTCGCGCAGTGCGGCATCCACGGCCTTCGCGCCCGAAAGACCGGCCTCAAGATGGGCCATCAGCCGTCTTGCTCCGAAACGCGCAACCCAGGCCGCGTCGCTCGTCCCCGGCAGCAGTGGCTCACCAAGGCCGGTGGCGCCATCGAACACCACCGCGCCCGCGGGACCGTGGGCAAAGGCATCCTCATTGGCCTTGCTGCTATTTCCTGGCAGCGAGAGACTGTCGCGCAGACGTAACGTCATCAGACCTCTTCCTTCTGTCCTGCACGCTCGGCTCCGGCGCTGCGGCTTTCGCCGAGAGATTTAAGCGCAATCGCGTATCAGGTAGGGGTCGCTTTTCAGCCCCCTCCCAGACACCGTACCTTCGCTTGTGCACACGGCAGCGCTGGCCCGACGCGCGCGCCTCGCTTCCGCGAAGGTCCCTGTTCAGCATTGATCTCTTGCTTGCGCAACCGCCCTAAGCCCGTGGCGAGCGACCAGTGCCTGTAATTTAAGCGAGGCACCTTGCAGGTGTTTCCCGCCGCGTTCCCATCGGCTCACACGGCGGGTGGGTGACGTTCAGAACGCGCGAAGATGGGCGAAGGGCGGCATCTGCCGGCTCACACCTCTTCCATCACCCAAACGACAAGGCTCCCGCCTTGCGGCGGGAGCCCAGAATAAAGCCCGAAAGCTGTTACTGCACGGCGACAAAGAACTCCGCCTGGCCGCGCCGCACCGTGAGGAGCATCGGCCGCCCCTTGGGGTGGTTGCGCACCGCCGCATTCAGTCCGGCCGCATTGGTCACCGGGCGGTGATCGACGCTGGTGATGATGTCGCCGGGTTCAAGCCCCGCGGCAGCAGCCTCGCTGCCCTGCTGGACCTGCTCCAGATAGACGCCCTTGATCTGGCCATAATCGGGGCTGTCCTGCGGGATCGGACCAACGGTGATGCCCGAAAGGAAGCCGGTGGCCTGAGACGAGCTGCCGCTGGCCGAACGCGGCGTCTTGAGGGCGAGGGTGACGCCGACGGTCTTGGGATGACCATTGCGCAGATAGGTGATCTCGACCTTGGTATTGGGTCCGAGTTCGGCGACCTTGTTGCGCAATTCGCTGCTGCTCGGCACCTTCTCGCCGTTCAGCTTGATGATGACGTCACCGGCCTTGAGGCCGGCGCGCTGCGCCGGGGTTCCGGGCAGGACTTCAGAGACCACCGCCCCTTCATTGACCGAAATGCCCATGGCCTGGGCCAGCGACGGGGTCAGGTTCTGCACCATCACGCCCAGTTCGCCACGGGTGACCTTGCCGTGATTGATCAGTTCCTGGGCAATGGTGCGCACCATGTCGACCGGAATGGCAAAGCCGACACCGACATTGCCGCCGCTCTGGCTGAGGATAGCCGTGTTCATGCCCACCAGCTGGCCGGCCATGTTGACGAGCGCGCCACCGGAATTGCCGGGATTGATCGAGGCATCGGTCTGGATGAAGTTCTCGTAGTTCTCGATGCCAAGACCGGTACGGCCCAGGGCGCTGACGATGCCATAGGTCGCAGTCTGGCCGACGCCGAAGGGATCACCGATCGCCGCCACATAATCCCCGACGCGCAGTTGGGCCGAGTTGCCGAGCGGCATGGCGACAAGATGCTCTGCGGGGATTTTCAGGACCGCGATATCGGTCTGCGGATCGGTGCCCACGATCTTGGCGGTGAAGGTGCGATGATCCTTGAGGGTAACCTGGATCGTCTTCGCATTCTTGACCACGTGGTTGTTGGTGACGACATAGCCATGAGCGGCATCGATGATGACGCCGGAGCCCACCGCCTGGAAGTGCTCCTGCGGCGCCTGTTGGCCCTGCAGGCCGAAGAATTGGCGGAAAAAGGGATCGTTGTAGAGGCCGTTCTGGGCCACCGCCATCGTCCCCGTCACCGAGATGTTGACGACGGCCGGAGACACGCGCGCCAGCATCGGCGCAATGGTCGGAAGATCGTGGGGGGTCGGTTCAGCCTTCAGAACGACATGGGGCGCCTTCGCAGACGCGCCACTTTGATCGCAGGCAAGAAGCACAAGCGGCAGCACGAGGGCCAGTCCAAGACGGGTGCGCATAAAAAACTCCTTCAGTTCCTCAACGGGGCAGACAGCGGGGACGCCGAGCTCTTCTGTCCACCCCAAGCCATATAAGGATCGAATGGCCGCAGTGGACCCTGCTCACGCGCATTTGTCTCGCTAAAATATGTTCACGAGCTCTCAATCTACTAAACTTTATGTCATGTTTTGGCAGGATGTGGTCGCAAGCCGGCGGCGCAGGACTGCCCTCGTCGCTTTTAGAGCGCCTGGACCACCGCCTTCAGCCGTTCGGCAAGCGAGAACGGATCTTCGATGAAATCCGCATCGACCCACCAGTCCTCGACTTCGGCGAGGACCTTGCCGATCTGCGGACCTTCGGCGATGCCGGCGGCCATCACGTCGCGGCCACTGAGGGGAAACACTGGACGCTCCCAGCTGCGGGCCATTTCGAGGAGCGCCCGCCAGGCGACCCCGTTTGAGGCTTTGCAATCTTCGGCCCAGCGCAGCCGCACCCGGTCGATGAACCGCGCCTTGCCCAGACGGTAGAGGAGCTTGCGCAGCTCGCGGATCGACAGATAGCTGACGATCTTCTCGCGCCCTCCCGCCAGATCTTCCAGACGCGTCTTGATCTCGTTCGAGAGCCGCCAGCGCTGCGCCAGCGCCGCCACGCCCGCCACCTCATCGCCCAAGAGCGCCGCCAGGCGCAGCACCGGATCGGGTGCAAAAAAGCAGTTGTTGTCGCTCTCGATGAGCCGCTCGGCGCGGGCAAAATTGAGCGGTCCAGGCAGGATGAGCGCAAGGACCTGGCAGGCGCCCATCAGACGCAAGGCCGGCAGCGGATCAGGCGCCGCAAGCAGCCGCAGCATCTCCTTGGCGATGCGTTCGCCCGACAGACGCGTCAGCCCGTCGCGCTCTTCTCGCACCGCGTCGAGCGCGCTGCGTTCCGGCTCGCTGCGGCCATAATAGGCGTAGAAGCGGAACAGGCGCAGAATGCGCAGATAATCTTCACGAATGCGCGCCTGTGGCTCCCCGATGAAGCGGATGCGCCCGGCTTTCAGATCTTCAAGACCATGGTGATAATCATAGAGAGTACCGCGCGCATCGGCATAAAGCGCATTCATCGTGAAGTCGCGCCGCGCCGCATCCAGAGCCCAGTCGGCATTGAAACTCACCTCAGCATGACGGCCATCGGTACGATCATCACGGCGCAGGGTGGTGATCTCGTAGTGCTGCGTTCCCATCACCGCCGTCACCGTGCCATGCGCAAGCCCGCTTGCAATCACACTGATGCCACCGGCGCGCAACCGCTCCATCACCACCTCCGGCAACAGCGGCGTTGCCAGATCGATGTCATCGACAGCAAGGCCAAGCAGCGCGTTGCGCACACAACCGCCGACAAACCGCGCCTCGCCGTCAAGCGCCGCGAGCAGCCGAAGGGTTTCGGGGGAGCTCATCCACGCCGCGGTCACCGGATCAAGCCGTGTCGTCATGGGTTGGTATCACCTCGGATATGCGCAGGCACGATCTTTCCATGAACATAGGAGGGTGGCACGTAGCGTCCCTGCGTCGACACGCCACCAAAGAGCCCGGCGTAAACAAAGCTTGCGATCACGAGCACAAGCCCGCTCGCTGCCAGCCAGATGAGCGGCCGTGGTGTCCGTGTCGCCTTTAGCCCCTGCCGGCCTGCCGCCAGATACCCGGCAAAGAGCAGGAAGGGCACGGCAAAAAGACCCAGGCGCTCCAGCACCATGCGGATCACGGCATAAGCCTTTCGACAAACCCGGCGAGAATGCCCGCGGTTGCGCCCCAGATATAATGCTGTCCATAGGTATAGGCATAGTAGCGGCGCGTCGTCCCCGCCCACTCGGTGGTCTTGGTTTCGCGGTTGGACGGATCAAGAAGAAACGCCAGCGGCACCTCGAAGATCTCGTCGACCTCATCGGGATTGGGCTTGAGGCTAAAGGCGGTGTCGACGATGCCCACCACCGGGGTGATGGCAAAGCCGGTGCCGGTCTCATAGCTTTCCAGAAAGCCGGCGACGCTGACATGGTGCGGCGCGATACCGGTCTCCTCTTCGGTCTCGCGCAAGGCGGTCGCGATCGCATCGCGATCGGACGGCGCCGTCCGTCCGCCCGGGAAACTCACCTGACCGGCATGGCGCGCCAGATGCGCCGTGCGCCGGGTGAAAAGCACCGATGGCGCTCTGCGGCGCACGATCGGCAAGAGCACCGCCGCCGGCATCAAGGCGCGCGACGCCGGGCGCACAGCGGGATTGAGATCAAAATCGCCGCGCCTCAGTGCGGTCGGCTGCGCGAGCAGATGGGGCGCAAGCGCTGCCACGCCATCGGCGGCAATCCGTGCCGGCAAGAGCCGCGTGCCTGCGTGCATCAGCCCTGCCCCAGCACGAAATAATGATCATTACTCCTGATCCCAAGAACCCCGCGGGCATCGCACTCGGCCAGATCAGCCAGCTGGTAGAAAACAGCGCGCGACAGCTTGGCTTCAAGCCCCCGCCGGACATGGACATAAGGTGATGGCGCACCGCTGTCAGGATCGATGGCAACGCGCAAGGCGTGCGCCGCGTCGACCTCAACCTCATCGCCAACATTGGTGGTGAAGATCAGCCGCTGCGCCGCGCCCGTCCCCTCACGATGCAGCAGCACGGCAACAAAGGGCGCATCCTCCACCTGGATGCGCAGCTTTTCTGCCGGCGTGACGAGATGATAGCCATCGGCGTCCTTGCGCAGAATGGTCGAGAACAGCCGCACGATGGCATGGCGCAGGATCGGGCTACCCTGATGATACCAGGTGCCATCACGGGCGATGCGGATGTCGATCTCGCCACAATGGGCAGGGTTCCAGCGCTCCACCGGAGGCAGCGCGCGGCCCTGTGCACTGTCTTTGAGCAGGCTGGCAAGGCCGATGGAAAATTCCGGTCGCGATTCGGCCATGATCTAGTCCGACAACTCATCCAATGAGATAACCAAGCACCAATCGATCCCGCGCCGCCCGGCATTGGCGCGCACCATCCTGCCTTGATGGTTGCGCCCGGCAGACGGGGGTGCAAGATAGCGGCCCGCTGGCGGGCCCCGTTGAAAAGATAGGCGAGGCGGCATGAGGCCGGCAATGGCCTTCACCGCAAAGCCGCCGAAGGCCCCGACCTTTTCGTGTCAGATGGAACCCATGCATGAGCGATCTTAAGAGAATAGTGCCGGATGCGGACGAAGCCGCAGCCGTCGCCCAGGCCGAAGAGGCGGCCGCGCGCCTTGCCCGCGTGCGCAGTTCCATCGCCAAAGTGATCTTCGGTCAGGAAGCCGTAATCGAGCAGACCCTCATCACCCTTCTTTCCGGTGGCCACGGCCTGCTGATCGGTGTGCCCGGGCTGGCCAAGACACGCCTCGTTGAAACTCTCGGCCTTTGCCTCGGCCTTGATTTCAAGCGCGTCCAGTTCACCCCCGATCTCATGCCCGCCGATATCATCGGTTCCGAAGTGCTCGAGGAAAACGAGAAGGGACAGCGCAGCTTCCGTTTTCTCAAGGGACCGGTGTTCACCCAGCTCCTGATGGCCGACGAAATCAACCGCGCCAGTCCGCGGACCCAGAGCGCCCTCCTGCAGGCGATGCAGGAGCGCGCCGTGACCGTTGCCGGCAACCGCTACGATCTGCCACGCCCCTTTCACGTCCTTGCGACCCAGAACCCGCTGGAGCAGGAAGGCACCTATCCCCTACCCGAGGCCCAGCTCGACCGCTTCCTGCTGCAGATCGATGTCGGTTATCCCGATGCCGCCGCCGAACGCCAGATGCTGCTGGCAACCACGTTCGGCGAGGAACCGGCCGTTGAAGAGAGCCTGACACCGAGCCAGTTGCTGAGTGCGCAGACGCTGGTACGCCACCTGCCCGTAGGCGAAAAAGTGGTCGATGCCATCTTGCGTCTGGTGCGTGCGGCCCGGCCTGACGCCGGCGGCGATCCTGAGCTGCGCGACCTCATTTCGTGGGGCCCGGGCCCACGCGCCAGCCAGGCTCTCATGCTCGCCGTGCGCGCACGGGCTCTGCTGCAGGGCCGATTTGCTCCGTCTGCGGATGATGTTGTCGCCCTCGCCGGACCGGTTCTGCGCCACCGCATGGCGCTGAACTTTTCTGCGCGCGCGGATGGCACCACCCTCAGCGATGTCATCGACCGGTTATGCCGGAGCCTGATTTGACGGCAGCAAAATCCTCCGCGCAAGGACTGAAGGCAGAGGCCGAGGCGCTTGCCGCCAGCCTTCCTGCTCTTCTGGTTTCCGCCGAACGTCTCGCGGCCACAGTCAGCCTTGGTGTTCATGGCCGGCGCAAGGCGGGCATGGGCGAGAGCTTCTGGCAGTTTCGGCGTTACCAGTCCCATGATGCGGCCAACGCCATCGACTGGCGGCAGTCCTCCCGCTCGCAGCATCTGTTCGTGCGCGAACGCGAATGGGAAGCCGCCGCCGCCGTCTGGCTGTGGCGCGACAACGCCCCGAGCATGGGGTTTCGCTCGCGCTGGGCGACAACCAGCAAGAGCGAGCGGGCCGGCCTCTTGCTTCTGGCCCTCGCTGCACTTCTCGTTCGCGGTGGCGAGAAGATCGCGCTTCTGGGCGAAGACAGCGAACCCGGCCAGGGACGAAAGGCGCTGACCCGCGCCGCCTTCAGCCTCGCCCGCAGCACAGCCGAACACCTGCCCCACCCCAGCCGCCTCACCCGTCACGCCCAGCTCGTCTGGTTCAGCGATTTTCTAGGCTCCCCCTCCGAGATCAGAGCGCAGATGAGGCGCTATCACGCTGTTGGGGTAACCGGTCACCTCGTGCATCTGGTTGATCCGGCAGAAGAGGATTTCCCCTATCAGGGACGCACGCGCTTTGAAGGGATGTCGCAAACTGACAGCCAGATCGTCGGCCGCGCGGAAAGTCTACGCAGCCTCTATCAGGCGCGCTTTGCCCACCATGGCGAAGAGATCGCCGCGCTGGCGCGCGCGCATAACTGGACCTATCTGCGTCACCGCACCGACAAGCCGGCGACGCTGGCGTTGATCGCCCTTTATGGCCATATCGGCGGTGCTCAGCCGCAGCACAGAGCCAGCTGATGGGCACGCTCAGTTTTGCAACGCCGCTGCTGCTTGCCGCCCTCCTCCTGCTGCCGGCGATCTGGTTTTTGCTCCGGGTCACACCACCGGCGCCGCGCCGCGAAGTCTTTCCTCCCTTACCGCTCTTGCAGGGACTGCAAAGCCGCGAAGAGACCCCGGCACGTACCCCCTGGTGGCTTCTTCTGCTGCGCCTCTTCGCCGCCGCGCTCATCATCATCGCGCTTGCCGGACCGCGCCTCGGCAAGCTGCCTGAGGCGCTCGGCCGCCGACCTTTGGTGCTCTTCGTCGACAATGACTGGGCTGCCGCCAACACCTGGACCCTGCGCCAGGCCGCGATGCGCGATGCGATTGCCGCCGCCGCGGCGCATCACCAACCGGTCGTCATCGTGCCCACCGCGAAGGGTTCACGACAAATCCCCTCCGTCCTCACCCCGGCCCACGCCCAGCGCCTGGCCCGCGAACTGGTTCCCGAAGCCTTTCTCGGTGACCGTCCGTCTGCCCTCAAAGCCCTCCTGAAACTTCATTTTGCAGTCCGGCCACAAATTCTCTGGCTGAGTGATGATCTTGATTACGGCCATGCCCGCGCTGTCGCCCGCACGCTGCGCACGATCGGCAGCGTCGAGCTCCTGCGCGATCAGCCCACGCACCTGCCAATGGCCATTACCAGGCTCACAGATGCGGGGCCTCGCCTGCGCATCGACATTCGCCGCACCATCGCGGCTGGGGCCCAGAAGGGTAGGGTTGAGGCCACAAACAGCAGCGGAGACAATCTTGCCAGTGCCGCCTATGTTTTTGCGCCCGACGCCCTCTCCACCACAGCGACGCTGGCGCTGCCTCTGGAACTGCGCAACCGCATCGCCCGCCTCGGGCTTGAAGGTTACGCCTCCGCCGGTGCCCTGCATCTACTGAGCACCTCTGCCCGGTTTCAGAAAGTGGGCATCGTTGCGGCCACGAGCAGCCAGAACGGCTCCCCCCTTCTCTCCGGTGCCTACTATCTGCAGCGGGCGCTCTCGCCCTACGCCGACGTCAGTCACGGCACCATCGCCGCGGAACTCTCCCGTCATGTCAACGTCCTGGTGCTCTCCGATATCGGGCGCATCACCGGCGCTGATTATGCGCGGGTCGCGCGCTTTGTCGCGACCGGTGGCGTACTCATCCGCTTTGCCGGGCCGCGCATGACCCATGGTGCGGATGCCCTTGTTCCGGTCACCCTGCGCAGCGGCGGACGCTATCTTGGCGGCGCCATGGGCTGGACCAAGCCGCAGCATCTGGCAGCTTTTCCCGACAGCTCTCCGTTCCGGGGGCTTGCCATTCCCAAGGACGTCACGATCTCGCGGCAGATCCTCGCCGAACCCAGCATCGAGCTGGCCAGCCGCAGCTGGGCGCGTCTTGACGATGGCACCCCGCTTGTCACCGGCGCTCCGCGCGGCAAAGGCTGGATCGTGCTGTTCCATGTACCCGCCGCACCCGGCTGGTCCACCTTGCCCATGTCGCATCTCTTCATCGACATGTTGCGCCGGCTGCTCCAGCTTTCAGCCGGCACAACCCCAGGTGCCATCGGCGCCCACCACGAAAGCCTGCCACCGCTGGCCATACTGGATGGCTTTGGCCATCTGAATAAACCCGCACCGGAAACGCGGCCCCTCGCCGGCAAGGCCCTCAGGGATTTGGTGCCGTCACCCAACCACCCACCAGGTCTTTACGGCAGTCAGGAGGCGATGGTGGCGCTGAACGCGACCACAGCCCGCACCAGGCTCCGCCCCCTGCCCGCCATGGGGCTCACCCGCCGCTATTATAGCGGTCACGCCACACGGCCCCTGGCGCCTGACCTCCTTCTCGCCGCCTTGGTACTGCTCCTCAGCGATGCCCTGATCGGGCTTTGGCTGCGCGGTCTTTTACCGCGGCAACGCTGGCTGGGCGTCGCCGCACTCTTGCTCCTGCTGCCTGCCGTTCTGCCGTCTCAGGCCCGCGCCGGCGAAAGCTTCGACATGAAGGCCGCGCTCAACACCCGTCTTGCCTATGTCATCACCGGCATTCCCAGCGTCGACAAGATGAGCAAAGCCGGACTGACCGGCCTCGGGCTCTGGCTCAGGGCCCGCACCTCCTACGATCCCAAAAGTCCGATGGGCGTCAATCTGGCAACCGACAACCTCTCGTTCTTCCCGCTCCTCTACTGGCCGATGGATCCGCGCGAGAAGGCCCTGACGCCCGCTGAACTCGACAAGATCCAGACCTATATGCGCGATGGCGGCACGCTCTTCATTGACACCCGCGAACTAACGCTCGGTCCCACGCGCGGACCGAACAATCCGGGCGAGGTGACCTTGAAGCGTCTGCTCGGCAAACTCGATCTGCCACCGCTCGAACCTATTCCGGCCGATCACGTCCTCACCAAGACCTTCTACCTGCTTTCAAGCTTTCCCGGACGCTGGGCAGGCGGCACGCTCTGGGTGCAGAAGCTGCCGCCCAAAGATCCCAATGCCGGACCTGAACCGGCACGCGGTGGCGATGACGTCTCGCCCATCATTATTGGCAGCAATGATTATGCCGCCGCCTGGGCGGTGAATTCACAGGGCGAACCGCTCGTGGCGATCGTCCCCGGCGGCGAGGAACAGCGCGAGATGGCGGTGCGGGTGGGCATCAATATCGTGATGTATGCGCTGACTGGCAATTACAAGGCCGACACCGTGCAGGTGCCGGCCTTGCTGCGGAGGTTGGGCAAGTGAGTGTCGCCAGCCTCAGTTTTGCGCCACATCTGCCCTGGAGCCTCATCTGGCTCCTTGCGGCCCTGGCCGCGGCCATTACCCTCCTGGGCCTCATCCGTCGCGCCCGCGGTAGTCTGTGGCGCGGCCTCGGCTTTGCCGCGGTGCTCCTTGCCCTCGCCAATCCCTTCATCGTGCACCAGACGCGCCAGCCCCTGAACGATGTCATGGCTCTCGTCGTCGATCAGTCCCAGAGCATGGACATCGGCGGCCGCAAGGAGGCCGCTCTGGCTGCAGCGGCCTCGTTGTCGGCGTCACTGAAGGCGAGATATCCCCATCTTGAGATCCGCAAGGTCACGCTTAGAACGGCGCCAAATGGCGATGACAATGGCACCGAGCTTTTTCACGCCTTGGACAGCGCCCTGGCCAGCGTACCGCCGGCACGCATCGCCGGCGCCATTGCGATCACCGATGGCGAAATCAGCGACGCACCAGCCCCGGCGAAACTGCGGCTGAAGGCGCCACTGCAGGTCCTGATCACCGGGCGCAAGAACGAAGCCGACCGCAAACTTTCGGTGCTGAGCGCGGCGCGCTTTGCCATTGTCGGCCATCATGCGCAGATCGAGCTGCGCATCGATGATTTCGGCGGACCCGAAGCGGGCGTCGCCCGCCTTAGGGTGCGCGTCGATGGTAAGGAACGGGCGACGCGAACCGTACCGGTCGGCCGCACCACGACGATCAGGATCCCGATCCACCATGAGGGCGAAAACGTCGTCGAACTGATTGCCGAAAAGGGGCCGGCCGAACTGACCCTGGAAAATAATCGCGCCGTCATTCCGATCACCGGCGTGCGCGACCGTCTGCATGTCCTCCTCGTCTCGGGCGAACCCAATGCTGGCGAGAGAGTCTGGCGCAGCCTGCTGAAGGCCGATCCTGCCGTCGAACTCGTACACTTCACCATCCTGCGTCCGCCGACCAAGGTCGACAACACGCCGGCCGACCAGCTGTCGCTGATCGCCTTTCCGGTGGACGAACTCTTCAATCGCAAGCTGAACAGCTTTGATCTTGTCATTTTCGACCGCTATCACCTGCGCGGCCTCCTGCCCCCCGCCTATTTCGAAAACATTGTCCACTATGTCGAAAATGGCGGCGCCCTGCTGGTCTCTTCGGGCCCGGAATTTGCTTCCGACGCCAGCATCTATCGCACCGCCCTTGCCAGCATCCTCCCGGCCCGTCCCACCGGGACCATCATCACCGAGAAATTCCGTCCTGAACTCACCGCACTGGGCCAGGCCCATCCGGTGACCGCAGGTCTTGCCGGCGCCAACGCTCCAGGCAAGCCCGCGACCTGGGGCAGCTGGTTCCGTCTCATCGGTGCGGACACGGTCTCCGGCGAAACCCTGATGACGGGACCGCAAAACCGCCCATTGCTTGTTCTTGATCACGTCGGCAAGGGCCGGGTGGCCGAACTGCTGTCGGATCAGTCCTGGCTGTGGGCACGCGGCTTCGAAGGTGGCGGACCCGTTGCCGAGCTTCTGCGCCGTGTAGCGCACTGGCTGATGAAAGAGCCTGAACTGAGCGCCGAGCGGCTGACCGCCACCATCCGTGGCGGGACCATTACTGTGCATCGTCACACCCTCGCCAAAGCAACGCCTCCGGTGCTTTTGACCGAACCCGATGGCAAGGAACGCACCCTCACCCTGCACCAGGTGGGGCCTGGCACCTGGCACGCCAGCGCCGCCATTCGTCAGCTCGGCCTCTACCGCCTGAAGAACGGCAAGCTGACGGCGGTGGCTGCGGCCGGCCCTCTCAACCCCAAGGAGATGGCGGACGTCCGCGCCACGGCGCACATCCTTGCGCCTCTCGCCCAGAAGAGCGGTGGTTCGGTGCACTGGCTGATCGATGGTGGCGTGCCACAGGTACGCATGGTGGCGCCTGGTCACGCCTTCTTCGGCCGGCACTGGATTGGGCTCAGAGCCAACCACGCCTATCGCGTGACCCATGCCGAACAGAAGCCGCTCCTGCCGGCCTGGGCGGTGCTGCTTGTTGTGCTCTCGGCACTTCTCATCGCCTGGCAACGTGAAGGGCGCTAACCGCGATCGCGCTGCGGTTTTCCGGCGGCCTTTTAACCAGGCTCGTCGGGCACTGCCTCGGGTTCGGCCTGCTCGTCAGGAGCGGTGGCCGGTATGACCGCAATCTTTTCAAAACGCATCGCTGTGGCATCGGCGCCGGCATCAACCATGAACCGAGGACCTGCATCCGACAGGCTCAGTCAGATGGACCAAGGCTACGCCAAAATGCGGACCATCAATATTCATGAGGCTAAGGCCTATCACTTGCATCTGGTTGATGAGGCAGCGAAATCGACCAGGCGCGCAGTGGCAACAGTGAATGATGAAGTTCTGTCGATACACGTTTCCTGCTGTGGGTGGCCGATGAATCAGACCATCTCAGCCTTGAGACCAAAATCTGTTCGTAGATCCCAATCTGACCTTCCTGTTTAGCGCGCCAGTATTTGGGGGATTGCGCTTTAGCAGGGCTTGGGGCGTCAGCATGTTCCGGCCGACGCCCGCCTGCTCAGGCGTGGTTGGTCAGAGAGCGGTCATCTGGAGCTTGCCCTGAAGGGTGAGCGCGCCACCGCTGTGACCGACCTGCCGCGCCTGCACGCGGCACACCTGGCAACACGCGATGGCCAGTCCTCTTGTCGCGGATGAACCCAACTCCCAGCTCCTGATCGACCTCATATGCCTTCAATGCGTCCGCCCGGCCCGGCAGAGCTTGATAAAGCCGGCAAGGGCCGCACCATGAGGACGTCCAGCAACCGCCGTGAGCCGCACCTCACGGCGAATGGGAGGCTCGACGAGCGGACGGGCAACCAGTGGCACCGGCACGGCCATCCGTTCCGACAGCAACGCGATGCCAAGCCCGGCCGCGACCAGATCAAGAATATGCGCGGTCCCACCATCACAGCGGCGGGTGCGGATGCCGCCATCGCCCTCCTCGGGCGTCAGCATCTGAACAAAACCGCCGCAGCGCTCACCATGAAGCAGGACCTCGCCGCGCAGATCCTGGGCGGTGATGGTGGCCGCGGCACAAAGGCGATGCTCAGGTGGCAGGACCGCGACCGCACCTTCCTCATAGAGCTTCCACGACCTGAACCGGTCCGGCAACGGACAGTCTGCCGGCAGGATGGCGCAATCGAGCATGTCGGACAGCATCGCTTCGACGAGCATCGCAACCGCGGCTTCTTCAAAGCGCACCATCAGTTCAGGCATGAGAAGCGCTATCTCGCGTACGGCGCCTGCGATCGCGGCCGCCCCCACACCAGGCCCAAGGCCGATCTTCAGGCTGGCTTGAGGCTGTTGACGGCGGGCCTCGGCAAGGGCCCGCGCCGCATCCGCCGCGGTGAGCATCGCATCGAGATGGGGCAGCATGGCGCGCCCCAGTTCGGTCAGCTGCGTGAGATTGCGTTCACGAAAGACGAGCGGACCGCCGAGCTCATCTTCGAGGCGCTGGATTGCCCGGGTCAGCGCTGGCTGGCTGACATTGCAGGCCTGGGCGGCACGCGTGAAGTTCAGCAGCCGGCTTAGCGTCACGAAATAGCGGACCTGCGTCAGCTCCATAAAGTCAGCCCCGCTGCATGTCACCAAGCCGGCGCAGCGCGGCGAGGATCCGCTCAGGTGCAGCACGGCGGGTGAAATCAACGTCGATAAAGCGCCAGGCTACACGACCATCGCGCTCGAGTATGAAGGCCGCAGGTACCGGCAGGAAATCGGCTCCGTTGCCATGACGGTCGCCGATATCAACGCCGGCGCGGCTGAGAAGCGCGTGATAGAGCGGCGGAATACGAAAGACGACTCCGGCCGCAAGTCCCACCCCGCAATCCACATCCGAAAGCACACTGAAGGGAGCCTTCGGATCCGGCTTGGCCGATCGCGCCCAAGGGCCCACCTCCGGGGTCAGTGCAAGAAGGCTGGCGCCAGCCGCCCTGATCTCGGGCAGAGCTCCAACCAGCGCATTCAGCATCAGCTTGCAGTATGGACACCACATCCCGCGAAAAAACTGCACAATCACCGGACCGCGGGCAAGATGGTCGCCAAGCGCGACAAGGTGTCCTTCGGTGTCAGGCAGGATAAAGTCCGGAAACTGCGCTTCCTCCGCCAGCACATTGGAGAGAAAGCCGTTGGAGCCAAGCGTGCCGACCACTTCCTCATAGGCAACGCGCATCGCCTCGCTGGCGTTACGCCGCTCGCGTTCCGCCGTCAGCAGCTCATCGAGGCTCATGGCCATTTGAAATTCCTTTCACACCCCCAAGCTAACCGAGGCGCCGGCCCGATCAAGACCCGACGCCCCGGCAGGACAACACGGCAAAATCTACTCAGACGCCACCATGCCCCATCGGACTGTGGCCCATTTTGCTATGCCCCATCTTGCTGTGCCCCATGGCCGAAGGCGCCATCTTGCCATGCGCCATGGCCGACTTGGGATGGCCCATGGCCGAGCCCTTGTGGGCCATGGCCTTGGGATGGGACATCGCACTGTGGCCCATCGCGTTATGGCCCATCGCGTTATGGCCCATCGCCGAGCTGCTCTGCGCCCAGGCCACACCGGAGGCGAGGCTCAGCACGAGGGCCGAAGCCCCGAGAAAACGGATCATTTTGGTCTCCTTGAGTTCAGGGCAGGCGCCCTGGCGGTTAGGGAAGGCCTGGACGACGGGATGCCGTCCGGTCAGGTGCAGGGTGCCGATAGGCTCTGCGGCCCGCCAATACCGATTGGTTATGGTTTCGATACCTCGATCCTGGCCGACGGATCGGGGCATGAGGGAGGCCGCGCAAGACCCCAGCAGGAGCACGACCATGCGCCGTCCTCGCCCCGTTCATCCGTTGCCACTCAGAATCATGCACTGGCTTAACGTGATTGCCATCGTCACCCTGATCGGCAGTGGCTGGGAGATCTACAACGCCTACCCCATTCTGCCCTTCAGCTTTCCGCAGTGGGCGGTCATCGGCGAGTGGCTTGGCGGCGCCATCGCCTGGCACTTTGCCGCCATCTGGCTCTTGATGCTGAACGGTCTGGCCTATCTCGTCTGGGGCACGGCAAGCGGGCATTTTCGCCGCAAGCTCCTGCCCGTCACCCCGCGTGCGGTAATCCACGACTTGCTGGCGGCGTTCAGCCTGCGTCTGCGCCATGAGGAAGGGGTCTATAACGCGGTTCAGCGGCTGCTTTACTGGGGCGTGATCGGCCTTGGCATCCTTGCGGTACTGTCGGGCCTTGCCGTCTGGAAGCCGGTGCAGCTCTGGTATCTCTCCGATCTCTTCGGCGGCTTCGCCGTCTCGCGCATCGTGCATTTCGCAGCCATGAGCGGGATCTGCGCCTTCCTCCTCATCCACGTTCTGCTTGTTGCCCTCGTGCCCCGCGTCCTGCCGGCCATGATCTTTGGCGGACGCCTCAAAGACGCCCCTCCTGCGGAGTAAGCCCCATGACCTCGAGCCTTGACCGACGCGCAATTCTTGGCCGCGGCCTCATCCTCGGCGCGGCCACCATGCTATCCGGCTGCAATTATGATCATCTCAACCACCCGGACCTCGCCGACCGTTTCCTGACCGGAATGTCGCGCTGGAACGACCGGGTGCAGGCCAATCTCTTCAGCCAGACCCGTCTTGCTCCCACCTATCCGGCCTCAGCCATCACCCGGCCGCCGCGCTTCAACGCCTTTTACGACATCGATCAGGCGCCACAGGTCGACCCGGCCACCTGGCGTCTCGAGCTGACCGGCCGCATTGGCGACAAGCGCCCCTGGACACTCGGGCAATTGCGCGCCCTGCCGCAGGAAAGCCAGATCACGCGCTTTATCTGCGTTGAAGGCTGGCGCGTGATCGGCGAGTGGGGTGGGGTACCCCTCGGCCAGTTCCTGCGCCGCATCAATGCCGACATCAAAGCGCGCTACGTCTCGTTTCAATGCGCGGATGGCTATTACGAGAGCATCGACATGCCCTCGGCCCTGCATCCCCAGACCATTCTGGCGCTCGATTTTCTCGGCGCGCCACTCACCGCGCCTTTCGGCGCACCGATGCGGCTGCGCATTCCAACCAAGCTTGGCTACAAGAATCCGAAATCCATTGTCGCCATGGGCGTCACCAACGTCTTCCCGAGCGGCTACTGGGTCCGTCAGGGTTATAACTGGTTTGGCGGCTCCTGAGCGGCCGTGGTTACAGCGGCGGCGGCGCTCGGCTATTACGCCCATCTGCACGCCGATGATGACTACACCAAGGACAGCGAGCCGCCCTCTACGGCACTGATCCCAAGACCGGCGAACACCTATTCTCCAAGCGGCGTCCAGCCATCGA
>JAJZDZ010000030.1:1433-32544 GCA_021851325.1 Pseudomonadota bacterium | reverse complement strand
CAGCGCCTTGCGCAGTTCGCCGCCTGAGACGATGTCGGCGCCGCAGCCCAGCCGGGCGAGCTGGCGCAGAATGGCGAGATTGCCATTGGCTTTGACCGAATAGGCAATCAGGGAGCCTTTCGGCATGGCTGCCGCGAAGGTCTCGTAGTGGTGGCGTAGTGCGCCGCCCGAGTAACAGTAAAACGGGGTTCCGACCTCGTCTGCCAGGGCCGCGAGATTGATCTCTTCGGCATGAAGGGTGCCGTCCCGATATTCGAAGTAACGCATCATTGTCCCAATGGGCTTGGGGGGCGCGACGGATCCTGCTGGCCCTTGGGGGTGGGCTTGCCATCGGGCATGACAAGGTTGGCTTTGACCCCGCACCCTGCCAGCACTAGCACAAGGGCGCCCAGCGCCAGAATGCGGCGGATCATGAGAGCTTTCCGCGCCAATAGGCGATCTGGTTCCGCACCTGCTCCGGCGCGCTGCCGCCAAAGCTGCGGCGGGCCGTGACCGAGGCCTCCAGCGTCAGCACGTCATAAATCCGCGCGTCGATGCGCGCTTCGACGGCCTGCATCTGCGACAGCGGCAGTTCGGCTAATGCCACACCCATTTCTTCGGCCCGTTTGACGATGGCGCCGGCGATATGGTGGGCTTCACGGAAGGGAATTGAAAGCTCGCGCACGCACCAGTCGGCAAGGTCGGTGGCGGTGGGAAAGCCGGCTTCGGCAGCCTTGCGCATCTGTTCCGGCACCACCGTGACATCGCTGAGCATGCCGGCCATCGCCGCAAGGCAGAGCTCCAGGGCATCGGCGGCCGAAAACACGGCTTCTTTGTCTTCCTGGAGATCCTTGGCATAGGCGAGGGCCAATCCCTTGATCACCGTGGCCAGCCCGACGAAGCTGCCCAGAATGCGCCCGCTCTTGGCACGAACCAGTTCCGCCGCATCGGGATTGCGCTTCTGGGGCATGATCGAGGAGCCGGTGGAAAAAGCATCGCTGAGGCGGAGGAAGCCGAAGCCGGGGGTTGTCCAGATGACGATTTCTTCGCCCAGACGGGAGAGGTGGGTGGCCGCGATGGCGGCGGCGGCGAGGTAATCAAGGGCGAAATCGCGTGCTGCAACCGCATCAAGGGAGTTGCGCGCTGGTCCGTCAAAGCCAAGGGCTGTCGCGGTCATGGTGCGGTCGATAGGATAGGGGGTTCCAGCCAGGGCCGCGGCGCCCAAAGGACATTCGTTGAGGCGGCGGGCGCAGTGGACGAAACGGTCGCGATCGCGGGCGAACATTTCGACATAGGCCAGGCAATGATGGCCGAAGGTCACCGGCTGGGCGGGCTGCATGTGGGTAAAACCCGGCATGATGGTGTCGGCATGGGCTGCCGCCAGCTCGAGCAGCACCTGCTGCAGCACCTTCAGGCCAGCCGTGGCGCGGTCGCAGGCGCCGCGCACCCACAGCCTGAAATCGGTGGCGACCTGATCATTGCGGGAACGCGCGGTATGCAGCCGGCCGGCGACCGGGCCGATTTTTTCGGCCAGACGGTTCTCGATATTGAGATGTACGTCCTCAAGGCTGCGCTTGAATTCGAAGTGGCCAGCCGCGATCTCGGCCTCGATCTCCTCCAGCCCCCTGACAATTGCTGTGCCATCCGCCTCGCTGATGATGCCGCAGGCCGCCAGCATCCGGGCGTGCGCCTTCGATCCGGCCAGATCTTCGTGGGCGAGACGTTTGTCGAAATCGACGGAGGCGTTTATTTCCTCCATGATCGAAGCGGGTCCTGTAGAAAAACGCCCGCCCCACATCTTGTTCGTCGTCATTGGTGCTAGATGCCTCGATTTGCTGCCAAGGCCGTCCTGAAGCCCTTGCCTGTCGCCGCCCTTGCCGTCGTCACGGCAGTCCTTGCCGGCGTTCTATATGTGATCCTGTCGGGGCCTGTCCACGCGCTGGGCAGCCCGCCGCCGGCGCTGTCCCGTCTGGAGCTGCTCCACCATCCCCGCCAGGCGCCGGATATTGCGGTCGCCGATGGCCAGGGACATCTGCACATGCTCGATGCCTTCCGCGGGCACTATCTGCTCGTCAATCTCTGGGCTACCTGGTGTTCGCCCTGCGTGCACGAACTGCCGGCGCTGGCGGCTCTGAACACCGCCCTGAAGGGACGCGGCCTTGCCATTGTCGCCGTCAATGTCGGTCATGCTGATGCCAAGACCATCCGGGCCTTCCTTGCCGCTCATCGGGCGGCAGGGCTCGGGGTGTGGCGCGATCCCGCCCATGTTTTTATCCGCAGCTTTGACGCCTATGGGCTGCCAACCTCGATCCTGATCGACCCCGCCGGGCGGGAGATCGCCAAGGTGGTAGGGACTGCCAGCTGGGATGCGCCCTCGGCAATCACCTATTTTCGCCATCTGCTCGCGACCACCCCAAAGCCGCTGTCCTAGCGGCAAGCAGGAGCGGTGCTCGCGTGCAGGGTTTCGATCGCCGTCGCCACGTCCGGCACACGGCTCACAAAATTCAGGCTTTCAGCGCGGGCAAAGCCACGACGCACCACGTGTTCGAGCAGCGCCAGCAGAGGGCCGTAATAGCCCGCGATGTCGACGAGGATGATGGGCTTTTGGTGCACACCCAGCTGGGCTTCGGTCAGAACTTCGAAAAACTCGTCCAGAGTGCCAAAGCCGCCGGGCAGCAGGACGAAGGCATCCGCGATGGCAAGCAGGCGGCGTTTGCGGCTCTGCAGGTCGGCGGTCAGCTCGAGGCTCTCGCCATGGCTCATGGGGCGCTCCTGCTGCTGCAGGAATTCCGGCAGGACGCCGTGGACAGGTTGGCCGAGGGCGCTCACGGCGCGGGCGGTTTCGCCCATCAGCCCAACATCGCCGCCACCGAACACCAGTGACCAGCGGGCCTGTGCAATCCTCTGGCCGAGGTCCCTCGCCGCTGCGGCAAAGCGGGGATCATCACCCCGCGACGAGCCGCAAAAGACACAGACGGTAAATGAATCCGGTGACGGGGGCGTTGCAGACGTGCGCATGACAGGAGAGGCTTTCTGGGGTTGTAGTGGCAAGAGCCGCGTGGCGGCGGGCTAAGATCCCCGGGGCAATGGTTGCAGTCGGCGGCATAGCTTCGTAAACGACGCCAAAGGGAGGTTAGCCGTGCGCCGTCCGTTCGTCATCCTGGCGGTGATTGCCGCTCTGGCCTTCCTCGCCGGCTACCTGACCTTTGCCGGTGGCAACATGGGACATTGATTGATGCGTCGATCGCTCGTCGAAGAAGGTGGTGGTACCGCACAGCTGGACCCGTTGTGGCGGCTCATGCCTTATCTGTGGCCAAAGGGCCGACCGGATCTGAGGCTGCGTGTCCTGGCGGCGCTCGTCTGCCTCATCCTTGCCATTCTTGCCACCGCCACTTTCCCCGTGGTGATGCGCTACGTCACCGATGCGCTGGCCAAAAGCCCGGCGCAGATTGCTCTGAGTTCCGCGCTGTCGCTGGTGGGCGCCTATGTCCTGGCGCGGATTTTGATGCAGGCCTTTGCCCAGCTGCGCGATGGCGTTTTTGCCAAGGTCCAGTATCACGCCATGCGCGAGGTGGGGGTTTCGACCTTTGCCCATGTTCACACCCTGTCTCTGCGCTTTCATCTGGAACGCAAGACGGGGGGGCTGTCGCGGGTGATCGAGCGCGGCACCAAGGGCATCGATACGCTCTTGTCCTTTGCTCTGTTCAATATTTTCCCGACCTTGTTCCAGCTTCTGATCTTCTGCGCGATCCTCATCACCACGCTCAATATCTGGATTGCGCTGGTCACTTTCGCGATGGTGGTCGCCTATGGCTGGTTCACCCTGGCCATAACCCGCTGGCGCATCCAGTTCCGCAGAGAGATGAATCAGTCGGATCAGGAGGCCAACACCAAGGCCGTCGACAGTCTGCTGAACTACGAGACGGTCAAATACTTCAATAACGAGGCCCACGAGACGCGGCGCTTTGATCGTTCGATGGAAAAATTTGCCCGTGCCTCGATCGCGTCGCAGACCTCGCTGTCGATCCTCAATACCGGACAGGCGATCATCGTTGCGCTCGGCATGGGAACGGTGATGGCGATGACGGCTTTCGGCATCAAGTATGGACGCTTCACCGTCGGCGATTTCGTGATGGCCAACGCCATCTTGATGCAGCTTTACATGCCGCTCAACCTTCTGGGGACGGTCTATCGCGAAATCACCCAGGCGCTGGTTGACATGGATGCCATGTTCCGGCTGCTGCATCAGCCGCAGGAAGTGGTCGATGCGCCGGACGCCCGCCCGCTTGCGATCAGTGGCGGCGAAATCGTCTTTGACAATGTCGTGTTTGCTTATGACCCGGCGCGCACCATCCTCAAAGGCATCAGCTTTCGCGTGCCGGCTGGCAAGACGGTTGCGGTGGTGGGGCCTTCGGGCGCGGGAAAGTCGACGATCAGCCGCATCCTCTATCGTTTTTACGACATTCAGAGCGGTGCGGTCCGCATCGACGGGCAGGATATCCGCAAGGTCACACAGGCGTCGCTGCGCCAGGCCATCGGCATCGTTCCGCAGGACACCGTGCTCTTTAATGACACCATCCGCTACAATATTGCCTATGGCCGCATCGGTGCCAGTGCGAGCGAGATCGAGGAGGCCGCGCGGATGGCCCAGATCGAGCCGTTCATCCGCGAGCTGCCAGACGGTTACAACGCTATGGTGGGAGAGCGCGGACTGAAACTTTCGGGAGGCGAAAAGCAGCGTGTGGCCATCGCCCGGACCATTCTGAAGAACCCACCGGTCCTGCTTCTGGATGAAGCGACCTCAGCGCTCGATACGGGAACCGAGCGGGAGATCCAGAGCCAGCTCAATCTGGTGTCTCAGAACCGCACCACACTCGTCATCGCCCACCGGCTGTCAACCGTGGTCGACGCCGATGAGATTCTGGTGCTGGATCATGGCGAAATCATCGAGCGTGGACGTCACAGCGAGCTGTTGGCACGCGCTGGCCACTATGCGGCGATGTGGAACAAGCAAAGAGAAGCCGCCGCGGCGCGTGAGCGGCTCAAGGCTGTCGAGCATGATCCGGACGTCAGTCCAGATGCCGCCCGTCCGCGCCGGGACGAGGCGGCCGAATAGGCCGCTGCCGCTACAGCACCTCGATATGGTCGACCTCGACGCCTTTCATGCCTTGCCGGGTGGAGAAACGGATGCGCTGTTCGGGATTGAGCGCGGCTATACCCGAACGCCGCAAGGCGCTGGCGTGGACATAAACATCGCCGCCACCGTTTTCCGGAACCACAAAGCCAAAGCCCTTCTGGTCGTTGAAGAACTTCACGTGGCCATCGACCATGACGCCGGAGGGGGCGCTGTCGCGGGCGAACCCGCCACGCCGGCCACGGTCATCATCACCGCCACCCGAACTGCGCGGTTTGCGCGGCGGCTGGGCGTCTGCGGTTGAGGTGTCGAGACTGTGCACTGTCACCACCTGAAGGCCTCGCGGGGATTCCTGCAGGTCGCAGACGACGGTCGACCCAGGTGGGGCATCTGTTGCGCCAACCGCAGCCAGGGCACTGGCATGACAGAACGCGTCACCGCCGCGCTCCAGAGTGATAAAGCCGTACCCCTTCGTCGCGTTGAACCATTTGATGGTGCCTCGAGCCGATGCCTGTGCGAGGCGCGTCGTATCATAATTCGCCATGATGCTGCCGATTGAGTCCCGCCGGGTGCCTAATTTGCCACCGCGCTTACTCCCCCCCCGGCGGAGGAAAGCGCGACACTTTGGCATCATGCCTAAAAGTTGCCTACGTTCGCAATGGGGGCGGTGCTGAGGCGCCGTAGCCTCAGCCACGTGCCGTGTCGCCCGTATCGGACGGTACAGACCGGGGCCTGCGTGGCGCCGGATCCTTACTCGAGGGGCTCGATCTTGACGGTCGTCGTGGTTGGCTCGGGTTTGGGGATGACGAGCAGCACAAAAAAGGCTGGCAGGCTGAGGAACAGCATGAGGTAGAACGTATCGGCATAGGAAATCGCCAGCGCCTGCTGGTTGACGATCATTTCCATGACGGTGCGGCCAAGTGGCAATTGCGGATTGAAGAACAGTGCCGGGGCATTGACGGAAAGGGCCCGATTGAAGGGGGTGACGTGGCCCGCCAGCGAGGCGTGAACGGTCTGCATGGTGGACGCGAGAGCGGAGGAGGTGATGGAGACCCCCAGGGCCATCCCCATGTTGCGCACCAGATTGATGATCGCCGCCGCATCCGTGCGCAGTTCCGATGGCAGGGTGGCGAAGGCCATGACATTGGCCGGAATGAAGATAAGCCCCATGCCGATGCCCTGCACGAAGGTGGTGCTGGCGAGCATCATGGGGGTGACGGAGGGGGTCCATGAGGACATCTGCCACATCGACCAGGTCAGCAGAACGCAGCCAAGCGTCATGGGCAGGCGGGCATCAACCCGCATCACCACCCTGCCCATGACCATCATGGTCAGCATGGTGCCCACCCCGCGCGGCGCCAGCATCAGGCCGGTGTCGAGCACCGTATAGCCGCCGAGGTCCTGCAGGAATGGCG
This sequence comes from Pseudomonadota bacterium, assembly GCA_021851325.1. GTDB lineage: Bacteria > Pseudomonadota > Alphaproteobacteria > Micropepsales > Micropepsaceae > Rhizomicrobium. The sequence continues at coordinate 26,016 of JAJZDZ010000030.1, read as the reverse complement.
GCAGGAGTGCCGTGGTCGCCAGCATCAGGATGCCGACGAAGAACGTCAGTACGAGAGCGGAGACGTAATTCATGTCCTTCAAAAGGCCGCGGGGGAGGAAAATGTCCTTGCTGGTGAAATAATGTACAATAAAAAGATAGGCTCCAGTTCCAGATAATACAGCTTCAGTGATGATTTCACTGGATGAGAACCAGTCTTTTGAGGTTCCGCGATCAAGCATGAACTGAAGTGCCGCAATGGCTAGTGCAAAAAATGCAAATCCTGTCCAGTCGAACTTTTTTGGCTCTACCTTCTCATCTTCCGAAAGGAATATGAGCATTCCCAGAACGGCAAGGATCCCGACTGGGACATTGACGTAAAAGACCCAGCGCCAGGAATAATTGTCGGTCAGCCAGCCGCCCAGGGTTGGCCCCATGATCGGTCCCACCATCACCACCATGCCCCAGATGGACATGATCATGCCGCGCTTTTCGGGGGGGAAGCGGTCCATCACCACCGCCTGGGACAGGGGTGAGAGGGCGGCGCCAAAAAGTCCCTGGAGCATGCGGAAGAAGATCATCTGATCGAGCGACTGGGCGGCTCCGCACATCGCCGAGGTCAGGGTGAAGCCGGCCATGCTGATCAAGAAATAGGGTTTGCGCCCGATGCGGGCGGAGAGCCAGCCTACCGGGGCGGTCATGACGGCGGCGGCCACGATATAGGAGGTGAGCACCCAGGTGATCTGGTCGCGGCTGGCCTGCAGGGTGCCCTGCATATAGGGCAGGGCGACATTGGCGATGGTCGAGTCAAGCACCTGCATGAAAGTGCCCATCATCGCGCAGACGATGGCGATGCGCAGTCCCCAGGGCGTACCCTGAGAGCTCTTCGCCCCGTCAGGAGCCTGATCGACCGCAGTCATTTGGTCACCCTCACGGCGCCGAGCCAACTTTGCCAGCATATTATGCGGGAAAGTTCCATATCCGGTAAAGCGGAGGGCTGCCGCGATGGCCGAGAGAAGGGGTGCTCCCTACATCGCGAGTTGCGGATTGTCCTGCAAGCCGCTAATCATCCTTCGCCGTCAAGACGTTGGTCGGAGACTTGGGAGTGGCACCCTGAAGCTTCGGTCGATCCCAGCCTGAGGAATTTCTGGTGTCCGACATCTTCCGCGAAATCGAGGAGGAAGTCCGCCGCGAGCGTTATGCGCAGCTGTGGAAGCGCTATGGCGATTATATCATCGCTGTGGTGGCGCTCGTCATTCTGGCGGCGGCGGGGTATCAGGTCTGGCGGTATTACCAACATCGCGCCAGCTTGAAGGCCTCGCAGGCCTACATGGCAGCCGAAGCGCTGATGGCCTCTGGTCATGCGGCACAGGCCGCCACCGCCTTCGCCAAGATCGCCGATACGGCACCGCCGGGCTATGCCGTGGTGTCCCGTCTGCATAATGCCGATGCGCTGCTGGCGGCCGGTCACAGAGCCGATGCGCTCAAGCTCTACAAGAAGGTGGCGGCCGGGGACAATGCGCTCCTTGCGGCGGTTGCCAAACTGCGTGAGGGCTGGATGCTTGCCGACACCATGCCGCGGTTGCAGCTCGAAGCGCTTCTGGCGCCCTTGACCGCGACCGCCAGCCCCTGGCGCTTCATGGCCCGCGAAATCCTTGCCTATGCGGATTATCGCGACGGCAAATTCGCCCTTGCCGCAAAGGAATACCAGGCATTGGCAGCCAATGTCGAAGCGCCCATCGGCGTGCGCCAGCGGGCCAATGTCATGGCTACGTTCCTGCATGCCGGCGGCGACAAGACCTATGGCGTGGTCCCGCCGCCGGCCACCCCGCCGGCGGCCAGCACGGCCCCTGCACCGGCGCCCGCCCAGACCCAGAAGCGTTCTCCGCAGGCGGTCACCACCCATCCCAAGTCCCATCAACGTCGAGGCCATGCTCACCGATGAAGTCATCGACGCTGTGTCGGACCTGGCGCCTGTCGCTTTGTCTTGGGCTCGCCCTGTCGCTGGCAGGCTGCGGGACGCTGGATCAGCTGGGGCTCGGTGCGATTTCGCACTGGTTTGCCAGTACGCCCACCAAATCCAATCTCAAAGGTACCCGTATTCCGGTTCTGACCGAAGCCAATGAGCTGCGTCCCGACCCCAAACTGAAATCCGTCCCGGTGGTCCTTCCGGCGCCTTACGTCAATCACGATTGGCCGGAAGCCGGAGGCTATGCCACCAACGCCATGTATCACCTCATGGCCGCGGGGCCATTGCGGGTGGTCTGGAGACATGATGCCGGCAAGGGTTCAGATAGTGAGTCCCGTCTGACCGCTCCGCCGATCGTGACCGGTGGACGGATTTTCGTGCTTGATGCCGCCAACCACGTCTACGCCTTCAATGCGACCACGGGGGTACGGTTGTGGAAGCGGTCGGTGGCCCCGAGGGGCGAGCAGAGTTTCCTCAACGAAGTGAGCTTCGGTCTGATCGGCAGTGACAGCCGCGTAGACCCCACCAAAGGTTATGGTGGCGGACTTGGTTCGGACGATGGGCGGATCTTTGTTTCCACCGGCTTTGGCGATGTCCTGGCGCTTGATCCGGCCAGTGGCAAGACGTTGTGGCGCACCCATATCGGCGTGCCCTTCATGAATGCTCCGGTGGCCAATGGCGGACGGGTGTTTGTCTCCTCGGTCGACAATCGCCTGCATGTGCTCAACGAGAAGAATGGTCACGAGCTTTGGGAGCAGGAGGGGATCACAGAGCATGCCGCGATCCTCAAAGCCTCGAGCGTGGCGGTGGCCAATGAATATGTGATCGTGCCCTACACCTCCGGCGAGCTCTTTGCGGTTCGCGTCACCAACGGGCATGTCGCCTGGTCCGACACGTTGACCAAGCTTCACAGCATCACCGCGCTGGGTGAAATCGACGACATCGCCGCCGAGCCGGTGGTCGATCGCGATATGGTCTTTGCCATCAGCCATTCCGGCCTGATGGCCGCCATCAAGCTGAGCACCGGCGAACGGGTATGGACCAGAGACATTACGGGCATCTATACCCCTTGGGTCGCTGGTCATGTCATTTACGTGATGACCACACGTAACCAGCTGCTCTGCCTTGAGCGCAAGACCGGCAAGGTGAAGTGGATCCATACTTTCTCGCGCTGGGAAGATCCCGAGAACCATGAAGGGCCGATCGTCTGGGCCGGTCCGGTTCTGGTCTCCAACCGTCTGCTCGTGACGTCCTCTGATGGCCATGCTGAATCGATTTCACCCTATAGCGGCCGTGTGCTGGGGCGGATCTCTATTCCGGATGGCGAAATCATCAGTCCGATCGTCGCCAATCAGATGGTCTATCTCTATACCCGCGGCGCAGAGCTCGTGGCGTTGCGTTAAACCAGTCTCTTGCGAGCGTATCGTGGGCTGATGCCCCAACCGGACAAGCTGAGCGCCATCGGCTCTCAAGGTAGCCATGCTGAGCGTTGCCATTATCGGCCGACCCAATGTCGGCAAGTCAACACTGTTCAACCGGCTCGCGGGACGGCGTCTTGCCATCGTGCATGACACGCCCGGTGTCACCCGCGATCGGCAGGAAGCCGAACTCGACCTTGCCGGCATGACGCTTCGTCTCGTCGATACGGCAGGATTTGAGATGGGGCCCGATGGCAGCCTGGCCCAGCGCATGACGGTGCAGTCGCGCCAAGCCATCGCTGAGGCGGATGTGTGCCTGTTCGTGATTGATGGACGCGAGGGGGTAACGGCCGGCGATGAGACCATAGCGCTCAGTCTGCGCCGTTCCGGCAAGCCGGTTATTCTTGTTGTCAACAAATGCGAAAGCCGGGCTTCGAACGCAGGGTTTGGAGAGGCCTATGCGCTCGGCTTTGGCGAACCCCTTGCGGTTTCCGCGGAGCATGGTCTGGGGGTCGGGGACCTGCTTGCCCAATTGCAGGACCAGCTGCCGCGTCCACCGCAGGAGGATGATGACGCGGCCTCTGCCGACGCGGTCAAGCCGCTGCGCCTGGCGCTGGTCGGCAGGCCCAATGTCGGCAAATCGAGTCTCTTCAATCGCCTGATCGGCAGCGAACGGGCGCTCACCGGACCCGAAGCCGGGATTACCCGCGATGCCATTGCTGCGCCCTGGCAGATCGCGACGCGTCCGGTCCTCATCTACGACACGGCCGGCATGCGCAAGAAGGCGCGGGTGGCCGGTAAGACGCTCGAGGAACTCGCCGTCGGTTCGAGCCTGGGGGCCATCCGCTTTGCCGAATGTGTCGTGGTGGTGATGGATGCCACTCACCCCTTCGAAAAGCAGGATCTGTCGATTGCCGATCTGGTTGCCCGTGAAGGGCGGGCCATCGTCTTTGCCCTCAACAAATGGGACCTGCTCGCAAAGACACAGGGCCGGCTCAAGGAGTTTCGGCAAAGCCTCGATGCGGCACTGCCCCAGGTCGCTGGGGCGCCACTGGTTGCGCTCTCGGCACACACCGGGGAGGGCTTGGCACGGCTCGAAGCTGCGATCCAAGCGGCAGACGCGGCCTGGAATCATCGTGTCAGCACGGCCCAGCTGAACCGGTTTCTCGAGGAAGCCCTCGCGCGCCATCCGCCGCCAGCGGTTCATGGCCGGCGCGTGCGGATCCGCTACATAACCCAGCCAAAGGCCCGGCCCCCGAGTTTTGCTCTGTTTGGTACCCAGCTGACGGCGTTACCGGACAGCTATCTGCGCTACCTTGCCAATGGCCTGCGCGAGGCGTTTGCGCTTGAGGGGACGCCTATTCGCTTTTTGCTACGTACCGCCAAGAATCCCTATGCAGATGGAGCAGAGCGATGAGCGCGGTGATCGAAGTCGAGCATTTGTGCAAGCGCTTCGGCGATGTCATGGCCGTCAAGGACGTCACGGTGTCGGTCGAAGCCGGAGACATATTTGCCTTTCTGGGGCCCAACGGTGCTGGCAAGTCGACCACCATCAAGATGCTGACCACCATCCTGCGGCCGAGTTCGGGGAGGATGCGGGTCAATGGCTTTGATCCGGTTACCCAGTCCTATGCGGTGCGTCGCTCCTTCGGCATCGTGTTCCAGGATTCCAGTCTCGACGAGGATCTGACCGCATTCGAGAACATGGAGTTTCATGCCATTCTATATGGGGTTGGCAAAGCCGAGCGGCGCCAGCGCATCCACACTCTGCTTGACTTTGTCGAGCTCTATGACCGTCGCGACAGCTTGGTGCGGGAATTTTCCGGCGGGATGAAACGGCGGCTCGAGATTGCCCGCGGACTGCTTCACGAGCCGAAGATCATCTTTCTCGATGAACCCACGCTCGGCCTTGATCCGCAGACACGCAATCACATGTGGTCCTATCTGCAGGATCTTAATGCGCGGCAGGGAACGACGGTGTTCTTCACCACCCATTACATGGAAGAGGCCGAACGTATCGCCCGCCATATCGCCATCATCGATCATGGGGCCATCGTTGCCATGGGAACGGCAGAGGAACTCTGTGCCCAGACCAGCAGCCAGTCGCTGGAACAGGCGTTTCTCGCGCTCACAGGGCATGACATTCGCGAGGAAGCCGGTGGGGGACTGGAGCGCATGCGCAATCTGCGCAAGGCCTGGAGACGTTAGCCATGGGTGCGATCTATGTCATGTGGCTACGGCAGCTGAAGCGATATGGGCGCAGCCCCGCCCGCATTGTGGCGTCGCTGGGACAGCCGCTGCTCTTTTTCGTCGCCCTCGGTTTTGGTCTGGGGCGGGTGTTTCAGGCTGCAGGTGCCGGCAATTACCTGGATTTTCTGGCGCCTGGCATCATGGCGATGAGCATAATCTTTACCTCGGTGTTTTCCGGCATGGATCTGATCTGGGATCGCCAGTTCGGTTTTCTGAAGGAGACCTTGGTCGCACCGGTCAGTCGCGTCGCGATCATGTTCGGGCGCGTACTTGGGGGCTCGACGACATCGACCTTGCAGGGCGTTTTGGTACTTCTTTTGTCCATCGCGCTCGGCTTTCGCCCCGAGCATTGGTGGGGTGTGATCGCGGCGATTGGCGCCGGCCTCTCTTTGGCTTTTCTCTTCGCGGCCTTCGGGCTTTTACTCGGCACCTTGATGCGGGACATGCAGGGCTATCCCCTGGTCATGAATTTTGTGGTGATGCCGATGTTTTTCCTCTCCGGCGCGGTGTTCCCGCTCGACCGGGTTGCTTCTGCCATGCGCCTTCTGGCCATGATCGATCCCTTGACCTATGGCGTCGATGCCTTGCGCAGGCTTTTGACCGGGAGCGCGCAATTCTCGCTGCTCACTGATTTATCCGTGACGATTGCTCTGTCCCTCGTCCTGCTGCTGCTTGCCGCACGCAGCTTTTCGCGCATGCAGGTCTGAGGCCTGCCCGCCGGGTCTGTGCCATCTGTCAGGATCAGGAAGCAAAGTCCTGGCGGGTGGCGTTATGCTGGCAGGATGGGGCCAGAAGATCGAGGATGGCGGGAACCACGGCGTCGGGCCCTTTGAGGCTGTTGGGGTCTTCGCCGGGAAAGGCGCGCGCCCGCATCGCGGTACGGATGGGACCTGGGTTGAAGAGATTGACGCGGACCTTGCTGTTCTCGCATTCGTCGGCATAGGTCAGGGCGAGTGATTCAAGGGCGGCTTTGGTGAGGGCATAGCACCCCCAATAAGCCCGGTTCTTGCGTGCCGCGCCACTTGTCACGAAGACGGCGCGTCCGGCATCGGAGGCCTTCAGCAAGGGGTCGAGGGAGCGGATGAGACGCCAGTTGGCGGTGACGTTGACGTCGATCGTTTCGGCCAATACTTCGGGCTCAAGATGGGTGAGCGGGGTCAGCACGCCCAGCATGCCGGCATTGGCTAGGACGCCGTCCAGATGCCCCCAGCGTTCATAGATCGAGCCACCAAGACGGTCGAGTGCCGGAAAGTCTTTCAGATCCAAGGGCACCAGCGTGCAGCTGCCACCCGCCGCGGCGATCTCGTCATCGAGCTCTTCGAGCGCACCCACCGTGCGGGCCAGCGCAATCACGTGGGCTCCTTCCTTGGCAAGGCCGAGGGCCGCGGCGCGGCCGATGCCGCGAGAAGCGCCGGTGACAAGAACAATGCGATCGCTGAAACGGGCCATGTCAGTCTTTCATCATGATCAGGGTCTGGCAGCCCGGCCTCTGCGCAGTTGGGGGCTTAGGGCCATCGGGCGTTCACGCGACTTCGGCCAAAAGCGAGAGCTGGCGCCCGCTTTCCCCGCCGTTCTTGTCCGCCAGTTCAATCGGATAGTCGCCGGAGAAGCAGGCATCGCAGAACTGTGGCTGTTCGCGGTTGCGTCCAGGCTCACCGACCGCACGGTAAAGACCATCCATGGACACAAAGGCAAGGGTGTCGGCACCGATATAGCGACGCATGCCTTCGACATCCATCTTGTGGGCCAAAAGGTCCTCGGAGTTGGGCGTATCGACGCCGTAGAAGCAGGAGTGGGTGGTCGGCGGAGAGGCAATGCGAAAATGTACTTCCGCCGCGCCAGCATCGCGCACCATCTGCACGATCTTTTTGGAGGTCGTGCCGCGGACGATGGAATCATCGACAAGGACCACCCGCTTGCCTTTGAGCTTGGCGCGGTTGGGATTGTGCTTGAGCCGAACACTCAGGTGACGAATGCGGTCTGACGGGGCGATGAAGGTCCGGCCCACATAATGATTGCGGATGATGCCAAGCTCGAAGGGGATTCCTGATGCCTGGGCGTAACCCAAAGCTGCCGGTACGCCGGAATCGGGAACGGGGATGACGATATCGGCGTTGGCGGGACTTTCGCGAGCCAATTCCTCACCGATGGCTTTGCGCGCATCGTAAACATTTAGTCCTTCGACATTGGAGTCGGGGCGCGAAAAATAGACGTATTCAAAGACGCAGAAGCGGGCCGGTGCGGCCGCGAAGGGGAAAAAGCTCTCAAGCCCGTTTTGGGTGATGACAACGAGCTCTCCCGGCTTGATGTCGCGCACAAAGCGGGCGCCGATGATGTCCAGGGCGCAGGTCTCGGAAGTCAGGATCAGGGCCCCGTCCAGGTCGCCCAGCACCAGGGGGCGAACGCCGTGGGGATCACGCACGCCAATCAGCTTCTTGGCCGTCAGGGCGACGAGGGAATAGGCGCCTTCAACCTGCTTGAGAGCATCAACCAGCCTGTCGACCATGCTTCCGGTACTGCGGGCGACCAGGTGCACGATGGTCTCGGTATCCGAGGTCGACTGAAAGATCGCCCCTTCGCGGGTCAGACGGTTGCGCAGAATCCGGGCATTGGTGAGATTGCCATTATGGGCGAGGGCGATGCCGCCGCCAGCCAGATCGGCGAAGATCGGCTGGATGTTGCGCACCGTCGAGCCGCCAGTTGTCGAATAGCGATTGTGACCTACCGCATAGGCCCCCTTGAGGGTTTCGACATGGCCGCTGCTTTCGTCAAAAATATCGCCGACCAGGCCGGCATGGCGCTCGGCAATGAATTGGGTTCCGTCATAGGTGACGATACCGGCCGCTTCCTGGCCGCGATGCTGCAAGGCGTGAAGACCAAGGACGGTCAGCGGCCCGGCATCGTCGTGACCAAAAATGCCAAAAACGCCGCACTCTTCGTGCAGTCCGTCGACGTCCATATCATCCGCAAGATCGTGCCGGGATGGGCCGCTCATGGTTGCTTTCCGCTGCCATTGCCCTCAAGGAGCCTGTCTAATGCTTCGCGCTCCTTGGCGCTATAGCTGACTTGAGGTCTTTTGGTCGCGAGGCCTCCCTGGTCGGGGGAGGAGAGGGGGGCTGCGCGGCGGATCTGGCCCAGCACCCGCTGGACCTGTGCGAGGCCATTGTGGCGGGCCAGCTGCGGGTTTGGAACCAGCGCCAGGATGATGTGGCTGGAGGCTTGGACCAGGGGGAAGAGCCGGGCCCGGGTCATCCAGGCCGGCTGCCGGGTCAGGGGCACGGCAAACGAGAAGAGCAAATAGCAGACGGCAATGAGCGCAAGCCCCCGTGCGGCTCCGAAAATCGCACCGAGGAGCCGGTCCACCAGGCCGATGGGGGATTGCTGCACCATGCGGCCGACGTGGTGGCTGATGAAGCTAAGGGGAATGACAACGGCAAGAAAGATGCCGCCATAGCCGACAATGAGGGCCGGCCAACCCTCGAGCGTGCCGTGCAGGCGGTGTGCCAGCCAGGGCCCGAAGAACAGCGCGGCGGCTCCGGCGCCGACCCAGGCAAGGACGGACAGGGATTCCCGCACAAAGCCGCGCAGGAGGGCATAGAGCGCCGAGATCGCAATCACGGCGAGAAGCACCATGTCGAAAAAGTTCAACCCGGAGACGGTCATCGATTCGAGTTTAGCATGAATTCCGGCTCAACGCGGGGAGGTCACGAAGGCCGCAAGTTCCGCCACATCCGCGATGTGCTTGAGCTTCAGATTGGGAATTTCGGCCTTGATGCCGGGAGGAACCACCGCTGTGGTAAAGCCCAGCTTGAGGGCTTCTTTGAGGCGCAGTTCTGGCTGGGGAGATGGACGAATGTCGCCGGAGAGGCTGATTTCGCCGAAAAATGCTGCGTCCTTTGGCAGAGCTATGGCGCTGAACCCGGAGATCAGGGCCGCTGCCGCAGCCAGATCGGCCGCCGGCTCGCCGATCTTAAGACCGCCAGCGACGTTCAGATAGACATCATGTCCGGTGATCGAAAGTCCGGCGCGGGCATCAAGCACCGCCAGGAGCATGGCAAGGCGACCTGAGTCCCAGCCCACCACGGCGCGCCTTGGCGTGCCATAGCTTGGTGGGGCGACCAGGGCCTGGAATTCGACGAGCAACGGGCGACTGCCTTCGAGGCCGGCGAACACGCTTGCTCCGGGAGCTTTGCCCAGGCGGTCGCCCAGAAACATTGCCGAGGGATTGGCGACCTGTTCCAGGCCGCGGCCGGTCATGTCGAATACACCGATCTCGTCGGTAGCTCCGAAGCGGTTCTTGACGCTGCGCAGCACGCGAAAATGATGGCCGCGCTCGCCTTCGAAATAGAGTACGGCATCGACCAGATGTTCGACCGCCTTGGGCCCTGCGATCTGCCCCTCTTTGGTCACGTGACCGATGAGCAGGAGCGCGGTGCCGCTCGTTTTGGCGTAGCGCACGAGATCAAAGCTTGCCGTACGCACCTGGGCAATTGTTCCCGGCGCGGCCTCCAACGCCGAGGTCCAGATCGTCTGGATCGAGTCGATCGCCAGAATGCCCGGGGCAGGACCATGCTCGAGTGTGGCGAGGATGTCCTCGACGCAGGTTGCAGCGCCCAGTGCCACCGGCGCTTCGGCGAGGCCCATGCGTGCGGCGCGCAGGCGGACCTGGCCCATCGCCTCTTCTCCGGAGATATAGACGGCGTGTCCCTTGCTCCTGGCATAGGCAGCCAGCACCTGCAGGATGAGGGTTGATTTGCCGACACCCGGATCTCCGCCGACGAGCAGCGCCGAGCCTGGTACCAGGCCACCGCCGCAGACGCGGTCGAATTCACCGATGCCGCTGATGCGCCGGGCCGGAACCTGATCGGTGGATTTCAGATCCTCGAGCGCGAAGGGCCGGCCCTTGTGGCGCCGGCCTGCGGCCGTTCCGGCAGGAATAACCGGGGCTTCTTCGATGATGGTATTCCAGCCGCCGCAGGCATCGCAGCGTCCGGCCCATTTGGCATGGGCAGCACCACAGGACTGGCAAGTGAAGGAAAGCGGTTTGGCCATGGCAACGCTATAGCACGGAAGCGGGGGCCGAGAGGCGGGGATCAGCGACTAGCGACGCAATTCCATCTGGATTGGCCCTTCGGCCCGCCCATGAATGAACTGCTCCACGTAAGGATTGCCGGACTGATCGATCTGTTCGGTTGCCCCCTGCCAGATGATCTTGCCCCGATAAAGCATGGCGATGCGATCGGCGATCTTGCGTGCACTGGCCATGTCATGGGTGATGGAAAGGGTGGAGACCCCCAGATCTTCCACCGTCGAAATGATCAGGTCATTGATGACATCGGCCATGATGGGATCAAGTCCGGTGGTTGGCTCATCGAAAAAAATGACCTTGGGATCGGCGGCAATCGCGCGGGCCAAACCAACGCGCTTCTGCATGCCGCCGGAGAGTTCTGCGGGTGACAGCATCGCCACATCGGCGGAAAGCCCCACCTTGGCCAGCTTCTCGATCGCAATGTCGCGGGCCTGCTTGCGCTTTACGCCGTGACCTTGGATCAGGCCGAAGGCTACGTTTTCCCAGACCGGAAGGCTGTCAAAGAGGGCGGCTCCCTGGAACAGCATGCCGAACTGTTTCAGCATGTGGTCGCGTGCCCGGCCGTGCAGATCCGTAACCTCCTCGCCATCGACAAAAATCTGTCCGGCGTCGGGGCGCAGGATGCCGAGCACGCATTTGATCATGACCGATTTGCCGGTGCCTGAGCCGCCGATGACGACGAGGCTCTCCCCATTTCCCAGAACAAGGTCAACGCCGTCGAGAACCACTTTGCTGCCGAAGCTCTTCTTGACGCCGCGCAGTTCGACTTTGGGCTGGGTCATGAGATTTACCGTACGAACAGCAGTGAGGTGAGCAGATAGTTGGCCGCAAGGATGAGAATGGACGCAGCAACCACGGCGTTGGTGGTCGCAGTTCCCACGCCCTGCGCTCCGCCCTTGGAATTGAATCCGCTATAGCAGCCCATCAGGGCAATGATGAATCCGAACACCGCCGCCTTGATCAGGCCGGAATAAATATCCTCGTTGGTGACAAAATCGATCGAGTTTTTCAGATAGACGCTGCCATTAAAGTTCAGTGTGGTGGTGGCGACCACATAGCCACCCAGAACGCCAATCGAATCGGCGATGGCCACCAGGATCGGCATCGTGATCACGGCGGCAATGAGGCGGGGGACGACCAGGTAGCGTATGGGGTTGGTCGACAGGGTGGTCAGCGCATCGATCTGTTCGGTGACGCGCATGGTGCCGATTTCCGCTGCGATTGCCGCTGCCACCCGGCCTGCGACCATCAGCCCGGCGATCACCGGTCCCAGTTCGCGGGTGATACCTAGAACGACAATCTGCGGCACGAACGCTTCGGCACCGTACCGGTCCGAACCAATGTAGATCTGCAGGGCAAGGACACCGCCGGTAAAGAATGCGGTCAGGCCGACCACCGGCAGCGAGTAATAGCCGATCCGCAATATCTGCTGGCCCATGAGGCGCCAGTAGTAGGGCGGACGGAAGAGGGCGAAAATGGAGCGCCAGGTGAATAGCCAGAGCCGTCCCACCTGTTCGAACGCGGCAAGCGTTATAGCGCCACTTGCGGCAACAAATTCGAGCACAGCGCTCACGGGGCCACCTCGTTGACATAAAGCCGTTTCACGCGCGGACCGATGCGGGTAAGAACTTCATACGCGTTGGTCTGCGCAGCATCGGCATGGGCGGCCAGGGAAATATGGTCGCCAAAAAACTCGATCTCATCACCAATGCGCGCCGTACTGTGCGGGCCGAGATCCAGCACCGTCACATCCATGGAGACGCGGCCAACAACAGGCACGGGCGTGCCGTCGATCGCGCCTGCCCCGCGATTGCCGATGGCGCGCATGAGCCCGTCCGCATATCCCAGTGCCACCGTCGCGAGCACCGTGGGGCGCGCGCTGCGGAATGTGGCTCCGTAGCCAACGCTTTGGCCCTTGTCAATTCGCCTAAGCTGCAGCACGCGGGCGCTGAGGCGTGCGGCAACGGCAAAGGGGTTGTCCGCGTGATCGGACCTTGGATCACCCCCAAGAAGGCTAAGCCCCGGCCGCACCATGTCAAAGAGATAGTCACGGCCAAGGAAAAGGCCGGCACTGGCGGCCAGACTTGCCGGAGCCGGTGGCAACATCGCCAGCGCGTCACGAAACCGCGCCAGCTGCAGGAGATTTATGGGGTTTGTGGGCTCATCGGCACAGGCAAGATGGCTCATCACGAGGACAAGGCGCAGGCGTTCGAGGCGGTTGGCGGCCTCTGCTGCGAGCACGGACACGTCGCTGGTGGCAAGACCCAGACGAGACATGCCGGTATCGATATGTATGGCTGCGTCGAGCCTTGCATGGGCCGGAGCTGCGGCGGACCACGCGGAAATCTGCGCCAGGGAGTTGAGCACTGGCGTCAGGGCATAACGGCGGAGCGCGTCGGTCCACTGCGGTTCGGCTCCATCCAGCACGAAAATGCGGGCTGCGGGCAGGTGCGCGCGCAATGCGATTCCTTCTTCGAGGCGCGCCACAAAGAAAGTGTCCGCCCCGGCTGCGGCCAGTGCGCCTGCAACCGGCAGCGCACCCAGACCATACGCATCGGCCTTGACGGTTGGGGCGATTGCCGCAGGTCCAGCCAGACGGGCACAGCGGTGATAATTCTCCACCACCGCGCCGAGCCGGATGGTGAGGCACGACAGGGAACTGCTCAGCAATTTGGTAACATCTACCTCGGCCGCGAGGGGTGAGGATTTTCAAAGCGAACACGAGGCCCGGCGGCACCGTAGTTTTGGCAAAATTGAAAAGCAAGAGGTGGCCGCAGGTGTCTGTGCGTTCGGCAGGATCTGAGATGCCCGCTGGCGTGCTTCAGCTCGCCCTTGTGGCGAAAGCTTTCATGCAGGGATCAAGAGCTAGACGGCAACACCGATGAGCCGCCCGATGCCGGCGGTAACAAGCATGGCCAATGCGCCCCAGAAGGTGACGCGCAGCGTTGGTCGCAGCAATTGCGCGCCGCCGGCATAGGCACTGATGGCACCCAATATGCCCAGATACAACAATGATGCGAGGATCACCGAAGCGATGGTATAGCCGCGTGGTGCGATCGCGACGACGAGCAATGGCAGGCCGGCACCGGCTGAAAAGCTCGCTGCCGAGGTCAGACTGGCCTGCAGAGGACGTGCTGTCATGGCATCATGGATGCCAAGTTCGTCGCGCGCATGCGCTTCCAGTGCATTGTGGGTCATCAGCTGGTCGGCGACTTTTTCGGCAAGCGCTGTATCGAGCCCGCGCCTGCGATAGATAGCGGCCAATTCCTCGCGCTCGGCGAGCGGATTGGCGTGCAGTTCCGCCGTCTCCTTGGCCAGATCGGCGCGCTCGGTGTCGGCCTGAGAAGAAACGGAGACATATTCCCCGGCGGCCATCGCAAGCGCTCCTGCCACCAGGCCGGCGACACCGGCCACAAGAGCTGCGCTGCGTCCCGAAGAGGCGGAGGCGACGCCAGCGATGAGGCTGGCCGTCGAGACAATGCCGTCATTGGCGCCAAGCACGGCCGCCCGCAGCCAGCCGGTGCGATCGGAGAAGTGACGTTCACGATGACCTAACGGGTGGAGCATGCACGCACCTGCGGTTGGGGGCTGAACATTTTCACCCCTGGATGTGCCACTTGCGGCACTAATGCGCGATCTGAAGGGTAGATGGCAAGGCCGACATGACAGCTGGGGCGGTGCTGGCAGTTTGACGCCCCGGGTTACGTCAGTGCGCTGGCAACTGACTCTCATCCGCAAGATTGGAAAAGCGGGTAAAGCGGTCATCGAACTGCAGGGGTATCGCGCGGGTGGCGCCGTGACGATGCTTTTCCACCAGTACTTCGGCGCGGCCCATGACCCGTTCACATTTTTCCAGCCACTTGGTGTGCTCAGGCGTTCCTGGTTCCGGTTCGCGGCTCTTGAGGTAGTATTCCTCGCGGAAGACAAACATGACGACATCAGCGTCCTGCTCGATGGAACCGGATTCACGCAAGTCAGAAAGCACCGGGCGCTTGTCGTCGCGGGCATCGACCCCACGTGACAGTTGCGACAGGGCGAGGATTGGCAGGTTGAGTTCCTTGGCCAAGGCTTTCAGGCCGGTTGTGATCTGGGTGATTTCCTGGACGCGGTTTTCTGCCCGGCCGGCCGAGGTCACGAGCTGAAGATAGTCGATTACGATCAGGCCAATGTTCTTTTCGCGTTTGAGGCGACGGGCACGGGCCGCGATCTGGGCGATCGAGATGCCGCCGGTGTCGTCAATATAAAGCGGCAGATCGGACAGATCCTGGGTGGTCAGGACGAACTTCTCCCACTCACTCTCGCTGAACTTGCCGTTGCGGATCTTCCACATCTCGATTTCGCTCTGTTCGGCAAGAATGCGGCCGGAGAGCTGCTGTGCCGCCATTTCCAGGCTGAAGAACAGAACCGGTGCGCCGCGCGGTTCAACACCCGCGGCCACATCCTCGCTAAAGGCCTTGGCGGCATGAAACGAGATATTGGTTGCCAGCGAGGTTTTACCCATGCCTGGTCGTCCGGCAAGGATCAGCAGATCGGACGGCTGCAGACCACCAAGCAGTTTGTCGATGTCATCAAAGCCGCTGGTCACCCCAGAGATCCGTCCACCACGTGCCGCCGCTTTCTCGGCAAGCGCGACTGCCCGGCGCAAGGATTCGCCAAAATCGATCGCCCCCTCGCCATAGCGTGAGCTCTCGCTGATGGCATAGAGAGCCTTCTCGGCGGTCTCAATCTGGGCCTTGGGCGGGTTTTCGTGAGGGGCTTCGTAAGCGGTATTGACGATGTCTTCACCGATGCGGATGAGGGCCCGTCGAACCGCCAGATCATGCAGGATTTGGGCATAATCGCGCACATTGGGAAGTGCCGGCGCGGCATCGGCGAGTTGCGCAAAATAGTTCAGGCCGCCCATTTCGATGAGACCGGGATCGGCCTTCATATGTGCGTGCAGTGTCAGTGGTGTCAGCACCATGCCGCCACGCTCGGCCTGTGCCAGCATCACCTCATAAATGCGTGCGTGCAGGGGATCGTAGAAATGATCCGGTTTCAAAATGGCGGAGACGCGTTCGAGCGCGTGATTGTCCGCAAGTATGACCCCGAGCAGGGCCTGCTCGACGTCAATATCGTAAGGAACGTGTCGGTGCAGGTCTTGGTCCATGGGATGATCGGCAGCCTTGCTGGGGCGCCAATCAAGCCGTCCAGGCGCGGTCCTGCAAGCGGAACGAAACGATTTTCCCCAGTTTAGTCGATTCGCCCGTGGCGTGGACCCTTAATCATGCCACCCGCTTGGGCCGCGGCATCTGCTCGGTGCCGGCAAACCGCATGGTGCGCTCATTTTCGTACATGTAATCGCGGGTAATGGGCAGGGCGTCGACGTTCTTGATGATCTGCACCTGGAACACCACCAGACCTTCGCGGCGGAAGCCCATTTCGGCGCCGGCAAGATAAAATTCCCACATGCGGCAGAAGCGTTCATCATAGAGTGCGGCCAGTTCACTCCAGTGGCTACGGACCCTCCGGCGCCACTCCTTTAGGGTCTCGGCGTAATGGAGCCGCAACACTTCGACATCCGACACCATCAGCCCGCACTGCTCAATCACCGGTACCATTTCGCTCAGAGCCGGGGTGTAACCGCCGGGAAAGATGTATTTGGCGATCCAGGGATTGGTGGCGCCGGGCCCATCCGAGCGACCGATGGTGTGGATAACCGCAACCCCGTTGTCGTCAAGCAGATCACGAACCTTCTCGAAATAGGTCTGGTAATGGGGAACTCCGACATGTTCGAACATGCCAACCGAGACGATGCGATCGAAGCGGCCTCCCAGCTTGCGATAATCGACGAGTTCGAAATGGCATCTGTCACTTAATCCGGCGTGGTGGGCACGCTCTGTGGCGACGGCAATCTGCTCCTCGCTCAGCGTGATGCCGAGCACATCGGCTTTGCAGTCCCGTGCCAGATCGAGCGCAAGGCCTCCCCAGCCGCAGCCAATGTCGAGGACCCTGAGCCCTGGCCGGTCACAGAAGAGCTTGGCGGCGATGTGACGTTTCTTGCCGATCTGGGCCTCGTCGAGACTTTCCCCGGGGCTCGAAAAGTAGGCACAAGAATATTGCCGGTCCCGGTCCAGAAACAGATCGTAGAGCTTGCCTGACAGATCGTAATGGTGCGCGACGTGGTCCTTGGAGCGTGACGCTGGATTGTACTGATTGAGGCGGCGCATCGCTTTGCGCAGGATCCGCGCCAGGCGATGCCAGCCGGTGGTGTGATTACGGGAAACATTGGACATCAGCAGGTCGAGCAGGAGTGCGATGTCGCCCTCCTCAATTGAGAGGCGGCCATCCATATAGGCCTCACCGATTTTCAGGTCCGGATCGCGGGCGATGTCCCAGAGTACCTTGCGATCATGCATCCGCACCTTCACGCCTGGCTCACCCTGCCCAAACACATAGGTCCCGTCCGGGTGGATTACCGTCAAGGTTCCCTGTTGGACCACAGAACGCAGTAAATGCCGCAGCATAGCAATGTCTCCCCCAGCAAAGCCCCACGCGCACGAAAAGAAGCCTAAACAGGAAAGAACAAGGAGGGAAGAAGGTTCCCGACGACCTCACGACAACCTTGCTGCTGGCCGCCGCCCGTCTTACTCGGGTTGCACTGGCGAATTGCCGGCTTTGCCCTTCTTGCCCGCCGGAGGTGACTTTTAGTCTTGAAATCATATTGCGATCACTTGCAGGCGGGTTTGTCGCCACGGACAGCGCCGTCCATGCCCTGCAAGGGGGTGTGCAGGTGAAAAGGACAACATCGCCCCGGTATGCCGGCACTTCGCGCCGCGGGTCGCAACCTCCCCGTCCTGGGACATGATCCTGGTCGAGGGACCAGCCAAGCATGGCGGAGGCGCCGGTCTGCCGTCAGGGAACGGGCGCCGAGGGCCTGGCGCCGTGTTGCAGCGCATGCGGCAAGGAAGCTCAAATTGCCGGTAAGCCCGCCCAAGGCAGTCTGCGCAGCAAATTTCGCCGTGTACCTCAGGCAGTTGGGGAACCTATTTTCTGGCAGTGGCGGTTCGCCGCCTCTACCTCCGAGGCCCTAAAACAGCGTCGCGTAGACCTGCGGGGCAAACCCCACCACGCGCCGCTGGCCAGTGTCGAGCACGGGGCGCCGGATGAGGCTCGGCTGGGCGCACATCAGGGCCACCGCCCTGCGGGCATTCAGGCCGGTCTTGTCGCTCTCGGGCAGCTTGCGGAAGGTCGTGCCATTGCGGTTAAGGAGGGCTTCCCAGCCCAGTTCCTTGACCCAGCCTTCCAGCAAGTCTTGCGGGACGCCGTCCTTCCGGTAGTCATGAAACCGGTAGGCGATGTGATGGTGGTCGAGCCAGTCCCGGGCCTTTTTCATGGTATCGCAATTGGGGATGCCAAAAATGGTCGCTTGCATGGAGCTGGTACCTCGTCTCTGCCCCGGCCGGTCGGCCGGGATCGTGGCCCCTGTCCTCGTAAGCAGCTTTTTGCCATCCGTCACGCCCGAAAAGCGCGAACTGCGTCTTGCGCCTATAGCAGGTCAGGCTTGCGCGCACAGAGCCTCAGGCGGGTGCCCGCCATGGCGTTTCCTGGAGCGACCAGTTGCGTGGCCTGGGCTGCCCGCCCGCAATCAGCATCCTCTGCGGTATAAAAATCATCGCCTGCCTGGCTCAGCTGATCTGTGGCCGGTGCCGCGCTTGCGGCTTTATCCTCGGCCGGCCAGGATCGCCGCCGTATAGTCAGCGTGGTCGTCCAAGCGATGTTGGCGTCAGCGTCGCCAGCACCTCAGGCGGACGCTCCTGCCACAACAGGGCCGTTTCCTGCGCCATCGTTACCGCCACCTGGCAATGCCAAGGAGCAAATCATATGGCGGAAGTCAGCCATGAACGTCTGGTCGAGACACAATTTGGCGCCCGGGCCAACGCCTATGTTGAAAGCAAGGTCCATGCCCAGGGCGCGGATCTCATAGCCCTGACGCAACTGGCACAGGACTATCCCCATGGACGTGTTCTTGATCTTGGCTGTGGCGGCGGACATGTGAGCTTTCATGCCGCTACCCATGTCCAGGAGGTTGTTGCCTGCGACCTTTCCACGGACATGCTCGACCTTGTGGCGGAAATCGGGCAGCGTCGCCAGATCAAGAACCTCACTACGCAAAAGGGATATGCGGAGAGCCTGCCCTTTGCCGATGGCGCTTTCGATCTTGTCCTCAGCCGCTACAGTGCGCATCACTGGCGAGATCTGGGGGCGGGGTTGCGTGAAGCGGCGCGGGTTCTCAAAACGGACGGGCGCGCTGGCTTTGTGGATGTCATATCGCCCGGCCCCGCTCTGCTGGACAGTTTTCTTCAAGCCGTGGAATTGTTGCGCGATCCTTCGCATGTCCGGGATTACAGCCGTGCCGAATGGGAGATGGCACTGGCCGCTGCGAGGCTGGTCTGCGAGAAAACAGAACGCTTCCGGGTGAAACTCAACTTTGCCGAGTGGATCGAACGTATGAAGACGCCGCCTGTGCAGGAAGAGGCCATCCGCGCCCTGCAACAGGGGATATCAGGCGATGTACGCGACTATTTCGAGGTTCGCGCCGACGGCAGCTTCTGCATCGATGTGGTCCTGTTCGTAACCCGCAGGCTGGACGCGGTCAGGCTTTCGCCCGATTAGGCTGGGCCAGGCGAGCCGGCCCCCCCAGGCCGGCGCAATTCATGGCAACGACCCAGGTTCGCCTCGCGCTGGGATCACAGCAGCAGATGGGTCACTTCACATTCAGCCGCTTGAACAGCTGGATTTTGATACGATCCAGAACGAGGAGGTAGATGGCGACAACTGCAAGAAGTGTGAGGATCAACTTGAGCTTGACCGCGGCCATGAGGATCCCGGTCGTTGCCATCAGGCAGACGACAATGAGGTCTGCAATTGAGCTTATCATCAGCCAGCGGCTCGGCCGCGAATTCCAGAAGGGCCCCCGCTCCCGCACCAGGTAGACGTTGCCCTGACCTGTAGCCACGAGCATGACAAACACCAGAGTTTGTAGTTCGGGAAGCTGAAGCCCGAATACGTCCCGTCCGACAAAGAAGACTGTAAACGAAAGCACGAGGACGAATGCAGCAAGAATGCCGCCTGTCAGCATCAGCATGCGTACATCCCAGCGATCCGGCTGGCGCGAGAAGCTGACATTGTCGGTTGCAATTGACATTGTAACAAAGTCATTGGTGAAGAGAAGCAGGACGATCAACAGCGGCGTGATGATGAATTCATGGGTCACGATTACGCCGGCTGTCAGGAAGACAGCTATTTCCAGCGTCTTCATGATCTTGTTGATGGTATAGGTCAGCATGCGCTGATAAATACGCCGGCTGCTCTGCACCGCAGTCAAGGCATCGACAAGTCCAGGCATCGTCAGGGCGACACCGGCTGCGGCGCGGGCGACATCGGTGGCACTTGCAACCGCGATACCGACGTCGGCCTGCTTGAGTGCCGGCGCATCGTTGACGCCATCACCCGTCATGCCGACAACATGACCGGCCTTTTGCAGCAGTCTTATCAGCTGTATCTTGTGCTCAGGGAAAACCCGGGCATAGACGCCATAGTCGAGAGCGTGATTTTCATCGATCTGGTCAAGTGTTCCAGCCGGGGCGATAGCGCCTTCGATACCAACGCGCTGGGCGATCAGGCTCGCCGTCGGCGCAGTGTCGCCGGTGAGCATCACGACCCTTATACCAAGATCGCTCAGTCCCTTAACCAGCGCAGCGGCATCGGCACGGGGCGGATCTTCGAGCGCGACAAGCCCGGCCAGGGTCAAATGTGTACGTGACGCTCCTTCTGCCACTGCCAAAACCCGTGCCCCTGCTGCAGCCAGCCGATTGACGGCCTCTGAAATGTCAGCAGGTACGCTCACGAGCTTGAGAACTTCCTGTGGCCCGCCCTTAACCACACAGAGTTCACCGTTGTCGGTGTGGTAGCGTCCGAGCGCGTAGCGGCTCTCCGGGTCAAAGGGAACGTATTCGATCCGCGTGGTGGCGGCGGTGAGGAGGTTTCGCGCCGAAGCCGCGCTCAAAATGGCAAGATCGATAGGATCCTGGGTGGCTGGATCGCTCGCCAGGGCGGCGGCACGCAGCAACTCATCATCGGACTGGGCGCTGAATCTTTGCATCGCCGACAGTGTCAGGCGGTTTTCAGTCAAGGTTCCGGTCTTGTCCGTGCAAAGCACGTCCATGCCCGCGGCTTCCTCGATGGTGGAGAGGCGGGTCAAAAGAACGCCGGAACGCGCCAGTTCCGCCGCGCCCAAGGCGGTGGCGAGGGTAAAGGTTGCAGGTAGGGCTACCGGCACGGAGGCAACGAGCAGGATCAGGGCAAACGGTAACACATCGCGCAGCGACAGTCCTGCCCACGCAGCGTACACGAGGAGCGCGCCGATCAAGAGGATGTCGAAGACCACCAGAACGCGGACGATCCTGAAGATCATCTCCGCAAGATGACTGGCAGGCTGCGCCGTCCTGACGAGTTCAGCGGTCTTGCCGAAGTAGGTTTTCTGACCGGTTGCCACGATTTCGCCGGTAGCTTCGCCACGACGGACCACGGAGGCAGCATAAGCCATTGCGCCTGCGCCGGCCTCGACCGCCACCGACTCTCCAGTCAAAGCCGACTGATCGATCAGAACCTCTCCTTCGACAATGCGGACATCCGCCGGCGCGAGATCTCCCATGCGGATATGGACAATGTCGCCCGGAACCAGGTTAGCTGTGGACTCAGACCGCCAAACTCCATCACGCAGCACGCGGGCGCTCGCCGTGAGCCGCTTTCGCAGAAGATCAAGAGCCCTGCTTGCACGGCCTTCCTGAACAAAACTGATCCCGGCGTTGGCGCCGAGCAATAGGGCAATGACTAGCGCCTCAGGATCTCTGCCAAGCAGTACCTGAAGGACGATGGTTATCTCCAAAAGCCAGGGGATTGGCCCCCAGAATTTGCCCAGCAAGGTCATGAGAGGATGAACTCGGCGCTCGGGGATGACATTTGGCCCAAACTGCTTCAGCCGCTGCTGCGCTTCGGCTGCGGTCAGGCCAGTTTTTGCGTCAACAGCACGTGATTCAGGCACAGGCTGACCCATGTTCCCCTCCGTGGACGGGTGTAGGACACCCGCCATGACCGCCAGAGTAATTATGCGCTCCAACCGCAGTCCGAGACAACGTGGTATGTAACTGGCGATAATGGACCTCGCCAACAGACCTGCCGGATCCCACGTTTGCCCCAGCACACCCACCAACTATTGCTGCTAGTCCCGATAGCGCAGACCGGATTGAGCTACGTCAAAATTCGTATATCTCGGAACGGGGATGTTTGCTGTTGATCCGGGCAGATGAAAAGCGGGCAATGTCAGGTTCAGGATTAACAACCGCGCCGCGGATTGGGCCAGAGGATGTGTGAGCTATTTTGCCTGTCAAGCCGGCAACCAACGCGGGCGACCGTGTCCTTGGAACGCTTTGCGCAACGCGGCGGCTATGCGACGCATGCGATCGATGGTTGGGGGCTCGCGCTGTATGACGGCCACGACGTGCGCTTGTACAAGGAACCGGAGCCTGCAGCTGACAGCCTATGGCTGAGATTCATTGAAGAGCGTCGTCAACCCTCGCAACTTCTGATCTCCCATGTTCGCCATGCGACGGAGGGAAGCGTATGCCTTGCCAATACTCAGCCCTTTGTCCGTGAGCTTGGCGGCCGCGCGCACGTCTTTGCGCATAATGGTCAGCTCAATGCGATAGCGCAAAGGCTGCCATCCGACGCAAGGCGTTTTACACCACTGGGAGAAACTGACTCCGAAGTGGCCTTCTGCATATTGCTCGATCGACTGTCCAGGCTGTGGCAGGGGGCGAAGATCCCATCCCTGGAGGCGCGTCAAGCGGAAGTTTCCCGCTTTGCCTCTGAAATGCGTATCCATGGCCCGGCAAATTTTCTCTATTCCGACAGCGACGCGCTCTTCGCGCATGGTCATCGCCGTATTCAGAGTGGAGGCAAAGTTGCGCCTCCGGGTCTGTGGTTGCTGCAGCGCCGCTGTTCTTGTGATAGCGATGCCATCATTACGAGTGAAGAGACGCAGCCGGGCGAGCCCGACCCACAGGAACTCACCCTCATTGCCAGCGTCCCGTTGAGTGACGAGGATTGGCGGCCCTTTGACGAAGGTGAAATTGTCGTAGTGCGAAATGGGAAGGTGGTGCTATTTTAGAACCAGCCGTCGAACCGGAAGTCACCATGCCCGGATGGCAGGGATTTTCAGCTGCGCATCGGCGAGCCCCAGAAACCTTGCTTGCGCGTCCAGTTGCGGCGGGACACAACTGGCAGTGTCAGGGTCGCTCAGGAGGGACCCATTCGCGCAGACAAGGGGCAGGGCCCTCCGGAATTGACCTGGATGATTACAGCTAAACCCAGATGGGAATATGAGAATGACCTATTACTTCTCTAAGATTCTGGCACATGACTTTGATGAAGCCGTTCGGCGCACGACCCAGTCGCTTCAGCAGGAGGGGTTCGGGATCATCACGCAGATCGATGTCCAGGACGTGTTCAAGAAGAAGCTCAACAAGGAATTCCGTCGCTATCTCATCCTTGGCGCCTGCAGCCCCTCCATTGCCTATGAGGCGCTCGCGATCGAAGACAAGGTAGGGACCATGCTCCCCTGCAATGTTGTCGTCCAGGACGTGGGCGGTGGGAAAACCGAGATCGCCGCAATCGATCCAGTAGCATCCATGCAGGCGATTGAAAATGCCAATCTCAAGTCTGCCGCAACCCGCGTCCGGGAAAAGCTGAGTAAAGTGATCGAAAGCCTTTAGGGCGAACGCCATCTGACCAAAGACAGTGGAAGATCTGGGCGCCCTGTCGGGCGCAATTCCATCAAGCCAGTGGACCGCTATGGCTCTTCAAAATCTGTTCAGCGGGATCTTGAGATAATGGATGCCGTTCTTCTCCGCGGGTGGAAGGTGACCCGCGCGCATATTTACCTGCACGGCGGGTAAAATCAGGGCTGGCATATCGAGTGTCTTGTCACGATTTGCCCGCATGATCACGAAAGCCTCCTCACTGATGCCGTCGTGAATATGGATATTTTCCGCACGCTCTTTGCCAACTGTTGCCTGCCACATGGCTGGGCGTCCTCCGGGCCGGTAGTCGTGACACATATAGAGAGTTGTTTCTGCAGGCAGCTGGAAAATTCTATGTATCGAGCGGTACAGTGTCCGGGCATCGCCACCCGGAAAATCACATCGCGCAGTGCCATAATCCGGCATAAATAGTGTATCGCCGACAAACGCGGTGGCGCCAATCAAATAGGTCAGACATGCAGGCGTGTGGCCGGGGGTATGTATGGCCTCGGCTTCGAGTGTACCGATGCGGAAGTGCTCTCCGTCCCGGAACAGATGGTCGAATTGCTGCCCATCCGCAACGAATTCATCTTCGGTATTGAAGACCTCGCGGAACACGGATTGTACGATCCTGACCTGTTCGCCAATTGCGATCTGTCCGCCGAGCTTTTCCTTGAGATACACCGCTGCCGAAAGGTGATCGGCGTGCACATGAGTTTCCAGGTGCCAGTCGATTCTGAAATCATGCTTGCGGACATGGTCTATGATCAAGTCGGCTGAACGCGTGCTCGTTCTTCCCGCGGCGGCGTTGAAGTCGAGCACCGAATCGATGATCGCCGCCCGCCCGGATATTGGGTCGGCTACCAGATAGGAAACAGTACCTGTCGCGCTATCAAAGAAGGCTGTTACGATTGGAGATGGTTGGGTTTCCTGAACTGCCATAGTGTGATCCAAATCGGGCGTCTGGCCGTGGTCTCAGGTCCATTGAGTTACACAATAAGGTCCAGGTCAATGGACTTTAAGACCTGCGCACCACC
>JAJZDZ010000030.1:0-1333 GCA_021851325.1 Pseudomonadota bacterium | reverse complement strand
CTTCTGTAAGGAGAAACAGCTCATGGGTGATGTCGCGGGAAAGGTGGCAGTGACCACCGAGAATAAGGTGCAGCCGTCACAAAAGGCCATGCAGTCGTGGAGACCGTTCGAGGGATTGCGCCGGGAAGTCGATCGCCTGTTTGACGACTTCGATCGGGGCCTTTGGAGTGCGCCATTTCGTCGTTCTATCTTCGATGTAGAGCCGTTCTGGAGTCGGGCCGTTAGCTGGGCGACCGAACCGGCGGTCGACATAGTTGAAAAAGAGAAGGCGTATGAGATCGCTGCTGAGTTACCCGGTATGGACGACAAGGATATCGAGGTAAAGCTGGTTAACGGAGGTCTGCTGATCAAGGGCGAGAAGCGGCAGGAGAAGGAGGAAAAGCAAAAGGACTATTACCTCCACGAGCGCAGCTTTGGCACCTTTGAGCGCTGCTTCGCGGTGCCGGAAGGGGTCGATGCCGAGAGAATCGAGGCGCAGTTCAAGAAGGGCGTTCTCACCGTGACGCTGCCCAAAAAGCCGGAATTGATAAAACCGGAGAAAAAGATCGCGATTAAAGTGGCGGCATAGGGGTCCGGAAGGATCTTGCGTGCAGCGCCAAAAAACATCCGGGCCGGAGCACGGCCCGGATGTCCTGACGAGAGGCCGGGGTGGCATCGTGGCTGCTTCAGGAAATCTGAAAGCGCAGGAAACCCGAGACAGAGGGCTGAGCCCAACGGATGGCACCTAACAGATGGTGCGACAGGACCTGCCGCTGCTCATCATAACCTCCGTCTATTCAGATGCTTCAGCTTTTCCAGGAGCCTGAATCCGGTTTGGTTTAGCTCAGCCGGCGGTCCTGCCGTGGCCCCAGGTCCCGTCAGGTCTTGCCTTTAAATTTCTTCTGCCGCAATGATAAGCCCGCGCCGGACCGGGAGCGGGCATTATGGCGGCAAAGCCCTCAGTCAAATCACAGCCACTCATCGCCGTTCACGATGTGCGAGCAAGCAGTCGCTGGTATTGTACATTGCTCGGCGCAGACGCCCTTCCGGAGCATGAACATCGAAATGGTTATGACAGAATCAAATGTGGTGACGAGCTTGTGCTTCAGCTTCACGCCTGGGACATAGAGGATCATCCCAATCTCGTCAGTCCCGGCGCCGGGCCACACGGCCGCGGCGTGCTGGTCTGGTTTGAGGTCGAGGCGTTTGATGATGTTGTCATGCGGGCTCAACAAATGGGAGCTGAGTGCGTCCTGGAGGCGTTCTTTAATCCGGCTCCATCGCACCGGGAGCTGTGGCTGCGTGATCCGGACGGCTATTTTGTCGTCATTGCAAGCCGCGATGGAGAAGGTGA
>JAJZDZ010000085.1 GCA_021851325.1 Pseudomonadota bacterium | reverse complement strand
CTTCATCGATCCGCGCGTTCGCCAGCAGCGCCTCGTCGCGGGCAAGCGTGGCCTTGGCCTGATCCAGCGCGGCCTGATAGGGCCGCGGATCAATCTGGGCCAGGATCTGGCCCTTCTTCACCATCTCACCTTCGACAAAATCGAACTTGATGATCTGGCCGCTGGCCTGCGGGCGAATGCTCACCGTCGCCAGGGGGGTCACCGTTCCCAGCCCGTCATGCCAGACCTCAACGTTCTGGCGGCGCGCCACCGCCACGCCAACCGGTACCGGACCCAAGGAGGCATAATGACCGTCGCGACCAAGCTTGGGCCCGCTCGGGGCCAGAACGTGCACGAGCAAGGCGACCAGGAGAATGCCAAGCAGGAGCCAGCCGAAACGCTGGTTGCGCCGCCAGAAGCCGGCGGACTGTCCGGCGCCGGCCTGCCCCGCCAAGGGCTCTGTGCCAGGCACCGCGCCTAAATCCTTGTCCATGTCAAATCCAGTGGCAATGAAGCTGCCCAGGTCATAAGGACCCGGCTCCTTGCGCCGACAGGCTCTAGCAGATTTTGACTGAAGGACATTGACTTAAGTGTCGCTAATTCTGTCGCTCAGGCGCCGTGAACACGCAATTCCACGATCACATTTCCGCGCGTGGCGTGGCTGTAAGGACAGATCCTTTCATGGGCTTCCTCTGCCAGGGCCTGAAGTTCAGCCTGGGCCAGACTGAGGTCTTCAACCCCCAGGCGCACGGCAAGGCCAAAGCCGCCCGCGCTCCTGGGGCCGATCGCCACCTCACAGGTGACCTTGGCCTTGCTCGCATCCTTGCGCTGCTGGCGGGCAACGTAGTCCAGCGCCCCGCCAAAACAGGCCGCGTAGCCAGCGGCAAAAAGATGCTCTGGCGTAATCTTGCCAGGCTGTTGCGGCCCGCCCATCGCCTTGGGCACCGACAGCTCCGCGCGCAAGGCCTGGTCAGAGGTTTCGGTCACGCCATTGCGCCCGCCGGTCGCGGTGGCCGAAATCGTAAAGAGAGGAGTAATCGCGTCCATGTCCTGTCCTCGCCGTTGGCGCACAGAGTGCGTCCCGGCGCCTGGTCAGGCAGGTGGCACACGCGCGGCACTGATCATGTTTCTACGCCCGAGTACGGCACTGCGATCAGCTGGAAAAGCCAAGAATTTTCGCGCTGAGCAACCGGTTGAGCCGGCGCAGCGCCCGCGGCCGTCCCTGATAGGCCGCCGTCACCATGGCATCTCCGCCTGGCTCGCTCATCGCGGCGATCAGCGCCCTGTGGAGCTTGGGTGTACTGCCCGCTGTGCGCACTTCAGCAAACAGCAGCGCTTGGTTTTCCCTGCTCAGGCGACGCCAGACGTCTGCAGCAGCGTAAAGCCTGGGCGCGATCAGAAAATACTCGCGTGGCGCCAGGCGGAAGGAAAAATTGAGGGCGAGGGTTGCCGCCGTCAGGTGCTTGGGTTCACACAGCCTTGCATAAATGACCCACCCGCGCGCATCGGCGGGATCGCGGGCGAGTGCGGCTCTGGCCTTGCGCAACAACATGGCAGCTGGCTCGCCACGCGCCATTCCCGCCTCGATAGCGAGCAGGTGCGCTTCGGCATCCTCGGCCGGCGTGGCCAGAAGCGCTTGCTCAGCCTTGATGTAGGCAAGCCGGGTCAGCCTGACATTGGCTGCGATATATTCGGAATAGGGTTCTGCCGCCCATCGCCCCAAGCCATCGGCAAGTTGGATGAGACCAAGGGCCATCACCAGAAGGGCCGGAGCCACAAGTGCAAGCCACAGGAGGCGTTGGCGCGCGCGCCAGGATAGAACAGTCTGGAGGCGTCTTGGCCCGCTCATGCGCCACGTGTCGGAAAAGCCTGGGCCACCCCAATGCCCAGGATAGTGGCAAAGGTCAGTGCAATCGCCGGCATCTGCAGGCTGAAGTCAAAGATCGCATGAAAGCCCACCGCGGCTGCCGCCGCGAGCGCAACCAGGGGATAGAGGCGACGGCGGCGGCGCTCATAAACCCCGCGCAGACAGCGCCACAGGAGCAGACCCAAAGCCGTCCACCACAGCGCCGCTGCGGGCAGGCCCCATCCTGCCGCCAGCTCCAGATAATCATTGTGGGCCTTGTTCATGATGAACGGCATCATGTGCACATCATAGATCGGAAAGGCCTCAACAAAGCTGCCGAGACCAAAACCTGCGAGCGGACGGTCGTGGATCATGGCGAGGGCAGCAGTCCACAACTGTAGCCTTGCTCCGGCGCGCAGACTGGCGGTGCTGAAATCATTGAGACGATCGGCGAGCTGGCCACCATCGATCAGCACCAGGGCAAGGAAACTTGCGCCGAGCCCGATGCCGATCCAGCGTGCGCGCTGCTTGCCCTTGTCACCGGCCTTCAGCGTCCGGGCCAGAAAAGCTGCGACCACGGCGCCGACAACAAAGGCAGCATTGCCGGCCCGTGAGGCCGTCCCGAGCAGGGCTCCCACGCACAGAAGACTGCAGCTGAGCCACACCGCCCCACGGCCAAAGAGATACTGGATCAGCGTGAGGATATAGGCGCGCGGGCCGCTCCAGCTGATGATGTGCGTCCGCGCCCGCTCGACCAGGCGCGAGCCGGCGCACAGGGCTCCCATGGCCGCATAGGTGGCAAAGCTGTTGCGATTGACGAAGGGCGCCGCCAGGGTGTGACTATGCCGGTGGCCGGCGTAGAAGAGCTCAAGCTGTGGCAGCCGCAGCCCGGCCATGACGAGGCTGTAGGCGGCATAGCTGCCACAGATCACAATCAGCGCATTGAAGAGAAGTTGGGCGCGGTGGCCCTGGCTGCTGAACATCGCGACCAGCATGAAGGCAAGGCCGTAGCTCGTCAGCTTCATGGCTTCGGTCAGCGTGCGCCAGGGCGCAATCGACACCGCCCCACTCCAGCCGCCAAGCTGGCTGCCAGCGCCGCGCCACACCCAGTCGGCCAGGGGAAGAGGAATAACCGGCAAAGCCTGGATGAAGGCCCAGAGCAGACAGATCAGCCCCAGCAGGAGCGGTAGCTTCAGGCGATGCAGGAGTTCGTGCGCCAGGGTCAGAGAGGGAAGTCCCGCGCACCACAGAAGCCAGCTCGTCGCGATGAGAAGGCTGAGAAGAGCCCAGGCCCACGGCCGGTTGCTACCAAGCGGAAACGGCGCCCAGGCCAATGTCAGCAAAAAAACGACAAAGCTGGCGTTTTGCAGCCACTGCCGAACCTTGAAGGCCATGCCAGGGTTTAATCGCTCAAGCGCAGCAGAGCCGGGCATTACTCGCCGTAGTATTTGCTGTAATGATCGTAGCGGTGATAGCCGTAGCTATAATGGCGATACCGGTCAATGTCGGCTCGGGTCATCGCCACCCCGGCTACATTGGCCTTGACCCCGGCAAGGATCTGCGCCGCACCGATAACCGCCTCGCGCGGCGTCCGTTCCCAGCGCACGACAAACAGCACCGCATCCATCAGGGGCGCCAGCAGCTTGGAGTCCATCACCGGCAGCAAAGGCGCCGAATCGACGACGACGAGATCGAACTGGGTTTTGAACGCCTCCAGCAGACGATGCATCTTCTCTGAGGCAAGCACATCATGGGGATTGGATTTGATACTGGTCGCCGGCAGCACCAGGACACTCGATTTGGGATCCTTGCGGACACACTTTGTAATGTCCGCTCCCAGAGCCAGGACTTCGACCAGTCCCTGTTCGATCGGGCCAAAGCCAATCGCCTCAGAAAGGCTGGGATTACGCAGGTCCGCGTCGATCAGAAGCACACGCTGGCCGCCGCGTGCAGCGCTGCGGGCAATGCTGAGGGCAACCGTTGTCTTGCCCTCATCGGGTATCGACGAGGTCACGAGCAGAAGTTTGGGCTTGGTCGCGCCCTTGCTCAGCGCCACGCCCATCTGCACCCCGCGCACGGCTTCGGCAAATGCCGACAGGGGTTTGTCAATGATCAGATCGGCGACATGGATGTTCGCTTTGGCGCCGCGCTTCAGCTCCGGCAGAATGCCGATCACCGGAACACCAAGTGCACGCTCAACCTGTGCGGCACGGCGGAAGCCGAAATCAAGCCGCTCCGCCAGCACGGCGAAACCCAGTCCAAGCAGGATCCCGCCGATCATCGCCATTTCCAGATCATGGCCCTTGGCCGGCGCGCTTGGCGTTGTCGGCACGACGGCGCGCGAGATGATGCGCGCATCGGCGGTCTCCATGCTCTTGGCCCCCTGGGTTTCCTTGAACTTTGCTAGAAACGCCTGGTAGAGCTGATGGGCGGAGTTTGCCTTGGCCTCCAGGGTCGCCAGCTTGACCATGGCCTTGCCTTGCAACTGGGTCTGACCTTCGAGGCTTTTCAGGCTTGACTGCAGCGAGTTGACCTGCGCCTGGGCGACATCGACGTCATTGGCAACGGTCTCGACGACGCGCTTGACCTCCTCATGGATCTTTAGCTTGACGCTTTTGATCTGCGAATTGATGTCGATCATCTTGGGATGACGTGGCCCGTAGATGGTCGCCAGCTGCGCCCTTTGGCGCACCAGATTGGCTTCCTGCTCGCGCAACGTCGAAATCATGCCTGACTGGAATACCTGTCCGATATCCTCGGCATGCCCACTGGCTTGCAGCTGTTTGACGCGCGAATATTTGGCCTCGTCCTCCGCCAGCTGGGCGCGGGCGGTGATGAGCTGCGCATTGATTTGGGCTAGCTGCTGGCCAACCACCGATCCCCCGCCGGGGGTGTCGTTGATACCATGCTCGGCCTTGTAGGTTTCGACCGCCTCATCGGCGCTTTCCATCTGCTGCGACAGCTGCTGCAGCCGATC
>JAJZDZ010000029.1:21271-32646 GCA_021851325.1 Pseudomonadota bacterium | reverse complement strand
ATGCCGGAGACTTCGAGGTGACGGCACTGGGAGCCGATCGCTATCGCGTCCACGCCGGTGACCACACTTTTGCGGTCGACATTCTTGCCGCTGCCGATGGTATCGTCCGCGCCAGGCTCGATGGCGTGGCCCTTTCCTGCCATTATCATGCTGATGGTGGTCGTCTCGCGCTGGCCCTGGGGGGCCGGCAGTTCGAATTCGACAACCAGCTCCTGCACATCAAGGGTGCGGAAGATGCCGCGCAGGGCGGCCATGTGCGGGCGCCCATGCATGGCCGCATCCTGCGGCTCCATGTCGAGACCGGCGTGGAGGTGCGCGAGGGGGCAGCGCTCGCCGTGCTTGAGGCGATGAAGATGGAGCACGAAGTCACGGCCGCGGTGGCCGGTCGGGTGATGGCGGTCCACGTCGCCATCGGTGATCAGGTGGCGGCCAACAGCATCCTCATCGAGATCGAGAAAGGCTAGGCAATGGCGCTCAAACTCTATCACTGCAAGGGCGCACGATCGCTCCGTGCCCTCTGGACCCTCGAGGAAATGGGCCTTCCCTATGAACTCGAGGTGATGGAATTCCCGCCACGCCTGCGCCGTGAAGGCTATCTGGCCATCAATCCGCTCGGGACCGTGCCGACGCTGACCGATGGTGACATCACGCTCACCGAGTCCGCGGCCATCTGCCAGTATCTGGTGGACTGCTATGGTCGCGATGCGACCAGCCCCAGCCCGCTCGGCCTTGTTCCCTCCGACCGCGAATATGGGCCTTATCTCAACTGGCTGCATCGCTCCGATGCGACCCTGACATTTCCCCAGACCATTGTGCTGCGTTACACCCAGTTCGAGCCGCCGGAGCGGCGCCTGAAGCAGGCGGCCGAGGATTACACCCAATGGTTCTTCGCCCGCCTGCGCTGTGTCGAGGAGGCGCTCGCAACCCGCGATTATCTCTGCGCCGAACGCTTTACCATTGCTGATATCTGTGTCGGCTATGCGCTGGTGCTGGCCGACCGGCTGGGTCTTCGTGGTGGCTTCAAGCCCAAGACCGAAGCCTATTACCATCGTCTGACTGCGCGCCCGGCCTATCTGCGCGCGGCAAGCCTGTGAGGATGAGATGAGCGAAAAGTTTTCCGGTGGCCAGAGCCCGATCGATTTTGATCACCGCTATCAGAGCCCCCTCTATAACGAAGACCATCGCGCCTGGCGCGCCACGCTGCGCAAGTTCATCGAAGCGGAGATCATGCCTCATGTGAACGCGTGGGACGAGGCTGGCGAATTCCCGCGTGAGCTCTACCGGAAGGCTTCGGCGGTGGGCCTGATCGGGATCGGATATCCAGCCGAATATGGCGGCACGCCGGTCAATGATCCGATGTACTCCATCGTGACGGCAGAGGAGATGGCACGCATCGGCGCCGGTGGCATCAATGCCAGCCTCATGGTGCACGGCATCGGCCTGCCGCCGGTGCTGGCGATCGGCTCGGACGCGATGAAGGCCCGCATTGCGCCCCAGGTACTCGCGGGGGAAAAGATCCATGCCCTTGCCATCACCGAACCTTCGGGTGGCTCGGACGTCGCCAATATCCGCACCCGCGCCGTGCGCAAGGACGATCATTACGTGGTGAACGGCTCGAAAATGTTCATCACCTCAGGCATGCGCGCGGATTACTACACGGTCGCGGTGCGCACCGGCGGGGAAGGGGCGGGCGGCATTTCACTCCTGCTGCTCGAGCGCGACATGAAGGGCTTCACCCGCACGCCCCTGAAAAAGCAGGGCTGGTGGGCCTCCGACACCGCGGCGCTCTATTTCGACGAGGTCAAGGTACCGGTCGAAAATCTCATCGGCTCCGAGAACCAGGGCTTCATCGGCATCATGCGCAATTTCAATGGCGAGCGCATTGGCATGGCGGCCAGCGCCAATGCCTATGCCCGGGTCTGTTTCGAGGATGCCCTGGCCTGGGCCCGCGAGCGCAAGACCTTCGGCAAGCGACTGGCTGATCATCAGGTGATCCGGCACAAATTTGCCGAGATGGCGCGCAAGATTTCAGCGACCCAGGCCTGGCTCGAACAGTGCGTGGTACGGGTGAAGGCGGGAGAGACCCCGGTAGCAGATCTGTCGCTGCTCAAGGTCCAGGCCACCCTGACCATGGAATATTGCGCCCGCGAGGCGATGCAGATCATGGGTGGCGCCGGCTATATGCGCGGCTGTCGTGTCGAGCGCATCTATCGCGAGGTAAGGGTCAATGCCATCGGTGGCGGCTCGGAGGAGATCATGCGTGATCTCGCTGCCCGCCAGCTTGGAATCTGAACGGAGCGTGGAGATGAGCTTGTCGAAACAGGAGCTGGATGAATTCCGCGCCGAGGTGCGCGCCTGGTTCAAGGAGAACCAGCCTGCCGATCCGGGAATCCTGCTGCCGCAGTCCTTCATGGAAGTTGGCACCGATGCCCAGTTCCACTTCCTGCGCGACTGGCAGCGCAAGGTCTACGAAGCTGGCTATCTTGGCATGGCCTGGCCCAAGGAATATGGCGGCGGCGGCCAGCCGCAGGCGTTGCAGGACATCGTCACCGGCGAGATGGTGCGTCGCAAGGTGCCGTTCATGGTCAATACCATCGGCCTCAACTGGGCCGGTCCACTGATCCTGCATATGGGATCAGAGGAGCAGAAGAAGGCTTATATTCCGGGCATTCTCAGTGCAGAGGATATCTGGTGCCAGGGTTTCTCCGAACCGGATCATGGCTCGGATCTTGGCAATGCCCAGCTGAAGGCCGAGCGTGACGGTCATGACTTCGTCCTCAATGGCTCGAAGATCTGGACCAGTCTTGGGGTCTACGCCAAATACATGATCCTCCTGGCGCGCTCCAATCCCAAGGCCAACAACAAATATGAGGGGCTGAGCTTCTATCTCATCCCGATGAAGATCGGCGGCATCGAGGTCCGCCCCATCCGCAAGCTGACCGGTGAATATGGTTTCAACCAGACCTTCTTCCGCGATGCCCGGGTGCCGGAGAGCTGTCTGATCGGTGGCGAGGGCAATGGCTGGAAGGTGGCGATGGCTACCTTGATGTTCGAGCGTGGCGCCGCCGGCGGACAGGCTGGCGGCCATTCGATGATGAGCACCGAGGTTGCCGAGGTCGTTGCCCTGGCGCGCAGCGCCAGGCGGGGCGGGCGGCCAGCGATCGAGGATCCTCTCATCCGCGACCAGCTCGTGCGCTTCCTCATTGAAGAACGCGGCCTTGCACTCAATGCGGCGCGGGCGAAGGTAAAACCGCTGACCTCCGAATATCCACTTTCCATTGCCATGTCCGGCAAGCTGGCATCGAGCGAGTTCCAGCGCCGTCTCAACCAGTTCGCCCTGTCACTCGAGGGCGCCAATGCCGCCTACTATGTCGGCGATCCGCACGCCATTGATCGCGGACTGTGGCAGCGGTCCTATTTCAACGCCTTCTCCGCCACCATTGGCGGCGGCACCAGCGAAATCCAGCACAACATCATCGGCGAGCGCGTGCTCGGCCTGGCCAAGAGCTGAGGGAACCCCAATGGCCGACATGTCCAGCAGACCCAAGATTTCCTTCAGCGACGAGCAGGCGCAGCTCCTCGAGATCGCGACCCAATTTTCCCGAGACAAATTTCCGCTCTCTGCGGCCCGCGCCCGGATCGCCGCCGCGGAGGATTTCAACCGCGAGATCTGGAACGAGATGGCCGCGCTGGGCTGGCTCGGGGTGGCAATTCCGGAAGCCCATGGTGGTAGCGGCCTTGGTCTTGCCGAGGTTGTCACCATCGTCGAGCCCCTGGGTCGGCAGGTCGCGGGCACGCCGCTCATTTCAACGACACTTGTGGCCCAGGCCCTGCTGATGGCCGGCAGCGAAGCGCAGAAGAAAACCTGGCTGCCGAAGCTCGCCGAGGGCGCGATCGG
Organism: Pseudomonadota bacterium; assembly: GCA_021851325.1. GTDB lineage: Bacteria > Pseudomonadota > Alphaproteobacteria > Micropepsales > Micropepsaceae > Rhizomicrobium. The sequence continues at coordinate 28,748 of JAJZDZ010000029.1, read as the reverse complement.
TGCGCTCGCGCTCTGTGAGCCAGCTGGTGACTGGAGCCTGACCAATCTTACCGCCACCCTGACGAAGACGGCGGGTACTCTCGCACTCTTCGGGGTCAAGACCTTCGTGACCGACGCGGCATCAGCTGACGTCATGCTGATCTCGGTGCTGCATGACGGCCAGCCGGCCCTCGTCCTTCTCGATCGCGCCCGCTTCAGCAAGGGACAGATCGCGCGCGAGACCGTGATCGACGAAACCCGGCGCTCCTATCGCGTGACGCTCGACGGCATGGTGGTTGCGGCGGAGGATGTCCTTGACGCAAGCAAAACCGCAGCGACGCTCCGGCTTCTCGATGAAGCTTCCTGCCTGTTTGCGGCGGCGGAAATGTGTGGCGGCGCCGCCGGGGTCATTGCCACCACGGTGGACTATCTGAAAACCCGCAAGCAGTTCGGCCGGCTCATCGGCTCCTATCAGGCGCTGAAGCATCCCATGGTCGATGCCCTCGTCATGCTCGACGGGGCGCGTTCGCACCTCTATTACGCCGCCAGCCTTTGGGGCCAGGGCGCCGAGAGCGAGATCGCCGTACGCATGGCCAAGGCCGCGGCCGGCGAGGCGCTGGCCTTCGCTGCCGATCGTGGCATTCAGTTCCATGGCGGCTTCGGCTTTACCTATGACTGCGATGCCCAGCTTTACCGTCGTCTCGGCCTTTGGGGCGAGGCCCGCTATGGCGATGCGCCCTGGCAGCGTGCCCGGCTGGCGCAATTGCTGCTCTGAGCCTTGCACAGTGGCAGGTGCGTTACGCCACAGGATGGAGCCACGCAGCCTCTGTTACTCAGGCTGCGCGCTTCTCCAGTCGCAGCAGGTGACTGGTATGGCCGCCGATCGCATCGTTAAGCAGATCGATATCGCGCAGGCCGGAGCCGACGGATTTCTGGAGATCGTCCAGATCCTCGATGAGTTCGTTGAGGGCGCTGTTGGCAAGGTCGAGGCGCGCGACCTCGACCTTGCTCATGACGCGGGTGACCTCAAGGGCCGCCACCAGCCGTTTCATCTCGCCGCAGTCTTCGCGGAACTGGGCGGCTTGTCGGCCGATCCGCAGCAGGCCTTCGGCTGCGCGCTTCTGTGACTGCTGGCGGACGCTCTTCAGATTGGAAATCTCTCCGGCCTCGACGCCCTCGCCAGAGCGTCCCTCACGCAGTTCCTGTTCAAACAGCTCCTGCACTTCGCGCTGGATTCGAGCGGTACCGAGCAGAAACTGGCCCGTGCTGATGGTGCCGAGCACATCATGGGCCGAGGCGATGAAGCGGATCATGCTCCGGTTTATTTCGGCGGAGATATCATTGTAGTTCTTGGTGATCTCGCCGATGCTGACGCCGGCGTCGCCCAGATGTGCAGCCTGGACCTGGAAATTCAGGGGAACATAGGCGCAGCGCGAATAGGCCTGGGAAATCACGTCTGCCCGCGTAAGCAGAGCCTTGGCCGATGCGAGCAGATCCGAAAAGATTGACAACGAACGATCCTGGCTGCGGCCAAGGACGGTATTGCGGGCTGCCACCTCAGCGGCAAGCGCATCGGACATGAACGAGGTGTAGTCCGGAAAGCCAAGCTCCTTCAGCCGGGCGAGGAGGCGGGCCGCACTGTCAGCGGGGGCCGGATCCTCACGCCGTTCCCAGTCGCGCAGGGCTTCATATTCCTTCTGCACGGCGGCAAAGAGGCCGCTGCTGGGTTTCAGCCGTACGGACAGATAGTGGTCCCCGATCGGCGTGACGATGGCAAAGACCCAGTAATGGCGGCCGTCCTTGGCCAGATTCTTCACATAGGCGCCGATCGGTTCACCGCGCTTGATCGTGCTCCACAACAGCCAGAATACCGCCCGCGGCATGTCGGGATGACGGATAAGCTTGTGCGGCTTGCGCACCATGTTGTCCCAGTCATAGCCGCTGACACGAGTGAATACGGAATTTCCGGCGAGGATGATGCCGGCTCCATCGGTACGTGAGAAGAACAGTTCTTCAAAATGAAACGGGACTTCATCCGACGCTCTTGCGCTTGCCTTTGTCATCTCTGCACCTTGCGTAAAATATTTTCCGGAAAGGGACGGGGCTGTGCCGCCGGGTCCAGGCAGAAGGCGCAGCGATCTGCGCGCGCTGAGCGCACCGTCCGCACCCGGGAAGGCGTACCGCGAACCTTGCACCTGTGGCGCGGCTCCATCTCTTCTCCCGCCAGGCCTGGAACCGGAGCGCTCATAGCCATTCCACATCTTTCTGGTGGGCGTCTGTTACCGCAGGCACTGGCTGGCCCTCGAAGGCCGCGGCAAGGCCGCTGCGTACCGCCTCAAACGGAATATCGGCGACGAGTTCCATCACCCGTCTGCGGTCGAAGTACTGGTCTTCTGCCAGCTTGCGACAGAGCCGCGTCAGAAGACCGGCCTGGGCGTGGGCTCGCTGCTGGATGAGATCAAAGCTTTGCAGGCGCTGCATTCCGTCAGCAGGCGACCCGGAGATCGCAGCAGCGGACAGATCACTACCCAAGTCCTCCACCTCGCGGGCGATCTGCTCCCATTCTGCCGCCATGGAACGCAGCAGCCGGATCAGGGGTGTTGCCGTTTCCGCGGTTTCGGAGCCCAGGGCGGGATCAGAACAGTTCAAGATCATTCTCCTCCTTGCGGGCACCAAGCACAGCAACCGCTTCATTCATTTCCTTGCGCAGCAGCTGTTTGACGTCGGCGACAATGGCAAGCTGACGGGCCCGGCCGCTTGTCGGCCAGAACTGGATGCGGCGCGGCGATGTTCCGCGCAGATCCCCACCGACCACGCGAATGCCTTCCTGTTCGAGAAAGCGCTCGGCAAACTCGGCGTTGCGCCAGCCCACTCCGGAAAGGGCCGCCAGCACATTGGCGCCACCGAACAGCTTGGCCTCGAGCCGCTCGCGTGCGGCACCGCGGCTGAGCAGGGCGTTGATCAGGCATTCCATGGCGTAGACGCCGTAACGCATGGCGCCGCCCGAGCGGCCGTCGCCGTCCGGCAGCAGGAAATGGTTCATGCCCCCTATGCGACGCAGCGGATCGCGGATGCAGGCCGCCACGCACGATCCCAGAACCGTTGTGAGCACCTCGTCGTCGGCGGCGCTGACATAGGCTTCCCCCTGTGTGATCTGGGTGTGCCAGAGTCCGTCCCGCGGATTGAGAAAGCGGCGCGGCGCGGCACTGGCGTGGGGAACAAGGCTCATCAGGTCAGCGCTCCGACCACTTGTTCGATTTTCTGCTTCAGGATGGCCGCGGTGAACGGTTTGACGAGATAGTTGTTGGCACCAGCCTTGACCGCCTCGACCACGAGATCGCGGTCGGCACGTCCAGTGAGAAGGATGAAGGCGGTATTCTTGTGCTGCGGATTGGCACGGATCGCCTTCAGAAAGTCCATGCCGTTCATGTTCGGCATATTGTAGTCGGAAATCACGACATTGGGCGGCCGCAGGGCCAGACTTTCGAGCGCTTCGGCGCCCCCGTTGAATTCCCGCACATCGTTGACCCCGATCTGCTGAAGGCCAGCCCTTACCAGGCTGCGTATTGTCAGCTGATCGTCGACCACGATGACCTTGAGTTTTGCGGCTGCAGGCATGACACGTTCCTCCTCACTCTACGCACGACACAGACGAATGATTTCCTCACCGATCCGCCGCAGCGGCAGTTGCTTTTCTACGGCCCCCAGTTCGAACGCGACCTTCGGCATGCCATAGACGACACTGGAGGCTTCATCCTGGCCGAGCGTGGTGGCTCCCGCCTCGCGCATCGCCTTCAGGCCGCTGGCGCCATCCCGCCCCATTCCGGTGAGCAGGGCGCCCACGCCCGCGTGACCCGCTTCTCGCGCCAGCGAGCCGAACAGGACATCGACAGACGGGCGGTGCCCGCTCACGGTTTCGCCCGCGACGAGCCGGCAGTGCGGCGTGCCGCGGCGTGAGATCTCAAGATGGGTGCTGCCACCGGGAGCGACATAGACATGGCCGGGCAGAAGCGGCGCCCCGTCACTGGCTTCGGCAACCTTGGGACGGCAGAGCCGGTCAAGGCGTTCGGCAAAAGTGGTGGTGAAGCGGGGTGGCATATGCTGGGTGATGACGGTCGGCGGGCAATTGGCCGGGAAGTGAGAGAGTACTTCGATCAGGGCTTCCACTCCGCCAGTCGAAGAACCGATGCCGACGATCTTGTTCGCCGGGTGATATCCGTCCTCTGGTTCGGACGGACGCGGCCGTTCCTCCAGCGGGCGGACTTTTGCATGGGAGGCGGCCTTGACCTTGGCGGCGAGCGTTTGGGCGCTCTCATCGATGGCGTTGGCGAAGTCTTCGGTCGGTTTGGGGAAATAGTCGACAGCACCGAGCTCGAGCGCGGCCAGCGTGGTTTCGGTACCGCGCTGGGTCAGGGTTGAGACCATCACGACGGGCATCGGACGCAGGCGCATGATTTTCTCCAGAAATTCCAGGCCGTTCATGTTGGGCATTTCGACATCGAGCGTAATGACGTCGGGATTGAGGGCCTTGATCATCTGCCGGGCCACAGCTGGCTCCGGAGCGCCACCGACCACCTCGATGTCGGGATCGCTCTGAAGGGCAGCGGTGAGAAGCCGGCGGATCGTGGGGGAATCATCGACAACAAGCACGCGGACGGGTTTCATGCGACGGCTCCCGGGCGCAGACGATAAGTGGTTTGCGCCACCAGTTCGAACGAGAGGCTGGCAGGGATGCGTTCGGAATGACCGATGCACAGGATCCCGTCAGGTTCGAGAATCTGGGCGAAGCGCTGCCAGATACGATTCTGCGTTTCCTCATCGAAATAGATCATGACATTGCGACAGAAGATGACGTCAAAACGTCCCTTCATCGGCCAGGGATCGAGCAGGTTGAGTTCGCGGAACCGGATCAGGCGGCGGGGCGCATCTGCGATCTCATAGCTGATGGCACTGCGCGATCTCTGGGCCTTCAAGCACTTGGCCCGCAGGTCGTGCGGTATGCTGTCCAGCTGGCGGACGTCATAGGTCCCGGCGCGGGCCCGTGCTACCATGTTGGGATCCAGATCGCTCGCAAGGATCAGCAGGTCATGATCCGGTGCGTCGCCCATCAAGGAAAGTACGGTAAGGGCGAGCGAATAAGGCTCTTCTCCGGACGAGCAGGCCGACGACCACATGCGCACCCGCCCGCCCCGCCGCGCCCGGTCGAGCAGTGATGGCAGCACCGAGGCTTTGAGGTAGTCAAAGTGATGCTCCTCGCGGAAGAAGCGGGTGACATTGGTGGTCATGGCCGCGATCATCGCCTGGCGCTCGTCGGCACCGTCCTTGCCTGAGACGAGGGTGCAGTATTCGCGGAAACTGCCCAGCCCCAAAAGGCGCAGGCGCTTGACCAGTCGCGAATAGACCAGATTGGCCTTGCCTTCATTCAGAACAATGCCCGAGCCGGCATGAACCAGGCCCGCAATCATGCGGAAATCGCTCCAGCTGAAGGCAAATTCGCCTCCTGGAACCGGAACCTCCTGCTGCCGGTGCAAGCTCTCCGACATAGTGTTCCCTCAGGCTGCCAGGCTCACGGCGCGCGTACCTGTCAGCATCGCAGCCAGGCGGCTTACATTGAGAATGGCGACCATGCGTTCTTCGAGTACGGCAATGCCGTCGATGAATTCGCTCTGTCCGTCACGGGCAAGCTCGGGCGTGACCTGGATGTCAGTCTCCCGCGCGGTGAGGATATCCGATACCGCGTCAACCAGCATGCCCATGGACTGCTCGCCACAGCGCACCACGATAATCACATTTTTTGCCGAGACCTCGGTGGGTGTGCCCCCGAGGCGGGATTTCAGATCAATCACGGGCAGAACCATGCCACGCAGATTGATCACGCCGCAGACATAATCCGGCGCATGGGGCAGGGGCGTGGTCTGGGTCCAGCCGCGGATTTCGCGGATGGTCATGATGTCGGCACCAAATTCCTGCTCGCCAGAGTGGAAGGTGATGTATTGCCGCTTATCGCGACGCGCCTGTTCGCTGCTCGTGTTCATCCGGTCGTCCCCGTTTGAGAAATTTCAGCTTCGTGTTCGTTGGGCAGGCCAGTGCGCCCGCCGGTCTGCAGGCTGCTGCGGCAGCGCGTGACAAGGCCGTCGACATCGAGAATGAGTGCGACCCGGCCGTCCCCCAGAATAGTGGCCCCGGCAATGCCCTCGATGCGCTGGTAATTGCCTTCGAAACTCTTGATCACGACCTGCTGCTGGCCAACGATGGCATCAACCAAGAGGGCCAGGCGCCCCGCCCCCTCGCTCTCGACCAGGATCACGACGCCCTTGGAGGGAGGGTTGTTGAGGTGGGTGCCAAGCAGCTCACCGGTATCGACGAGCGGCACATAGGTGTTGCGGATGTGGAGAAGCGCGCGGCCGTGGCCGAAGGCGCGGATGTCTTCGGCCTTTGGCTGCAGGCTTTCGACGATGTGGGTTAAAGGCAGCACGAAGGTCTGTTCGCCGACCGCCACCACCATGCCGTCAAGGACCGCCAGTGTCAGGGGCAGGGTGAGACAGAAGCGGCTGCCGCAACCTGGTATTGAGGTGATGATGATGCGTCCGCCGAGCTCGATGATATTGCGGCGGACCACGTCCATCCCCACCCCGCGCCCCGAAATGTTGGAGATTTCGCTCGCGGTGGAAAAGCCGGGAAGGAAGATAAGATTGTCGATCTCGTCGTCGGAGAGGGCGGCATTGGGCGGAATGAGGCCCTTTTCGATGGCCTTGGCCTTGACCCGGGCGCGGTCAATGCCGCGGCCGTCGTCGGAGAGCTCGATGATGATGCGCCCGCCGCGATGTTCCGCCGAGAGGCGCACACAGCCCTCTTCCGGTTTGCCGGCCGCCGTTCGTGCCTGTGGTGTTTCGATGCCATGATCGATGGCGTTGCGGATCATGTGGGTCAGGGGCTCACCCAGCCGGTCGATCACGGTCTTGTCGACTTCGGTGGCTTCCCCGAGGAGGTCGATACGGACCTGCTTGCCGGTCTGTGCCGCCACTTCGCGCACCAGGCGCGGCATGCGCTGGAATACTGATTTCACTGGCTGGGTGCGGATGGCCATGACGCTTTCCTGCAGCTCGCGCAGCAGGTGTTCGAGCTCGCCCAGCCCGTTCACCACCGAGGCCGCTCCCTGGCCGCCGCCGTCGAGGACGCGCTGGGCCAGCATGGCCTGGGTGATGACAAGTTCGCCGACCAGATTGACGAGGCGATCGACCTTGTCGAGGTCCACGCGGATGGTTGGCTTGATCGCCGTGGCGGTGCTGGCGGCAGCTGTCTCAACCGCTGCGGGTGCTGGCGGGGTCGGAATGGCAGGCGGTGGAGCTGCGAGAACAGGGGTCTCAGCCTCCGAAGGCGCCAGTACTGGTGTCGTTGGGGCCAGATCATCCATCGGCTGAGCCTCGGCCGGCGCGGTGATTTCAAGCTCGCAGTCGCCGATCACGAATTCGAAGGCTTCTTCAATCTGGCTGACGCT
>JAJZDZ010000029.1:0-21171 GCA_021851325.1 Pseudomonadota bacterium | reverse complement strand
ACGGCGCGGAACACGGCATTGATGGTCTCGCTGTCTGCCTCGCCGCTTTCCATAGCGATCAGGCCTTCTTCCATGGCGAGCAGAAGTTCCTCGCATTCCTGGAAGTAGGTCTGCTTGATGGCTTCCATTGGGTCCACGATGAGCTCCTGTGTCAGGATCAGGGGGCGACGCGGGCGACGGCAGCGGCCAGCTTTCGCGGATCGAAGGGTTTGACGATCCAGCCGGTGGCACCGGCTTCCCGGGCACGCTGCTTCTTGGCCGGCTCACTCTCGGTGGTCAGGACAAGGATCGGCGTGGTGCGGCTGGATGTCGTGTGGCGGACATGCTCGATGAAGGCATAGCCATCCATGCGTGGCATGTTGATGTCAGTGATGATGACATCGACCTCGGGATTGGCCGCAAGAACTTCCGTGCCATGCTGGCCATCATCGGCCTGCACGACACGGTAGCCCGCATCGGTGAGGGCGGCGCGCAGCATATCGCGCATGGTTTTGGAATCGTCGACGGTCAGAACAAGCTTACTCATTTTCATCTCCGTCCAGTCCGAGCGCAGCAGCCAGATCGAGCAGGGTGGCAGCACGGCGCAGAGAGAGGGCACACTCGCCAAAGCCGAAGCCGGTTTGACGCGCGGCACAGGTCTTTGCGACCACCGCCAGCAGCTGCAGGCCAGGCGTGGACACGCGTTCGACCTCTGCGGCCTCAACCCTTATGGCGCCTTGCGCCATGGCTATTTCGAAGACCGGCTTGAGCTCGACCGCCGCGTTCATGTCGAAGAGCGGCGGCAGGTTGATGATGGTTACGTCATCGCTTTGCGGGTTCGGCATTACGTTACTCCTCTGGCGGCTCAAAATTCCCGCCAGTCCTCCTCATCGGCGACCGGTTTGGCCGCCACCGCCAGAGCAGCACTGCTGCGGCGGGCAAGTGCCGGCCGCTGCAGTCGCAGATCGGCTGGGCTATCGCCTTCGCTGCGAGGCGCGGTCCGGCTCTCACGGGCTGGCATACGGGTGACCACCGGAGCGTTGGTCACCGTGAAAAAGCCGACCATGCGGGTGAGTTCAGAGGTTTCCTCGGCAAGACTGCGTGAGGCGGCGGTGGATTGCTCGACCATCGCAGCATTCTGCTGGGTGACTTGATCCATCTGGCTGACAGCGACATTCACTTCCTCGATGCCGGTTGACTGCTGCTGTGCTGCCTGGGCCATGTCGTTGACGAGTGCGTTGATGGCAACAACCTGCTCGACGATGTTTTTCAGTGCATCGCCGCTTTCGCCCACGAGCTTGACCCCGGAGCTGACGTGGTTGCCTGAATCCTTGATGAGCGTCTTGATTTCCTTGGCGGCTTCGGCCGATCGCTGTGCCAGTGCCCGTACCTCGCTGGCCACCACGGCAAAGCCCTTTCCCGCATCGCCAGCGCGGGCCGCCTCGACGCCGGCGTTAAGGGCGAGCAGATTGGTCTGAAAGGCGATCTCGTCGATGACGCCAATGATGTCGGTAATCTGCTTCGACGAACGCTCGATCTGCCCCATGGCATCGATGGCGGTCTCAACCACACAGCCACCTTCTTCCGCCGCTTTCTTGGCGGTGCCGACGATACTGCCTGCTTCCTTGGCGTTTTCGGCAGTGCGCTTGACAGTGGCGGTGATCTCCTCGAGCGCAGCCGCTGTCTGCTCCAGACTGGCCGCCTGCTGCTCGGTGCGGCGTGAGAGGTCATCGGCTGCGCTGGCGATTTCGCCCGCGCCCGAACTGATGCCGGCCGCACCCGTCAGCACCGACTGCAGGGCTTCCTCGAGACGGGCGCCGGCAGTGTTGAAATCATCCCGGAGCTTGGCAAAGGGACCTTTGAGATCGGCCGAGATGCGGTGGGTGAGATCACCTTTGGCCAGGGCCTCGAGGCCGGCACCAATGCCTTGGACGATGACCTTTTCCTGCTCATTCTTGTGGGCTTCAATCGCATCGAAATAGGCGCTGATAGCAAGGTCCATATCGAGAAGAACGGCGGTATTGATCGCGCAGAGGACGTCGCGCAGTTTCCTGGGTGACCAGCGATAGCGGGCCACTGCCACCTCGACGAGACGGTTGAGTACATAGCGATAGCCCGCCAGATACCAGCGCGGCTCCAGTCCGATCCGCTTGTGGGCAAGGCCGATGCGGTGGATGCTCTCGAAGTAGGCGGCATCGAAACTGCCGGAGAACAAGCGTTGCCAGTGTGTCGCCTGCGCCTGCTTGAGGTGGTTCGTATGTGTGCCGACGAGCCGGGCCAAATCGGGCTCGGTGGTGACATATTCATAGAAGCCGTCGAGGATCGACTGCAGATTGGGTTCTACGACACCCCAGAACTCTCGCAAGGTGCGGACGGTCATGTCGGTGACCTGGGCAAAGCGCAGGCGCCCTTCACGGTCAAAATTGGTCGCTTGATTGGCCATGTCAGTTTACCTTCTGGTCTCTTGATGTCTTCATTTGCATGACGTGAAAAATCCCCGGCCCGCCATGAACGTGGTGAGCGGACTGGACCCCGCTGTTGCGGCAGTCGTGCGGGAGGAAGTGGGATCGCAAGCGGAAAAGTTCCGGACGGCCCGAGGACAAAGCCTTCAGACGTGCGACAGGTCCGGCGTAAAGGAGGCTGACGGGATTGAAGATGATCGGCTGACGGTTCCGCGAGGAGGTCGCGATTGCCGTGTTTGCAGTCCGTCGCGTTCTGGTGGTGATCACCAGCCTGAGAGGTTTGACGCGATGATAGCCTGAAGCTGCCTTGCCGGCAGCATGGGGAAGGCGCGCATAACACCTGACGCGTGCGAGCCGGCAGGATATGACGGTACGAATTTGCTGATCATTTCTGGGTGCAACGTGAAGCGATGTGCCGTGAGGTTCCGCACAAAGCTCCTGACCAAAGAATTGTCCGTTCGCACGCACCGCCCGCTCACTCCCGAAAGTGAGCGTAAAATTGCCGGTTTATTCTTACTGCGCATTTAAGCGCACAGCGCATTTTCCCTGCGCTAAATCTAACATCTGGATTTTAGAACCAGTTGTTTGCTGCATCATGCAGGATTGGAATATAAACATAGATCAATATCGTTCGCTGTGCGGGTGAGGATACGAATAGAGTGCGTGTCTATCGCATGGCCTAGCTTCTTCACATCCTGCTGGGCACTGCGCATTTGGTGTGAATGATGGCGGTGAAGAGGTGTCATTCGGCGCGGCAGGAATTTTTCGTCGAAGTGCGGAAGGCGGGGAGGAGGGGTGATTCCTCCACGGGGTGGAACGCCGGATCTGAGGTTCCTGATCGACGGCTTGTGTCACAGACGAAATCCTGCTTGCGTCGGTGCGCCGCAGATCTGTCTGTGGATAAAGGGCGCAGTTCAGAAACCCGCTCTATTGGGGTTTCTACGTATATCGGAAGGCTCAAATCGCGCTGGGGCACAGGTTCCGGAGCAGAAAAATGTGAGCGGACGCGCCCTCAAGGCGCGCGCATTTACGTGCCCCTAATATTTTTGCGCCATCGTGCGGGGCACAGAATGAAGCGTCCGCCGATGATCGAGCCTGCCCGTCTCCTCGCCTTTGCTTTTGCCAACGCGGATCTCCTCTTTGAGGTCGATCGCTCGGGTACGGTTGTCTTTGCCACCGGTGCCGTCAGCGAGTTTCTGCCCGACAAGAACCAGAAGCTGGTTGGCTCGGGGGCGTCGCAGCTGTTTGAGCCCTCCGACGGGCTCAAATTCGTCACCTTTACCAAGGCGATGGCCGAGGGTGACCGTGCCGGTCCGATCCGCATGCGGCTTGTGGGCGGGCGTGATGTCAGTGTCTCCTTCTGCCATCTGCCCCAGATTGGGCCCAACATAGCCTGCACGCTGGCCCGGCCTGGCCAACGCCAGGGCTTTGCCCCAGCCAAGGTCGACCCCGGCACCGGTCTTCCCTCCAAGGACGAACTGCTCGCCGCCGCCAGTGCCATGACGGCTGATGGCGCCAAACTTACCATTGTCAACGTCTCGGGACTGGAAACGGCCTGCGCCAAGCTGTCCGAGCCGGACGCTGCGTCACTGATGAAGCAGATTGGTGCTGCGGTAGGGGAGGCGGCGCCCAAGGGCGCCGGGCGGGTCAGTGATGACAGTTTCGGTGCCATCGTCGAGGATGGCGACACCTCCTCTCTGGCTGAAACCATCTCCAGCGTACTGAACAGAAACGGTGTGGTGGTGAAGGGGGTGACGGAAAGTTCGGTCTCGCTGAAGGGAGACCTCACTCCACAGCAACGCCTCCTTGCGGTTCGCCATGTCGTGGCCCGGGTTTCTGCGGGCCAGACCGACATCAGCAAATGCGGCGATCTGTCGAGCGCGTTTGAGGCGATGATCGGAGAAACCCAGACACGGGCGCTGGCTCTGACCAATGCCGTGGCCGATGGCGCCTTTTCCTTTGCCTATCAGCCGGTCATCGATCTGGCCACCGGTGCGCTTTCGCATTGTGAGGCGCTGGTCAGGTTTAAGGGTAACGCCAACACCGGAGAGACGATTGCCTTTGCCGAGGCTCTGGGGATTTCGGACTCCTTCGATGTCGCGGTGGCGGCAAAAATTCTCAGTGTGGTGGAAAAGAACCCCAAGGCCAAAGTGGCGCTCAATCTCTCCGGCAACACCATTGCCAATCCGGTGAGCTTTGGTCTGGTTGCTGGCCTTCTCGCCAAGAAGAAGGCGTTGGCCCCACGGGTGCATGTGGAGGTCACCGAATCCGCAGAGATCATCGATCTCGTCAATGCCAATCTCGCGATCCAGGGTCTGCGGGATATGGGCTATCAGGTCGGCCTTGACGATTTTGGTGCTGGTGCCGCCTCGTTCCAGTATCTCCATGCTTTCGAAGTCGACTTTGTCAAATTTGATCAGGCCTTGATCCGCATGCTGGGCAGCGACGCGCGCAAGGACATGCTGATCAGCGGGCTCGTCAAGCTGAGCAACCAGCTGAACGTGAACGCCGTGGCCGAAGGCATCGAGAACGCTGACATCAAGGAACGCGTCATCGCCGCGGGCTTTCAGCTGGGCCAGGGTTATTTTCTGGGCAAGCCGTCGCCGGAACTGCAGGCTCCTACGCCCTTCGCCAAACGCAAGGGTACCCAGGTGAGCTGGGGCTGACCCATCCTGCGGGCCGCGAACCCGCCGCCAGGGCCTGGGCGCTTCGCCTTCACTGCTGCGGTGTGCGCCTCTGTGAAAGTTTTCCTACGAACACTCGGAACAGAATTTTCGCCCGCGAAAGGACATGGCGAGCACGCGGGAGAAACTGCATCCCAGGAGGTTTGCTGCCAGGCGTTTGCAGCGTTGCGTGACGTGGGGCTCCCGACTGCAGATCAGCGCTGCGCACTAATCCGGGTTTTGCGCAATCGGGTCGCCGGAATGCGTGATCGGGACAAAGGGCGAAGTGAAGATTGCATTTATTTAAGCTGAGGGTGCTGTGCGAGCCTGCCGCGTTCCGATCCAGGAGCCAGCTTGCCTGCACGCTCTGTGGTTGTAGCACATGGGTTCTTCAAGGCGTCGCGATCTCAGCATGCAGCCGTGGGCGAAGGGCCTTGCCAGCGTGATAATCCCACCTCAGCACGTCACCTCACGCATCAACGCTTGATTGCATCAGGGTTTACGCCTGCAGCGATCCGCATGCTCCGATGATCAAGCGGATGTGTGGTGCGGGAGACACCGTGATATTGACACGTAATTGCCAAATCGACAGATTTTCTCCGTCCGATTGCTTTGCCTGAGACCTCAAACCGGTGTCCTCGGTCGTTAAGCGTCGGCTCGTAGTGTCTTCCCGAGCAGCCAATGAATACACATATGCGTCACGAGGCAGACCAGAGCCCGCCCCTTGAGAGTGCGTGCCGTGTCTGCCAGCTGTCACCTGTCAGGGGGCAGGGGAGTGTGGACCAGGCTGCAAATCGGGCCTGTGTACGAAACTGCGAAACCCGCTCGCTTGCTGCCGGCCGTACGCTCGTGCGTGAAGGCGAGCCGCTGCATCAGCTCTATGTGCTGTGTGCCGGCTGGGCGTTCTATTACAAGCAGCTGCCCGATGGCCGGCGCCAGATTGCCGCCTTTCTGCTTCCTGGTGACACGCTGATGCTGGAGGCGGCGTACTTTCCGTCCTTTCCGGCCCCCTTTTCCGTCAAGGCTCTGAGCAGCATCGTGGTCTGTGGCTTTGCGGCTGCGGATGCCATGCGGCTGCTTCAAGGATCTGAGGCACGGCAGCAGGAATTATATCGCGCCCGCTACCAGCTGATGCAGTCGTTACACAGTCGGCTGTTTGATCTTGGCCGGCGTACGGCCCGTGGCCGCCTGGCCCAGCTGGTGCTGGAACTGCATGAACGCCTGGGCAGTCGTGGCATGGTGCATGACGATGGCAGCTTTGATTTTCCGGTTCGCCAGGAGCATCTCGCCGACGCTCTGGGGCTGACAGCCGTCTATATCAATCGCACCCTGGCACAGCTTCGCCGTGAAGGCCTGATGACCATCGAAAATGGCCGTCTCACGGTTTTTGACGCCCCAGCACTGCGCCAGGTCGCGCAGGAAGAGTAAGCCCGGCGTTACCACCCTTAGTGCTGCTCTCCACGTTCTTGCCGGAAGTGCTGCCGCGGCACCCCGGCCGCTGTTGGCCTCAGCGTGAGCGATCAACCCGGCTCCAGGCTTTGGGCCAAGGGCGCCTGTCTTCTTTCTCGCGAAGGGAAGGCTGCGGAATGCGTCCGGTCCGAGCACGCCGTGACCCTGGGCAGAAGGGCGGCCGCATCCGGCTGTCCCGCGTTCCCTGCTGATGGCCCATTGCCTGCGCGGCACTCTGCTCCGATGAGGCCTCACGCGCCCGCTTTTGCTTCAGAGGACAATATGGCGCAATCTCGGAGGAGAGCTCTGCCTCCACATGAATGAGCGAGATCCGCCATGAAACCTCATATTGTTCTCTGCCTTCTTGCGGGTATCGGCATTGCCCTTGGTGCGACCGCCAACCGGGCAGAGGCGCAGAACTGGCCGATGTTCGGCGGTAATGTGCAAAGTACCAGCGCCAATCCCCAGCCTGCCGGTATCACGGCGGCCAACCTCGGCCAGCTCAGGCATCGCGCTGTCAGGCTCGATGGCACCGTCGATGCGAGCGCCATCTATCTGCATGACGCAATGGTTCGTGGTGCACGCCACGACGTGATTTTCGTGACGACAAGCTATGGCAGGACGCTCGCCATTGCAGCGGGGAGCGGTCGCATTCTGTGGGAATACACCCCGTCGAGCTATGGCAGGCTTGCCGGCACACCACAGGTCACGAATTCGACACCGGTCGCCGATCCTGATGACAAGTTTATCTATGCGGCCTCCCCTGACGGATACATCCAGAAGCTGGCGGTCAGCGATGGCCACGTGCTGTGGCGCACGGCGATCACCAGGCTGCCGCAGCGGGAGAAGATCGATTCAGCCCTGAAATTCTTCGCCGGCCATGTCATTGCAGTAACTGCCGGATATATTGGCGACCAGCCGCCCTATCAGGGTCATGTCGCCATTCTTGATGCCCGGACCGGCCGCCTCCTGCAGGTCTGGAATTCGCTCTGCAGCGATCGCACCACACTGATGGAACCGGCGACCTGCCCAAAGGCGCAGTCGGCGATCTGGGGACGGGCGGGGGCGGTGATCGATCCTCATGACGGCCATATCTTCGTGGCTACGGGTAACGGCTTCTGGAATGGGACCACCGACTGGGGTGATGCGCTGATCGAGCTCAACACCAGGGCGACGAAGATCCTTGGCAATTACACGCCCAAAGATACCGCCCTGCTCGATCAGCGCGATCTCGATCTGGGCTCAAGTTCGCCCGTGTTGCTGGGTGGTGATCTGCTGGTACAGGGCGGAAAGGACGGCAGGATCCGCCTGCTCAGCCGCAAGGCTATTGCCGGCAGCAGGCCGCATATGGGCGGCGAACTGCAGATTGTCTCTACCCCCAGCGGCACCGATCTCTTCGCGCAGCCAGCCGTGTGGCAGCACCACGCACAGACCTGGATGTTTGTCGCGGATAATGGAGGAACCGCCGCCTGGCAGCTGCGGGACAGCCGCCTTCACGCGGTATGGCACAACGGGACGGGTGGGACGAGCCCGTTCGTGGCTGACGGGCTTCTTTTCGTCTATGCGCAGCAAGGTGGCCTGAACATCTATGTGGCAGATACGGGGCAAAAGCTGACCACACTTCCCTGTGGCCCGGGGCACTGGAACAGCCCCATCGTGGTCGATGGCCGGATCATCCTGCCGGAAGGAAATGCCAACCGTCACGCCACAGAGGGTGTCCTCGATATCTGGAGCCTGAAGAAGGAATAGGGGGCATATCCCGCTCCTTTGCCCCCTCCAGAAGCTAGCGTTTCTTTTCCTTTTTTCTGCCGCCGCCCTTCTTCTTCGTGCGATAGTCGCCGAAGGCCGTATCACGGGCGTCGAGGCCCTTGCGTACCCCGTCGCGAAACTTGGCAAAGGTCTCGCGGCTCGACTGGGTCGTCATGGCCAGCGCCTGGATCTCAGTGCCAGCACGGATGGCGGCTCTCAGTCCCATGATCTCCATCGCCCGGTGGACAGAGCGCTTGTTCATCTGCTGCACGTCGGTCGGAATTTTGGCCACACGCTCGGCGATGGCGAGCACTTCGTCGTCAAGTCTGTCGGCGGGGAAGGCGCGGTTGGCGAAGCCGACGCGTACGGCTTCGATGCCGCTGATGGCATCGCCCGTCAGCATCATCTCCATCGCCGGGCGCAGGCCGCAGAGCCAGGGATGAAACTGGTTGTCCGGCGGGCTCATCATGCGTACGGGGGGATAGCCGATCTGGGCATCTTCGGCGACGTAGACCAGATCCGCTGCGGTCGCGAGCTCTGAGCCACCCGCCAGGCACCAGCCATGCACCTGTGCGATCACGGGCTTGGCCAGGTCCCAGATCCGGAAGCAGCCTTCGACCACATGGCGTGGCCATTCACCCGCACCACCTGCGGTGTGAAACGGCAGTCCCTGCGCCTGGCGACCACTTTCCGCTGACAGATCGTAGCCAGCCGAGAAGCAGGTTCCGGCACCACGGAGGATGATGACGCGTATGTCCCGCTCGCGGTCAGCCGCCTCGAGCGCGGCGAACAGTTCGCCGCGCAAATGGTTCGAAAGCGCATTGCGCTTTTCCGGCCGGTTGAGCGTTAGCCGTCTGACATGAGGACGCGGGTCGTCATGAAGTATCAAACCGGACATGAGGCCTCGCTATCAGCGTGATGGGTATTTTCGCGAAATGATACCCTTGATCCGCGCGGCTCAGTCAAGCCTGGGCCCTTTGTGGGCCAACCTTACTTAGCGCGATGGCGCCCATGGAGGGGTAAAATACCTGCGGGCGGGGTCAAATTCCCGATGGCAGAGCCGGCGTGTCGGGCATCCCAGACAAAACCAGGATACGTGCGAGCACTGGACCCAAGTCCCGCTCAGCGTGCCTGAGGCAGCCTTCCGGTGAACACGGACGCTTTGTCCGCCCCATTGGCCTGGCGGTTGCTTCAGATGAGGTCAGTGGCAGATTGAAGCCTGCTGCCGGAGATCTGTAGGCGCTGCGGAAAATGATGCCTGGTTTCTTGTGCAGTGTGGCAGTGGCGGCAAGGCGCCGCTGCATCGACAGGGGTGGCATCGCGCCTGGACAATGAGTTGTCTTTGCGACAGCGGCACGCGGGCGGACGGATCAGCTCCGTCCGCCCGTCGTGATCGATCAGGGCATCAGCACGGCATTGATGACGTGAATGACACCGTTTGACTCGCGGATATTCGCCTTGGTCACAGTCGCCGTGCCACCCTTGGCATCGGTGAGCACGACTTTTCCGTGTTCGAGCGTCGCCGTCAGCGGTTCACCCTCAACGGTCTTCAGCACGGCCTTGCCACCACCCTTTTTGATCGCGGCGATCACCGCGCGGGCGTCGAAGCGGCCAGCGATGACGTGATAGGTCAGGATCTTGACCAGTTCGGCCTTGTTCTCGGGCTTCAGCAGATTGGCGAGCGTGCCAGCAGGAAGAGCATTGAAAGCCTGATTGGTGGGAGCGAAGAGTGTGAACGGGCCTTTGCCGTTCAGCGTGGCGACGAGACCCGCCGCCTTTACGGCTGCTGCCAGCGTGGTGTGGTCGGCAGAGGCGACGACACCAGTGACAATGGTTCCTGCGCTTTTGGCATGTGCCATTCCGGTCATGGAATGCATGCCCATATCACCGGCCAGGGCCGGACCGGAAACGGACAGAAGAAGTGCCGCAGCGGCGGCGAGCGAAAGCAAACGCGTCATGGCGTCCAATCCTCAGGTTTTGGATGTCTGTGCCGTCGCAGCAACTGTTGCCTCGCGACAGTCGGAATGAATACGCGATAAAACGCGAACTGGATCATCGGGAGCATCGCCTGATTGCCGCAGTATGCGAGACGTCGCTGTGCTCATGCGCAAGGAGGATGCGCGCCTCTGATCCTGATTGCGGGCCTGTGTCTGGCCGTGAGTCTACGTGCCGCGCGCGCTTTCGGATCATGCCTCGACTCTACGCCCTCGTTGCGCATTACTTTTAAGCGGGTCCGACGGCCAGGTTCCCGGTAAAAGCCGACGCGGCGTCACCCTTGGCAGTATCGGCGCGGCCGCTAAACTGCTGGCGGAATCATTGAAGGGTCACGCCATGCCAAAAGTTATGCGACTGAAGTCACCCGGCGGACTGGAGCATCTGGTTCTTGGCGATGAGCCAGCGCCGCCGCCTCCGGCCCATGGCGAGATCGCGGTTCAGCTGCATGCCAGTTCGCTCAATTACCACGACTATTTTGTGGTCAAGGGACTGATCCCGACAGCAGACGGGCGCATTCCGATGTCGGATGGTGCCGGCGTGGTGACGGCGACCGGTCCAGGCGTGACGGAGTTCAAGGTGGGTGATGCGGTGGTCAGCACCTTCTTTCCAGGCTGGCTTTCGGGCGAGCCGGAAATGACACAGCTGAGCCTGGTGCCGGGAGACCGCAGCGACGGTTACGCGCGCGCGCAGGTGGTAGCGCCACAAACGCATTTCACCCATGCGCCGCAGGGCTACAGCCATGGTGAGGCGGCGACGCTTACCTGCGCGGGGCTTACGGCCTGGCGCGCACTGGTCGTGGAGGGCAGGATCAAGGCCGGTGACTGTGTTCTGGTTCAGGGAACCGGTGGGGTGTCGATTTTCGCGCTGCAGTTTGCCAAAGCCTGTGGCGCATCCGTCATCGCCACCTCGTCTTCGGACGCCAAGCTGGAGCGACTGAAGGCGATGGGCGCCGATCATCTCATCAACTACCGCAAAACTCCCGAATGGGGGGCGGCGGCACGCCTGTTCACAAAGGGGCGCGGTGTTGATCATGTGGTTGAGATCGGGGGCGCGGGCACTTTGGGCCAGTCCATCCAGGCTTGCCGTAACGGTGGGCATATCTCTCTCATCGGCGTGCTGGCCGGCTTTCAGGGGGATGTGTCTACCGCGGCAATCATGACCCAGCAGATCCGCCTGATCGGCATCACGGTTGGTAGCCGCGAACAGCAGCAGCAGATGATCCGGGCCATTGACGCCAACAGGATCAAACCGGTGATCGACAGGGACTTTCCATTGGCCGAACTCGCCGCCGCATTTCGCCATCAGGAAAGTGGCGCCCATTTCGGCAAGATCACCGTGTCGATCAGCTGACACGGTGGGTGCGGACGATGCGGCTGCAAATTTAACGGTGCCGGACGCAGGAGCGGACAGCAGGACGGTACTCTCGCGAAAGAGAATCTGACTGCTGTCCCGGTGGCGGCCGGCTTGCCGGTGCGCTCAGGAACCAGCTTTGGCCTTATCGATCCGTTCCGCACGCAGCGCACTGCGGCGGACTTTTCCTGCATCGTCACGAACGTTCTCGCTCACCAGCTCAAAGCTGCGCGGCCGCTTGTAGATGACAAGGCGTTCAGCCAGATGACGCGCAAGGTCTTCGAGGTCGAGGCCTTCGCGGGGCTGGACGATCGCGTGAATGCGGTTACCGAGATCATCGTCCGGCAGGCCGATCACCGCACTGGAGGCAACCAGCGGATGCTCTTCGAGCGCCGCTTCCACTTCAGCGGGATAGACGTTGGCACCACCGACGAGGATCATATCGCTGCGGCGATCGGCGAGATAGAGATAGCCTTCCTCGTCGAACCAGCCGATATCACCGATGGATTCCCAGCCACCGGGCAGGGTGCGTGCCTCGGCTCCGACGTAGCGATAGGTCGTGGCCAAACCTTCTGCCCGCTTCATGAAGATCTCGCCGGTCTGCCCCTGTGGCAGTTCGCGGCCCTGTTCATCAAAAGCTCTCATGATACCGCCCTCAAGCGGCTTGCCGACCGAGCCGCGATGGCTCAGCCATTCGCGGCCGCTGATGGTCGTGCTGGATATGCCTTCGGTGCCGCCATAGAGCTCCCACACCACGTCAGGTCCCAGCCAGCCAATCCAGGCTTCCTTGAGCCAGGACGGGCAGGGTGCTGCCAGATGCCAGATCGTGCGCAGCGAGGAGACGTCGTAGTGCGCGCGGACCTCTTCGGGCAGTCGCCAGATGCGGCCCATCATCGTTGGCACAAAGTAAACCCAGCTCGCGCGAAAGCGCGCGATGTGGGCGAGCGTGGCTTCAGCGTCGAATTTGGGCATCAGCACCACTTCGGCCCCTGCCTGCAGCGCATAGAAGGTCGTGATCAGCGGGCCGTTGTGATAGAGCGGGCCTGGCATCAGCACGACATCATCGGGCGCAATGCGCCAGACCCTCTGTCCAACGCCATCGACCACGGCCGGCTGGCCGGACACGATCAGCTTTGGCCGGCCGGTCGAGCCTCCCGAGGTCGGCGCCTTCCAGGATGGCGAGGTAACATCAGGCAGGGCACTGTCATCGCGGGAACGGGCAAGCAGCGCTGCCGGGGAGAAAACCGGTCGTCCAGCCTTGATCTCATCGCCGCCGATCACGACCGGTGTGTTGGCCAGTTCGACAATGGCATCAAGTTCGGCCTGGGGCAGGCGGGAGGAAACAGGCTGCGGCACCGCGCCCAGCTTCCATACCGCATAACAGGCCTCGATGAAGCCAAGCGAATTGGGGAGCGCGATGGTGACGTAATCACCGAAGCTGACGCCCGCGTCTGCCAGTGCCCGTGCGATACGGTTGGAGTTCCGGTCAAGCTCGCTCCAGCTGAGGCTCTCGCCCGATCCATCGGCGCGCACCAGGCTGACAGCGCGGGCTTCCCCCTTCGCCGCAGCGATTTCACGCAACGTGGCGGGGATGGAGGGGAAGTCCTGGGTAGTGGTCTCAGGCATAGCGGCTCCGTGGCTTGATCAGGAGGATCCTATCGCATCGCGCCCGTTGGGGAAGAGCAGGTGTGACGACTAATGTCGTCCCGTGCGGTTGAGGGGTGCCCGTCCCCGGCCAGGCGTGGAGAGCATGCAGCTTGAGGCGACCGGAACCCCGTGTCGGATACCTTGTTGATGAACCTGAGCCCCCATGCTTGGCGCAGGTCTGAAGAGCTTTTGCGCCGGAACAGCACGTCCGGGTTGCCGTCTGGTGCCGCGGCAGGATCATGGGCCGCGGCAGGCGCAAGCTGCAGGACTCTGGCGCTTTAGGAGCGCCAGGCCGGGTTCGAACAGGATGCAGCGGTCTCAGCGCCAGACGTGTTGTTTCCAGAAAGGAGTATGGCGCCGTTCACTCAGTCTGGGCTGCAATGACGGGGAGCACGATATGGGACGGGCGAGAACGGTCGCAATAGACCCGATTGGTAGCGATCGCACCCTCCCGCACCCCATCTTGGTGACGCCCGGTATTGGCGTTGATGTCGAACCGCGGGAAGTTGGAACTGGAGATGTCGAGCCGGATGCGGTGGCCAGGCGCAAAGATGTTGGAGGTTGGATAGAGGGTAATGGTCACCGGCACGACTGTGCCGGGCGTCACCAGCTTCGCCTGTCCCGAGCCGTCGCGATAGCGCAGGCGCTGGATGCCATCACAGAGATTGAGTGCAAAGCCGTCAGGCAGCGTGGCGCTTGGCGGATAGACGTCGATCAGCTTGGCCGTGAAATCGGTGTCGACGGCACCGCTGCTTACCCAGAGCGCGACCGTGACCGGACCGGTGATTTCGAGGGGCGAGGAAAGAGGAGCGGTTTCGAAAACCAGGACGTCGGTGCGTGCAGAGAGCGGCCCAATGCGCCTGTTGAGCCGGAACGTGTCCTCCGTCACCGTTTGATCATAGCCGCCCGGCGCCACGATCGGTACGGTGCATTGCAGATGCGTAAGGCGGTGGAATTCCTCTGCCGGCGGGGCGTTCGCCACAACGTCGAGCAGCGAGGAGACATTGCCTCCGATCGAGGGCACCGGATCGGCGGGATCATAGCGGAAGGCGCGGCTATCATCCTCATTGGTGCCGGGCACCTCCGAAAGAGAGGCATCGCCGTGCAGGTAATAACGACGATAGATGGTGCGGGCCAGTGGCCAGCTTTCTTCCGTGCGCCAGGATCCGCCATGCAGAAGACGCAGGTCCGCGTCTAGCGCCCCCTTGCCGCCGCCCATGACATAGAGGCGGATCGCGGCGTCGTCGCGGACGGTGCGCCCCTTCAGTTCGGCATCGAACCAGTCGAGCATCGTGGCCTTGTAGTCGATCGCGGCCTCCGGTGTGAAGCGGACGTTGCCGGCAACCGGTTGCTCGACGCTTGCGGTGCTGTGCACCCAGGGGCCGACCAGAAGCCGGACCCGACGGCGCGCGATGGCACGGTGCGCGTGATAGAGCTCAAAGAGCGCCCGGCCATAGGAATCATACCAGGAACCGATATAGAGGGCTGAAACGTCAGCATAGGCCTGCGCATAGGCGACGGGGTTGAGGGACGGATGATCCCAGTAGGAGGTGCGATCCTCGGTGTTGAGCAGATCAAAGGCCCAGCGTTCGTAAGGCGGGACACGGGCAAGCTGGGTTTCGCCGCGACGGATCGGCCATTGCCGCAGCCAGTCCGAGAACCGTTTCTGTGGCCGCACCAGTGCGTCCTCTGTCGCCGGGCTTTTGCCAAGCTGGCGTTGTGTGTTCTCCGCCGCATGCCAGAAGGCCCAGGCCATCCAGCGCAGCTCCAGCGCGCCACCCTGTCGGATTGAACTGGTGTAGCCATCGGCACCACTCATCATGGGCACGATTGTCCTCAGACGTTTGGGGCCGAGTGCGGCCATCGCCGTCTGCGTCCAGCCCGACCAGGACGTCCCCCAGCTTCCGACCTCACCATCGCCCCAGTCCTGTCGGGCGATCCACTCCAGCGTGTCGTATCCATCTTCGGCTTCAGGCAGAAGATAGTTTACCTCGCCCTCGGATTTGAAGCAGCCACGGCAGTCCTGCTGTACGACGACATAGCCGTGGCGCGCGAACCACGCTGCATGGCCATAGGTCGCTTCCGAGGCGTCCTTCGAATAGGGGGTGCGGAACAGAAGAATGGGAAAGCGTTCGTTGCGCTGGCGTGGTACCGGATGAAAGATGTCGCTTGCCAGGTGGACACCATCGCGCATGGGCACGAAGAGGTCGTGATCGATCTTGATGTCATAGTGATCGATGTCCATCACTTTCGTCCCGCCTTTTCCCCGATGCTCGCAGCGACCTTGGCGAGCCGCCGGACAGGCGCGTGACGTACGCGTCCTGCCGCGCATGCGACCGTCCGATCCCCCCATCATTCTGTCAAGATCAGGAGGATCTTCTGACTGTCAGGACGCCACCCATGATCTGGGCCCGGCAGGTTTGGTTGCGTCTGCTGTCGCCTCATCCCGTGCCTTTTGCGCCGCTTTGTCGGTGGCGGCTTTGTGACGCGAAATGCCTCCGGGCCGGGGATAATGCCTTGCTGACACGCTGACGATCACAGCCTGGGGTGGACAGGAGGCCATGTTGCTTGCGGCTGCTGTCAGGACTCGTTATATTCATTTGAATATAACGAGAGAATCACGCGTCCATGACAGAATTGCAGGCACCGTGGGCGCGATTGCCCGTCCTTGTGCGCGCCATCGCAGGCGCTCTGGTGGTAACGGCGGTGAGCCTGTCTGTGGCAGGGGCGAACACGCTGACGGGATTTTTCTCCGGGGGCAGGTTCAGCGGTGAACTGCGTGCCTATTATTTTCAGCGGGATTACGGTGCCCGCAACGTGGTCAATGCCGATGCCTTCGCGGTCGCCGGCCTCTTCAACTACCAGACACAGGAATTTCTGAATGGCTTCAGCCTCGGGGCGAGCTACTTTACCGCCAACGCCCTGGGTACCCACAATGCGGACCCCGCACGCATCGACACAACCCTGAGCGGGGTGGCCAATTCGATCAATGCGCTGGGACAGGCCTATCTGCAGTACCGTGGCCACGGAGCGCTGGTGCGTGTCGGCGATCAGCTCGTTTCTACCCCATGGGCCTGGTCGAGCGATTCCCGCGTACTGCCGGCGACTTATGAAGCCCTCTATGGCGCCATGACACCGGTTCAGGGGCTGACGTTCAAAGCCTTGCGGATCCTGAGGTACAAGAGCCGCACGGCGAACAGCTACTTCCAGGACAATAACTATTATCCGCCAACCTGGCACGGTGATGCCGCCTATGGCGGTTTGGGCAATCTGCCGCTGAACGCGCCGGGAACGGCCGGCACCCTGGCGTTCGGTGCCGATTATACGGTCGGAGGGGTCAAGGCGACGACCTGGTATTACGACTTCTATGATTTTGGCCGCCTGGTCTATGCGCAGGTCGACGCCAATCTGCCAACAGCTCTGGCGGTCAAACCCTTTGCCGGCGTGCAGGCTGTCCGTGAGTGGGGCGGATCGAACGTGTTCGAGAAAACCGGTACAAAGCTGTTCGGCCAGCCCGGCCTCGGGGTCAGCGCGTTTGCCGTGGGCGGCATTCTGGGCGTCCGGTTTGATGATGCGAGTCTTTCCGCCGCTTATGACCGCCTGCAGCCGGAAGGGGCTGGCGCGCTTGGTGGCGGCGCTCTCATCTCGCCTTACACCGAGAGCTTTGCCACCGATCCTCTGTACACAACCTCCATGATCCGTGGCCTGGTCGAACTGGGACCGGGCAGCTCGTGGAAGTTCACGGCCTCAAAGACAGCGCTGCACAAGCGTCTCGCACTCACCGCCTCCTTCGCCACCTATCACACCACCTTCAACGGCAACGTCTCGGAGACCTATTTCGATGTGATCTATAAGCCCCCGGGCTGGATCAAGGGGCTGTCGCTGCGAAACCGCCTCGAGATCAGCAATGGTCACGTCAATCCCGGTGGTGGCTATTTTATTTATAACCGCGTGATGCTCGCCTATGCCTTCTGACCAGGCCGCAATCGCGCACCGGTGCTGCTTGCACCGGTGCGCGATCGTCTCTGCGCCTCCGGCTTCACGGCGCGCAGTCTCAAACTGACCGCCCGCCTGCAAGGATGGAGCGTATCGCACGGAGACGTGTGGCACCGGTTTGCTGCCTTGAGCCTGACCATCGCAGATCACCACAGGCCGCATCGTGTAAAATACCCCAAGCCTTATTAATCTTGCGCAACGCATGTGAGCCGGTTCGTTAGCGTTGGCGGTTGGCCAAAGTTTGCGCTATCGATCCTATAAAGCCGGAAGAGCTGACGCATAGACGCACATGCTGGAATGATACCAGAATGCAGCGGACACGGGATGAAATAGAACCATGACCAAGGACACTCCGTCGCGCAAACCCCTTCGTTCCCAATCATGGTTTGGCGGGACCGGAATGCGTGGCTTTGCCAACCGCAGCTGGACCCGAAGCCGCAGCGTGCCAGGTGATCACTTCGACGGACGGCCGGTCATCGGCATCTGCAACACCTGGTCCGAGCTGACCCCGTGCAACTCACATTTCCGGGATCTCGCCCAGCATGTCCGGGAGGGCATTCTTGAAGCTGGTGGCGTGCCGATGGAGTTTCCTGTCATTTCTCCAGGAGAGACCCTGACCCGTCCGACCGCGATGTTTCTGCGCAATCTGGCGAGCATGGATGTCGAGGAAACCTTGCGCGCGAATCCCATTGACGGGGTGGTCCTGCTGATGGGCTGCGACAAGACCACACCAGCTTTGCTGATGGGTGCGGCGAGCGTCGATCTTCCCACGATTGGCGTATCGGGCGGCCCGATGCTGAACGGTACCTGGCGCGGGCAGGATCTTGGCATATCCGATGTGTGGACGATGGGGGATCGCTATCGCGTGGGGGAACTCAGCGATGCGGATGTGACCGAAATAGAGTCCGGGCTCAATCGCTCCCATGGCGTCTGCAACATCATGGGAACCGCCTCAACCATGGCCTTCATGACGGAAGCCCTTGGCGTCAGCCTGCCGCACAACGGTGCCATTCCCGCAGTGGATGCGCGGCGCAACCTCCTTGGGCGCCTGTCTGGCCGTCGTATCGTCGAGATGGTCAAGGAGGACATGGTGCTGCACAAAATTCTCACCCGGGCCGCCTTCGAAAACGCAATCCGTGTCAATGCTGCGGTCGGGGGCTCAACCAACGCGGTGATACATCTGACGGCGCTCGCCCGCCGCGTGGGCGTTGATCTCACCCTCGATGATTGGGATAAACTTGGCAGCAACGTTCCTACCCTTGCCAATGTCCAGCCTTCCGGCACCTATCATATGCAGGACTTCCATGAAGCCGGAGGACTGCCACCCATCTTGCGGGATCTGTGCGAGAACGGTCTGCTTCACGGTGACGCGATCACCGTGACCGGAAAGACAATCTGGGAACTCAGCAAGGACGCCAGACGGTGGAATTCGGACGTCATCCGTACCGTGGCGGAGCCGCTCAAGCGCAATTCCGGGATCGCCGTACTCAGAGGAAATCTCTGCCCCGATGGCGCCGTGATCAAGCCATCGGCTGCGAGCCCGCAGCTGCTCAGGCATACCGGCAAGGCAGTCGTGTTCGAAAATCAGGCCGATCTGCAAAGGCGCCTTGCCGATCCCGACCTTCCAATCGATGCCAGTTCGGTGATGGTGCTCAAGGGATGCGGACCGCGAGGCTTTCCGGGCATGCCGGAGCTTGGAAACATGCCCATTCCGCGCAAGCTCTTGCAGCAGGGCGTAAAAGACATTGTCCGGATTTCTGACAGCCGGATGAGTGGCACCGCCTTTGGCGCCGTGGTTCTTCACATCTCGCCGGAGGCTGCGATCGGAGGAACCCTCGCTCTGGTGGAGGAAGGGGATTTGATCGCCCTCGATGTGCCGGCCAGAAGCCTAAATCTGCTCGTCTCCGATGACGAGCTGGCCCGCCGGCGCGCGCGATGGGAAAGCAGCCATCCGTTGCCGAGTGAGGCGCGCGGGTTCGCGAAACTCTACCGTGAGCACGTCAACCAGGCCCATGAAGGCGCCGATTTTGACTTCCTCGTCGGATCAACGGGAGCTGCGGTGCCAGCCGGACAGCACTGACGGCGCCGTTCCAGGCTCCATGATCGCGGAGCAAGCCATCAGCCGCAGTGACGGCTGCATGGTGGCGCAAGCTCGGGGCGTCTGAGCAGGCCCCACCATCGCGCGTATTCATCGCTTCAGGGAATGCTGTTACCATGGGTCTGATCCCGGTTCACCAGGGGATGTCGGGAAAGAGGGGGCCATGCGTATCGCAAGGATCACTGCTGCCGGTGTGGCAGCAGCAGGGTTTATCGTCTTCGCCTTTCTGTGCCTGACCGGACGCCTTGTCTGGTTACGGCATTCCGACCTCAGCGGCGCCATCGCCAGAGCTGCGCGCTATCACGTCACCATCATTCGGGACACCTACGGCATCCCCCATGTTGAGGGGAAGACCGACGCCGATGTCGCTTTCGGCGTCGGCTATGCCCACAGCGAGGACGACTTCAAGACCATTCAGGAGGTGGTGATGGCCGTCCGCGGGCGGTTGGCGGAAAGCGAGGGCCTCAAGGCGGCGCCGGGTGACTATCTCGTCCACCTGATGCGGGTGTGGCCAACCATAAGGGCGCGCTACAAAAAGGAACTGCCCGCGAGCTTCCGCGCGATCCTGCAGGCCTATGCCGATGGCGTGAACTATTATGCGGCGCTCCATCCTGCCGAAGTGAAGCGTGACTTTCAGCCGGTGACCGGAGAAGACGTAGCTGCCGGCTTCATGTTCAAGACACCGCTTTTCTACGGTTTCCAGACGACACTGCGTCGCCTGATGCAGAAAACCGGCGGCAAGCCGCTACCCGAGATCGGATCCAACGGTGTGGCCGTCGCACCGGTGCGCTCGGCCGACGGGGCAACGCGCCTGCTGATCAATTCGCACCAGCCCTATACCGGACCGGTAGCCTGGTATGAGGTGGTGGTGCAGAGCCAGCAGGGCTGGCATATGGCGGGCGGACTCTTTCCGGGCTCCCCCTTCGTGCTGCATGGCTTCAACGCCCATTTGGGCTGGGCCAATACGGTCAATGATCCTGATCTGGTTGATATCTACCGCCTGAAGATCAATCCGAAGAATGCGAACCAGTATTGGCTCGATGGCCGCTGGCACAACCTGAAGGTTGAGGAAGCCGCCATCCGGGTGAAGCTCTGGGGCCCGATTGTGTGGACGGCCTATCGGCCCGTCTACTTCGCCGCCCAGGGCCCGGTTCTGAAGACCGATCATGGTACCTTTGCGATCCGTTATGCCGGCATGGGCGAAGTGCGTCAGGCGCTGGAATATTACCGCCTCGACAAGTCGCGGAATCTCGATCAGTGGCGGGCGGCGCTGGCGATGGGGGCGCTGCCCAGCATCAACTACATCTATGCGGATGCGAAAGGGAATATCGGCTTCGTCTATAATGGCGAGTTTCCGGTACGCAAGCCTGGGATCAACTGGCAGGGGTATATCGACGGTACGCGCAGTGATCTGATCTGGCATCATTATCTGCCCTTTTCAAAGGTGCCGCAGATCTGGAACCCCAAGTCAGGCTTTGTCTTCAATTCGAATAACACGCCCTTTGTCGCCACCGCGCCGCAGGACGATCTCAAGCCCGCCGACTTTCCCAAATGGATGGGCATCCAGACCAACATGACAAACCGCGCCTGGCGTGCGCTGAAGAACTTTGGCGGCGACAGCTCGATTACGGCGGCAGCCTTCCGGCGGTTCAAATATGATCTTGCCTACAGCCGACACTCCGAGTTCATGGCCGATGTCGAAAAGCTGATCGCAATGCCAGCCCATGGCGATGCGGACATGCTGCACGCGCAGCAGATCCTCCGTCACTGGGACCGGATGACG
>JAJZDZ010000084.1 GCA_021851325.1 Pseudomonadota bacterium | reverse complement strand
CGAGTTTGAGACCGAAGCGTTCGGGCGATATGCGCAGTCCGAGCTGGAAATCGGGGCGGCATCTTGCGCGAACGCCATCGATGATCTCGAAGATGAGGCGGGCGCGGTTTTCGAGGCTGCCACCATAGCGGTCGGTGCGCCGGTTGGTTCGCGCCGAGAGGAACTGGGCAAGAAGATAGCCATGGGCGCCATGGAGTTCGACACCGTTAAAGCCTGCCGTCTGCGCGCGCAGCGCGGCGGTGATGAAATCCTCGCGCACGCCTTCGACTTCCGCTGTGGTGAGGGCGCGGGCGCCCTTCTCGGGATCATCGGACGGACAGAGCGGGGTGGGTACGAGCTCGTGGGGCGAACGGTTCCCGGCATGATGCAGCTGCACTGCGGACAGCGAACCGTGGGAGGCAATCGCCTGGGCGAGGCGGGAAAGGCCTTCGAGGTGCAGGTCGGAAAAGATGCCGAGCTGCCCGGCAAAGCCCTGTCCATCCTTCTGCACATGGGCGGCGCAGGTCATGGTGAGAGCGAAGCCGCCTTTGGCGCGCAGCGTCAGCCAGTGGAATTCCTCCTCTGACAGCCGGCCATCAGCATGGCTTTGCTGGTTGGTGAGGGGCGCGAGCATGAAGCGGCTCTTGAGAGCCGGCCCATGGGCGAGGGAGAGGGGTTCGAACAGGCGTGTGATCGACATGACGAGCTACCAGAGGTTTGTTGCGGATGGGAAATAGGGTTCAGCGTGGCGCCTGACGGATATGCGCGGCGCGAAAGGCCGGCCGGCTCTTAAGGCGTTGCCAGTAGCGCTCCGTGGCCTCGCCCAAAAATGTGCCAAGACCGATAGCGTGGGCGAGGAGAAGCACATAGCCAACACTGATATCGGCGGTGGAAAAGCCCCTCTGGCAGAGAAAGTCTCGCCCGGCGAGAAGGCTTTCGAGGGCATGCAGACGGTCGCGGAGGAGGGCTTCATGGGCTGCGGCTACAGCTTCGTTCCGCCCCTCCTCCGGCGCGAAAAACCGGTAGCGCAGGATGGTGGCTAAGGGCGGCATCAGGCTGGCTTCACCAAAGAGGAGCCAGTTGAGCCTGGGGGCATAATCCTGGTCGCCGGGCGCGAAAGAAAAGCGACCGGTGCCATGAACGCGGTCGAGATATTGGAGGATGGCAATGGATTCACTGAGGGTGGTGTCGCCATCGACGAGATAGGGGACGGTGCCTTCGGGATTGAGGGCAAGATACTCCGGCGCGTGCTGGCGCGGCGGAAACTGCATTACATGCAGCGCATAGGAGAGGCCAAGTTCTTCCAGGAGCCAGAGCACGCGGAAGGAGCGGGCATTGGCACAGTGATAAAGATGAAGCATGGACGAGGTGTGGCTCCGCGCTGGGACTTGACGCCATTTTAACGGCCCCGGGTGGAGAAGTGAAAGAGGGCGAAGCGCTCCCGACACGCTGGCGTCCCCGCCGGACATGACAGGGATGCTTGCCAAGCCTTACCCGTGGCAGGAACGCTGCTGCCACGGGCTGCTCGGGCCGATCGCGCCCATGGGAGCGATCGGGAGAGGGGAAAGCTCAGATCCGTTCGATGATGATCGCCGGGGCCATGCCGCCGGCGGCGCACATCGTCACCAGGCCGCGCTTGAGGTCGCGCCGCTCCAGTTCGTCGAGGATGGTGCCGATCAGGATTGAGCCGGTGGCACCGATCGGATGACCAAGGGCGATGGCGCCGCCATTGACGTTGACCTTTTCGCGGTCGAGATCGAGATCGCGCATGAATTTTTCGGCGACGACGGCAAAGGCCTCGTTGATCTCGAAGAGATCGATGTCGTCGAGCGTGAGCCCGGCCTTTTCGAGGACCTTGCGGGCAGCCGGGACGGGGGCGTTCAGCATCAATGTGGGGCTGTCACCGGTATTGGCCATGGCCACGACGCGGGCGCGCGGTTTGAGGCCGTGCTTCTTGGCATAGGAGGGAGAGGCGAGCAGCACGGCCGCGGCGCCGTCGACCACGCCCGAGGAATTGCCGGCATGGTGCATGTGCTCGATCTTGAGATCGGGATAGACCTGACGGATCAGGCCGCCATAGGTGGTGCCCTTCTCATCCAGAGGCACCTCGGCCATCACCGTGAAGGCCGGCTTGAGCGCGGCCAGACCCTCAAGGGTGGTCTGGGGACGGGGATATTCCTCGTGGTCGAGGGCGAGCGTGCCATCTTCGTGATAGACCGGCACCAGGCTCTTGGCGAAGCGGTTCTCGCGGATGGCGATCTCGGCGCGACGCTGGCTTTCAACTGAAAGTTCTTCGGTCGCCCGCCGCGAAATCCCTTCGAGTGTGGCGATGGCATCGGCGCAGACACCCTGATGGGACTGCGGATGCAATGCGCGCAGATGCAGGTTGCCGACATCCATCATGGGTGGGGTCTTGGGGTCGGCACTGGAGGAGGTGTAGCTCATCATTTCGGTGCCGCCGGCAACCACGAGATCTTCCATGCCGGCCATGATCTGTGCCGCAGCCATATTGACGGTGGTGATGCCCGAACCACAGAAGCGGTCGAGGGTGACACCGCTGGCCTTGATGTCGTAGCCGGCATCGAGCGCGGCCATGCGACCCAGATCGCAGCTCTGCTTGCCGCGTTGTGAGGACGTTCCCCAGATCACGTCGTCGACTTCCGCCGTGTTGAGATGATTGCGCTCGGCAATCGCCTTCAGAACAGTCGACGCCAGACGCTGGGGATGAAGTTCTGTCAGCGCGCCCTTGCCAACCTTGCCGATGCCACGCGGGGTTCGGCACGCATCGATGATCCATGCTTCGGACATGTCATTCGCCTTTATGTGGGAGGGATAAGCAATTTCATTGCGCATCGATCTAATCCGCAGCATTTTTAAAGGTCAAGATTTTTTGCCTATTGACGCTAGGGAACAGCGCGACGAAAGCGGCAGCGAAGTGCGTCGATGCCGGAAAAGCTCCACCCAACGCAACTTTCCGCGATGCGCCGGGCGCACGCAAATATGCTTGCCGGGTGTAGCGTCGCAGCAGGACATTCCCAGTCTGAGGCTGGCGCCTGCCTGTGGCAGGAACCGACACGCAGGGGTTAAGCCGCATGCGCTAAAGGTGGGGCGCGCCTGTGCCCGAAGCTGCCGACGCGTGGACATGTATCGCCACGCGCAGGCTTGTGACGCCGCGGGAGGCTCCTGCGGAACGCTGAGGCGGCAGACAGCGCTCAATCAGATTTGCGCTTTTGTCCGGTATCGAGGAAATCGCGGGCGCTGAAGCCTTCGGGTGCACCGATTTCGGCAATCGGATCGTCGCGGTCGTCATATTCGAGCCGCAGGGCCCGGCTCATCACCGCATGCATGTCGTAAAGCGCGGTGATGTAGGTCAATTCGAGGATTTCCTCATCACTGAGAAGGCGCTTGAGCGCGGCAAAGGCGCCGTCGGGGACACGGCCGCGCGCCATGGCGAGATAATCCGTATAGGCGAGCACCGCCCGTTCCTTCTCGTCAAAGCAGGCGGCGGTCTGCCAGTGCGGCACAGCGGCGATCTTCTCGTCCGCGACGCCAAGTCCGCGCAGCGATTTGCAATGCTGGGAAAAGACGAACTGGCTGCCCACGGCCCATCCGGCGCGGGTCTGTGCCAGTTCACGCAGGACCGGATCAAGCTTCCTCTCGGGATTGCGGTAAAGGCCAAAGCCGCGCACGGCATGATCGAAGATGTCGGGCACCAGGGCAAAGACCGTCCACCAGTTTCCGGGTGTGCCCGTTGCCGTGCCCGGCGCGCTGACCGGATCTCTGTTGGGGCCAAAGAGCAGATCGTAATAGCGCAGGATAGTCTTATCGCTGACCTTGCTGCGCGGAACCTCTTTCAAGCGGGGCATGCTCACTCCTTCCAGGGCGTGTCGCCTCAGGGATAGTGGCGTGCCATGCCCTATGCGTTGAAGCGGAAATGCATCACATCGCCATCGGCGACCACATAGTCCTTGCCTTCGAGCCGGAATTTGCCGGCATCGCGGGCTCCGGCTTCGCCCTTGTGGGCGACATAGTCAGCATAAGCGATGGTTTCGGCGCGGATGAAGCCGTGCTCGAAATCCGTGTGGATGACACCGGCGGCCTGGGGTGCGCGGGCGCCCTTGGCCACGGTCCAGGCCCGGGTTTCCTTGGGACCGGCGGTGAAGAAGGTGATGAGGCCCAGAAGGCCATAGCCGGCGCGAATGAGGCGGTTGAGGCCCGGTTCCTCAAGACCCAGACTGGCAAGAAATTCGGCGCGTTCGGCAGGGGGCAGCTGCGCCACTTCCTCTTCAATGCGGGCCGAGATGACGATGCTGGCCGCGCCCTCGGCGGTGGCCTTGGCCGCGACGCGGGCGGAAAAGGCATTGCCGGCCGCTGCGGCACTCTCTTCGACATTGCAGACGTAGAGCACCGGCTTCTGGGTGAGAAGACCGAGCTGGCGATAGGGCTCGCGTTCTTCCGCGGACAGATCAGCAAGGCGAGCCGGCTTGCCGGCGCGCAGGAGCGTGACAGCCTTGGTCATCAGGACAAACTGCTCCTGGGCGAGCTTGTCACCGGCCTTGGCCTTTTTCTCGAGGGGTACGATGCGCCGCTCAAGACTGTCGAGATCGCAGAGCATGAGTTCGGTCTCCACCGTCTCGGCATCGCCGATGGGGTCGATCCGGCCTTCGACATGGGTGATATCGCTGTCCTCGAAGCAGCGCAGGACATGAACGATGGCATCGACCTCGCGGATATTGGCGAGAAACTGATTGCCAAGGCCTTCGCCTTTGGAGGCGCCGCGCACCAGGCCCGCGATATCGACGAAGGTGATGCGGGTGGGAATGATCTCCTTGGACTGCGCGATCTGGGCCAGTGCCTCAAGCCGCGCATCTGGCACCGCCACATCGCCGACATTGGGCTCGATGGTGCAGAAGGGATAATTGGCGGCCTG
>JAJZDZ010000083.1 GCA_021851325.1 Pseudomonadota bacterium | reverse complement strand
CCCAGCCTTGCTACCGCGGCAGGTAGGCGCCGGCGTGGTGTCACCATGCGCAGAAAGTCGATCAGAAGATGATCTGCCGTACGCAGCACGAACCCGGTAAAGCTGCCATTGCCTGAATAGCTCCGCAATCTGCGATACCCGTCGGCGACAAATGCCGCGCACAGCTCCTGATAGGCATCCTGCTGCAGATCTTCATAGGCAGGCCCGCTCAGGCGCCGGCGCACCAGGCGGCGCAGATCGGCGGAAAAAAACTGCTCGAAAGCCCTCCAGCCACGCTCCCTGTCGTCCTGAAGCAAGCGGAGCACGCGCACCGCAAGAATATCGCGCACGACAACAGCAATGTAGGTTTCCACGCGGCCGCGACCGGAATAGCCGCGCAGCCGGGCAAAGCCGTCCGCAGTGATGGTGGAGACCACATCCCCAAACGCGGCGCGCGCCGTCTCCCCTTCACCGGCGAGAATGGTGCATGATGTCCAGACAATCCCGGAGATCCGGCGCAGGAACTCGGCCTGCGCACTGCGATCTCCCGCAAGCGCCGCGTTCAGGCTTGATGCAAGATCCCTACCCCCAGACAAGCCCTGCCCCCGTTCCCCCCACAGGCTTCGGCACCTCGATAAGGTACTCGCAGGACGAAACGGATTGAAGCGCGTTTATTGGAGAGCCTCGGCGATCTAAAGGAAGGACCTGTAGAAGCGGCAAAATCTCGCCTGAGCCCGCCTCCCCCCTGTCAGACCAAAGCACGTCAGGGCAAAGTACGTCAGGAGCGTGGCGACCTTGGCAGGCGGTCACAGCGCTGCACTGCGGCATGACCATCTGTGGAGCAGGCCACCGCAGCACGCGGCACCGCCATAACGGGCCGCGAGGGACTCGCCGCACAGGGCTCGCGCGTACATGGAACGGCGGGAACTGCAACCACAGAACGTGGAAGCTCGTGGGGAAGGAGTGATGGCAGAGGAGGCAGCGGAATAGGATCAACGTCAGGTCCACGGCCGTTCGGACCGAAATCTGGCACGGGATCCACGGGCCCACCATATTCCTGCGCAAAGGCCGGTGTGGTGGCGGCCCATGTCCCACCCGCCAACAGAGCGCACACGAGGATCGGACCAAGCCAACTACGGGACGTGGAGCGTGTGGGTTGCATCATAGCGTTTCTCTCTTCTTGAACCTCTTGCCACGCTGCCATGCCAGGGCTTTGCGCGTATCTGCAAACTATGACGGCCAGCTGCCAGATTTTTGCGCGGTAGAGGCGTGGCGGCGCCGTCGGCAACGATCTTCTGTCCTCAAGCAGCAAGCTAAACTTCAGCGCCAGCCGGGTTCGCGCCTGCCGTCCATCGCAGCCAACCCGGACCGGGCATATCGCTCACGGCAAAAATCGGGGCGCTGCCGTCTAAGGGTTCAGAGACATCATCCTGGCTCAGGAGGAGATGATGACGAGATCCGGAAAAATCCCTGGTTCTTCCCGTGGATACGGAAAGCTGCGGACAGCGACCTACGCCCTGCTCCTCGTGGGCATTGGGTTATGCGCGACGCCGGCTGCCGCCGGCTGCATCTATCCATCAGTCCCGGATCTGGATGCACCTCCTCCGAATATCTATGCGCCTCCGGCACTACCGGACCCATCTCACCCGGTCGGTAAGACAAGCACTGGGACGCCTACATCTTATCCGGCGCACGGCGCCCATGTCGTTGAGATCGGCTGCATCGTGGAGCCTATCCCACCTCTTCCTCCCTGCTCCTCTGCGCGTGGTGACTGTTTCCTACCCCTCAATCCGCCGGTTCCGCCGCAGTCGGCACATCACAAGGACCATCATTGCAGCAAGGAGCCGCTGGCTGTCACGGGACAGAAGCAAAAGCCGCCGTGCGACTATCATGGGAGTGCGTTCTTCAACAGCGCCCGCACCTTGAGTGCCCAATGGTCATGACTGCGCGATGCCCATCCCCCCACCACGCACGAAGCGAGGAGACTGACATGTCTGCCAACGAGGCGAGGCCTTTATCGCGCGGGCGCGCCTGCGCTGCAGCACTGCTTCTGAGCAGTATGCTGTCCGCACCGGGGCCCGCAGCAGCGCATGCCCGCCCACTAACGGCGCCAGTAGAAGCAGCCCTTGCCCGCAAAGAATACCAGGTGGGGATGCAGGCCTTTCATCGCGGCGACTGGCCCGTGGCCTTACAACATTTGCGTAAGGCGGCCACACTTGGCGACACCAACGCACTTGTGGCGCTTGGTGATGGCTATGCGTTTGATGAGTTCGGCAACACCCACACCGAGCCGCTGGCAACGGTGCTTTATCGCGCCGCCGCTGAGCGCGCCAATCCAGCCGGAATGGAGCGCCTGGGCTTCAGCTATCTGGCCGGCTGGTACGGTGTCCATCAGGATTATACCCGGGCACGGAAATGGCTTGGGCGCGCCGCCGCTGCCGGGAATTCCGAGGCAATGGTCGACCTCGGCAACATGTACTGTACCGGAAACGGCGTCACAGAGAACCGTCATACGGCCCATCTCTGGTATAGCCGTGCGGCGCGCGCCGGCAACAGCGATGCCCGCGCCTGGTGGCAGGAACATTCGCGCGATGTCTTGCGTGGAACTGCGCCCCCTGCCCCGGGCATGTTTCCCGGACCCTGCATGACGCGCCAGCCCGACGTGATCGGGACCATGGGCAGCCATATCCTGCCTCTGCCAAAGTAGCGCTAGCAGCACACGAGGCCACAGTCGCCGGGAACGGACGTTGTACTCCTGTACTGCGATCGAAGGGCGCGCGGCCCGTAATCCGCAGGATATTGAGGTTGTGGTCTTTCGTCCGCGGCTCACCGTCCCGTGACACCCACTTTGCGTGTGCAGCTCTTGAGCCTGCGCAGTATGGCGGCCTCAAGGACGCTGCACCTGTGGACCGAGGTCAGAAATGGGCCTGATGTGCCTGCCGTCGAAGATCCCCTGCAGGTCCTGGACGGGCGCGGGACACCTGTCCCTTTGCCGGATCAATGCCCGCGCCAGCTTCCGCCGTCATGATGATGGTGGTGATGCTGGCTGTCATCATGGTCGCGATGGTAATGATCATGGTGATCGCGGTGATGATGTCGGCGATGGTACCGCGACCAATCATGGCGGTTATCACGATAGCCGTCATCTGAATAATAGGAGCGACCGTACCCGGTCGCTCCGTCATAACCGCCATGATAATAGGCACCCCCGTAAGGCCCCGCACAGGCGGTTAAAAGAAGCGAAGCAAATCCCAGGCCGACAAGTGTTCCGCGCATGTGGGTCCCCTTGATACCGGGCGCAGGCGGGAGTGCGCGAGCTTTGCACATGCAGCACCGGCGCAGTTCGCATCACGCCCGGGCCTTACAGTTGCCCCTCGTCCGGATCAGCAACCAGGTCCCGTACAGGACTGTGATTTGGCGCTGTTCATCGCCTTGGCCTGGGAGCCAAGAGCGTTGCCCAGCTTTGTTGCGGCATCGTATTGCTGCTGTACCGAGTTGTCGCCGGAAGACTGGCTGCTACTGCCGCTGGAGCTGGCCGAACCAGACTGTGATCCTGAGCTGTGCGTGGTCTGCTGGGTTTGAGTCTGCGTATAATCCTCCATATCAGACTGACCTTGCTGCTCGCCCTGCTGCGCCGCACTTTGCGCCAGCACTGCAACAGGTGCAAAGATCAAAACAAGCGCACAGGCTGCGCCCGTGATGTTCCAGGTGAACTTCGACATATGCGTTCTCCTCTCAATATCCGGCCCCGGATATCTTGTTACCGTTTCAGCGTGCCGGTGTATCGGCTACATTATAAAGAGACGGTCACTCTGGATTTTTTTGAACGGGGTTGACGGCTTATGCCTACCAGGTTGATGTGCTGGACTGGCACAGCGGCAGCGACGCCACCTGGCGTCTCTTCGAAGCATTGCGAGAGGAAAATTTGTTATCCGCTCCAAGGACGCCCAGATCACAGCGATCCCGGAGCGCGTTCAGGTTTTCTGTCTTGCGCAAAGGCGCGCGGTATATGGGCCTGCAAGAAGGCGAACGAATTCGAGGATATCTCAATTGATTTAACGGCCGCCGCGCGACCGAGTGATGGCGGCAAACGGCAACGAGGGGTGCGTAGGTGGCAGCAGCTTCTGAATCA
The DNA here is from genome assembly GCA_021851325.1 of Pseudomonadota bacterium. Lineage (GTDB taxonomy): Bacteria > Pseudomonadota > Alphaproteobacteria > Micropepsales > Micropepsaceae > Rhizomicrobium. Next base: position 922 of record JAJZDZ010000083.1, on the reverse strand, counting down.
AGCCGCAGCACACGGCGATTGCTTTGACGCCAGTTGGTCTCCATGCGGCCCGGTCATATGATTTCTTGAGATCGCGCGATTGCGACAGCGTCGACTGCCGGATCATGCTCCCAGAAGAGACATGCCTTCCGTCAGCGCCGCTGTACGCAATTCGCGGTCAAGCGTCGCCAATGGCAGTCCGCGTCGCTGCGCCAATTCAAGATACGCCGCGTCATAGAGCGTGAGACGGTGGCGCGATGCCAATTGCGCGGTCCTCCCCCAGGCCTGACGGTCAGTTTCCAGGTCAAGGCGGATCGGTAAAAGACCAAGATCGGCCAAGGTCGCATCCCTAAACCCGGCATCGTGGCGTCCGCGCCGCCAACATCAAAGGCAACTTGAAAAAAGACGGTTTATCGCAACCCTGAAACCCCAGGCCCTTCTCCACATCCTCAACGCCGCCTAATCGCCGTTAACCCGGCCCCCTTGCCCTGGCTGGGACGCCATCCCTCTTGGGCCCAATGCCACCGAAGACGGGGCAAGGCCCGGACACTCTTGGGTTGCCGTGGCGTCAGACTTGCTCATTCCTGGCTAAACATGAACGCGGCCTTGCGTCAGAAAACCGGCCAATTCTTTTGGTTGATTCTGCAAATAAAGTATTTTATCTTTCACACTATACCAATTAGTGTAAAATAAAACATACTTTAACTTCCATGCGGACCACACCTCCCCTACCGCTTCCCGTCAAGCGCGCGCTGACGCGCCTGGGCACCGACATCAAGCACGCGCGCATTCGCCGCCAGATCACGGCGGAGATGATGGCAGAGCGTGCCTTCATCACACGGCCGACGCTGGCGAAGGTCGAGAAGGGTGATGCATCGGTATCAATGGGCATCTACGCGACCGTGCTGTTTGTCCTCGGACTCACCGAGCGTCTTGGTGAGTT
>JAJZDZ010000082.1 GCA_021851325.1 Pseudomonadota bacterium | reverse complement strand
CGCGCGGAAGCCGGCAGCGGCGGCCGCGACCTGCGCGGCATGATCCGCCAGCACCAGTTCGAGAAGGTCGAACTGGTCAGCATCGTGCGTCCCGATGACAGCGCTGAGGAGCACGAGCGCATGACGCGCTGCGCCGAGGTCGTGCTGGAAAAGCTGGGCCTGCCGTACCGCCGCATGCTGTTGTGCACCGGCGACATGGGCTTTGCCGCCGCCAAGACCTACGACCTGGAAGTCTGGCTGCCCTCGCAGAACACCTACCGCGAAATCAGCTCGTGCTCCAACTGCACCGATTTCCAGGCGCGGCGCATGCAGGCGCGCTGGCGCAATCCGGACACCGGCAAGCCCGAACTGGTGCACACGCTCAACGGTTCCGGCGTGGCCGTGGGTCGCGCGCTGGTCGCGGTGATGGAGAACTACCAGAACGGCGATGGCAGCATCACCGTGCCCGAGGTGCTGCGCTCTTACATGGGCGGCAGGCAAAAAGTGTGAGCATCCAGCCTGCGTCCGCACCCGCCGCGCATATGGCGATTGGCTTGTTCTCCGGCGTGGTGATCTCGGCCTGGGCCGGTTTTTTTCTCGGCATCGGCATGATCGGCTGGATGCCGTGGTGGCACGGCCCGCTGTTCCTCGCCGGCATGCTGCTGTTGCTGGGCATGGCGTGGTACTGGCGCCGCCGCTTGCTGCCGCAGGCCCTGCTGCTGCTGGCGACGGTGGCTTATCCGGTGGCCGCCGCCAGCGTGCGTAGCCCCGAGGTACTGGTGTTGGGCCTCGGCATGCTGCTGCCGCTGCTGCTGGTGCTGCTCGTGGTGCTAGTGTCGGTGAAGCTGGGCAAACCCGCCAGGCGACCGCGCTGAGCGCGTACAGCGCAACCCCTACTTGAATCTGCACGCCAGGAAAGCATCCAGGATGGAGGGGTCGTGTTTGACGCCACGCTCGGCATCGAGCGTGGAAAGAACTGCCGCATGCGTTCTGATCCGATGGTAGGGACGCGGGGAAGTCATCGCGTCGTAGCTGTCGATCACTGACAAGATTCGACTGAGCAAAGGGATCGCCCCGGTTCGCAGGCCATCGGGATAACCACCTCCATTCCAGTGCTCGTGATGATGCCGAACTACGGTTGCAATTTCCTTGCGAAAGGAAAGATCGCAGTGCGCCAAAATGATCTCCTCACCGCGGACGCTGTGGGTCTGCATGACAGCCCGCTCCGTGGCATCCAGCGGCCCCGCTTTGCGCAGGATGGCATCGGGGATCTCCATCTTTCCGATATCGTGCAGGTGCGCGGACAGAGTGAGCACCGCGAGATCGTGCTGCGGAAGACCGACAGCCTTCCCGAGCAGGACGGCCAGCGACGCGACGCGATCGCAATGCTCCGCGATGGATGCATCGTGCGCCTTCAGAGCACGACTAAGAACAGGATCGATGGCAGCGGTCCAGTGGTTCACGGTGGGCGAAGACCAAGTCATTCGCCCGAGTGGGCGCGATCCGGAGATTGAAGCAAGATCGCAGTCAGCGCACTTTACAAAATAGAAAATAAAACGGCAGGTTATCTCGATACGGCGCTACCAGCAGATACAGGCGCGCGCTTCGGTGAGTTTGCGCGGGCTTACGACCTGGCGTTGACGACGGTGAAAGGCGTCAGCATTCAAGTAACCCCCAATGTCCGTCTGGCCGGTTCATGCAAAACCTGCTGCAAGCCATGGGTACCTGTAGATGCGAAGGTCCAATAGTCAGGCGGACAACGGATTGGCATTCAAAATCAAAGCGAGTTGAGCCAATCCCATGGCATCGAATCTGAGCAGGTCGAAAAGCGCAATCCAGGAATGCCCTGATGCGCGTCTTGTTCCGGAAAGAGGCGGGGTTTGCGCGTTCGCGAGAAGACACAGGGGTTCCTGTCGCGTCGCTGCACGAAGCGGTTTGCGAAACCTCCGCTTGTTGCCGGTGTCGAAGTGCGGTGACCCGCTTGGAGTTTGCCGGATGACTGCTCGTCCGCTGGGATTGTCCAATCAGGAAATTCGGCCGCGCAAGCTGCAGGCGCTGGGCGATCCACTGCTGGCGCTGAACACGATCGTGCTCTGGGCGATGTTCCGCCCAATGTTGGAGTCGATACACGTCGCAGGTCGCGATCCACGCAAAGATGGCTACTCACCGCACGATCAATGGAAGTCCCCACGGGACGACCCGATCAGCCTCGAACCTCAGCGACCAGCGGCAAGAAGCCGCGCCAGTGCGTGCTCGGATGGACATGCAGTTTTCGTTGCTGCGACGGATGCGTTGTAGCGAGTTTCAGGTATTCGTTTCGGCCAATCTGCGTTTTTAGGAGTCAGATTAATGAATAATATGATTAGAAAGGCAGTTACCAGTGCCATAGCTGCAGTATCGTTATGCTACTTACCTTCGGCTCTGGCCACGCCCATGAATCGACATGTTTTGAATTCGGTTCAACTTGATGCACAAAATATAGCAAATTACACGGCCACATTGCCCACGGGCCGCATAGTGACGCCGGCCGGTATAATTAACGGTACCCCCAATTTCCCCACCATGGTGGCTGCAGAAGGTGGCTTCATAGCTGTTCTGGCCAATGGCGCGACCCCCTTCCAAACGATCACGTTTTACAGTCGTAACAGTCTAGAACGATTAGATCGCCTTGCTGCCTTCGCCAAGGTGGCGCCCACCAGGCCGATGGCTTTGGCTACTTCAGGTGGTAATGGCATCGCCTTGAATCCCGAGCATGCTGGAGCGGCGGGGGTTGTGTATGTACCAAAGGAAAATGCTGCTTTGAAAATCAGGCAGGCCAAAGCCACGTTGGCAGTCGAGAGCAATCCGAACCCGATTCCGACGGCTCTGCTCTCGCACAGTGACTTATTTCAAGGTCTCACAGCAGGAACTGACGGCATCTTTTATGCCACAGGCGGCGATTCCGACAACGTCGTCGCCCTGCGCGACGTGCATGGCAAGGTGCAGATACTCCATCAGTACACGCTGCAGTGGCAATCTTTTCCCAAGGATCAGTATCCCTACCAGTATCAGGGCGATCACCAAAAGAAGCATCTTTTTTATCCAGACTCCGTGGTAGTGGGTCCGTCGAATCATCATCTATACGTCACGGGCATGCTGTCCAATAGCCTGGCTCGCATCAATATTGCCACGGGCGAGACCGATTATGTCAATGTGGGCGCTTATCCCTTTGCGGTAACGCTCGCGGATCAGCGACAGCGACTCGTCGTGAGCGACTGGGGCGGCAATGGCATCACGGTACTGGACCGCGCTACCTTCCACGTCATTGGTCACATCGCCACCGGACCCGCCGAAGATCCCGCAACGATTGCGGCCGGAGTGCACCCCACCGCCATGACCGCCTTGCCCGATAGCCCTGACGTCTTTGTCGCCGACGCCAATGTAGACAAGGTCGTGGAAGTGGACACCCAGACGATGCGGCCTTTGCGTGTCATCGATGATGGTCCTTACCACAACGCCCCGCCTGGCAGCTATCCCGACGGTCTCGCCGTCGCCGACGGCGAACTCTTCGTTGCCAATTCCGGGAACAATGATGTTGCCGTTTACGACGTGCATACCGGCGAGCGCTTGGGACTGATCCCCACCGCCTGGTATCCCACAGCACTGGCAGTAAACGATGGCGCCCTCTATGTAACCTGCGCCAAGGGCCTGGGCTCCGGTCCCGACCTGCAGTGGCAGTATATTGGCGACATGATGCATGGGGTTCTGCAAAAGGTGGATCTGTCTGAACTCCCAAGGCATCTCGCTCAGTGGACCCAGGAATCCCTGCACAACGATGGATTCGCCCTGGCGCAGCGCACGGCGCGGCACACGCAGGATGCCAGAACCATCACTTTTCTTAAAAAACATATCCGCTATGTGGTCTTCATCCTGCGGGAGAACAAGTCCTTCGATGAGGATCTTGGAGATTACTCAGCGGCCGGGAAGTGGGCGGACTCCCATTTTGATCTCTATAACCAGAAAGAACTGCCTAATCTCTACAGCCTCGCCGATCACTATGCGCTCTTCGTCAACTTCATGGCTGATGGGGAAGTCACTGCTCAAGGGCATCAATGGGTGGACGGTGCATCCGACTCTGATGTTGTTCAGCGTCTGTGGCCTGAGTATTACTCCAATCGGGGCCTGCTCTGGAATGCCGGGCCCGGCGGATCAGCTTCTTTGAAGCCCCAGGCGCCAGGTGCCCACAATCCCTACCATTATTACGAAAAATTGGGCGATTTCACTAATCCATGGATCAGCTATCCGCAACGACTCTATCTCTTCAATAATCTCCTGCAAAACCAAGTAAGTTTCGAGGATTTTGGAGAGGACACCACGCGTGCCAGAGATGGGGTGATCCGCTCGGCGCTCAAGGCGCACGTTGCCAAGAGCTATCCATCATGGGACCGTTTGATTCTTGACACCGACCGCGCCAAGCTGGCCATCGATTGGCTCAAGAAGCATCCGGGCGCGAAGTTCCCGCATTTTGTGTACATCTGGTTGCCGGATGACCACACCGCGGGACTGGCTCCTTGTTATTACACGCCTGATTATTTCGTCGCCAACAATGACTATGCGACGGCGAAGTTCATCCATTATCTGTCCACCACTCCGGAATGGAAGCACATGGTGGTCTTTCTGACCGAGGACGATGCCCAGTCGGGGGCGGATCACATCAATGCGCATCGGACCTTGGCGCTGGCCATGGGCCCCTGGGTCAAAAAGGGGACTTTGGACACCCACCTCTACTCTCAGGTCAACATCGTCAAGACCATCGAGGTGACCCTAGGACTGCCGCCCATGTCCCAGTGGGACGCGAACGCAGCGGTGCTCTCAGGGGTCTGGACCGATCATCCCGACTTCGCGCCGACGCCATCCGTACTGCCCATCCGTGTGCCCGTGGCCTTCAACATGGGCAAGTGTACGGATCATCTCCTTCTGCGCCGGGAGGCGGGAGCCACTGGCCATATCCTTACCCCCGCCTGGCTCAAGGCGCATACGGATGCCCATGGTCGACATCTGGTCCCCGTCGTTCAGAGAAATGCTTACACCCCCACTTCGCTGCTCAAGGTCAGCGGTCCTGAGCAGTTGA
>JAJZDZ010000028.1 GCA_021851325.1 Pseudomonadota bacterium | reverse complement strand
TCGCCTTGGCGCGTTCTTGGCTCTGCGACCTCGGTTGGCACCGTGAATGAGAACCGTGCACCGCGCTTGCCTCCACCATCCACCCAGATTCTCCCACCATGACCTTCGACGATGTGCCGGCAAATGGAGAGCCCGACCCCCATGCCGTGCTCCTTTGTGGTGTGGAAGGGCTTGAAGAGATTTGCCATGATTTCCGGGGCAAGGCCCGGACCACTATCCGTGACACTGAGTTCAACCATGCGTCCATCATCCACCCGCCTGGCGGACACGATGAGTTCCTGGCGTTCCGCCTCTTCCATGGCCTCGAATCCATTACGGATAAGGTTGAGCAGCACCTGCTGGATCTGGATCTTGTCGACCGCGACCGCTGGCATGTTGCTCTCGATGGTGAGCGTCAAGTCCATATTCCGGTACTTCCAGCCCGTACGTGCGATTTCGACGGTTTCCTCGATCAGCGGGACAAGGTCCTCGATGCTGCGTACGGGATCGGCTTTACGGGCAAAGCCGCGAATCTGCTGGATCGTCTGTTTGGTGCGTGAAATCTGAGACTCGGCCTTCGTCACCATGTCATAGGCTTTTTCGGGCACTGCGTTGTCGGGGCTCAGAAAGCGTCTTGCGGCACCGAGATAATTACTCGCCGCTGCAAGCGGCTGTACCAGTTCGTGTGCAAAGCTCGAGCTCATCTGGCTGAGTTCGCTCAGCCGGCCAACATGGGCAAGCTCGGACTGCAGCCGATCGATACGCTCCTGGGTTAGCCACCAGGCCGTACTGTTGAAGGAAACACCGGTAAGGCGTGAAATCGCCGCGTCGCTGTCGCTGATCAGGCGGCCACGCATATGAACCCAGCCGGTGCTCTGGTCGGCCCGCGTAACGCGGAACTCGATATTGAGATCGGCGGAGCCTTCCCAGGCCTCCTCGAAAGCCTTTTCGACGTGATGGCGGTCCTCCGGATGAACCATGGCAATGAGGTCCATGTAGGAGCAGTGATCGTGGGCGTTCAGCCCAAACGCTTCCTTGCAGGTTTCCGAGGCAGTCAGGGTGTTGGTGGCCAGGTCGAGTTCAAAGTCACCCAGGTGGCCAGCGGCCAGCGCCAGACGAAGTCGTTCCTCGCTGGCACGTAGCGTGTCACGGGCCTGGATGGCCGAGATCGCAGCGGCCGTCGAGCGCGCCAGTCCTTCGAGGAGGGCTATTTCGCCATCACTGAATTGCCGGCATTCGCTCCAGTAGGAGCCAATCGCGGCGACCGAATTTCCGGCGTGCACTGGCGCCATCACCAGGCTTTTCACGAATGTCGGGCGGTAGGCGTCGTGGGGAATGCGTGGATCGGCGTAGATATCAGGAATGGCGGCGGTTTTGCCGTTCAGCATACACCAGCCGGAAATGCAGGCACCCAGTGGGAAGCGTTTGCCCTTCCACAGCGGTCCAATCGCATCCTCCTCGACATAGTGACAAAAGTCTTCATCCCTGAGGACAAAAGTTACACCATCTGCACCGGACAGGTCCCGGGCGGTGTCACGGACGACCTGGATCACTTCCCGAAGGCTTTGGGCGGCGGAGAGTTTTTCCACCACCGAAACCAGGACAAGCCAGCGTTCGGGGCCGTCAGAAACGGGCGTCATGGGCGGCGAGCCCGCACTCATGTCCTTTTCCCTCATTCTTCATGCTGTAGACAGTATTACGCTGGAGACGCTCCAATACAAATAGGCTTCTCGGCTGGTGCACGACGCCTGTGCCTAACTCCTGATCTCTTGCTCGTCTAACGTGAACCTTTCTTTCGCAACTGAAGATTGTCTGCCTGTTACAGAGCGAGAGACGCCTGTGCTGTGACAACAAAGGAGACGCCGTAAGTCATGCAGATTCCTGCACAAAGGCGCTGTTGCGGATCAGGTGCGCTCTAAAGATCCGGGCTTGGCTGCTGCGCGCTGTCAGCGGCCATGCCTCCTGCTCACGCTTCTTTGCCCTGCGACGGGATGCCCTGCGGCGTCTCGGGCGCGGCTTGCCCTCGATCAATATCGGACCTGGTCCAAAGGCCGACTTACGCGATCGGAAAAGGGGACCACTTTCGACCCACTTCCCTAGCGTAAGAGGTCTGTCATGAGACACATTCTTTTCAGCCGAGAATTTTGGCTGGGCGCCGTTTTGGCGCTTTTGGCGGGATGCAGCGCGACCACCGCGGCAGTTCCGCGGCCATCATCCAAAACCGCCTATAACCTACCTCCGATATCGGGTACTACCGCCACGCCGCATCCAAAGGCAGGCAGCCTTGTCGACATCGTGCGCGATCCATCTGATCTGCCGCCTTCGGTTGGCACGCGTCCCGCTCGCCGCGTTGAGGTGAACCTCTATACCGAAGAGGTCACCGGTCGCCTCGCCGACGGCACGACCTACGATTACTGGACCTTCAATGGAAAGGTTCCCGGCCCGTTTGTGCGGGTACGGGTGGGCGATGAGGTCACTGTTCACCTGACGAATGATCCGGCAAGCAGCATGATGCACAGCGTTGACATGCATGCTGTCCTTGGACCTGGTGGTGGTGCCTCAGCAACCCAGACCAATCCCGGGGCGAGCACGGGTTTTACCTTCAGAGCGACGACGCCGGGCCTTTTTGTCTACCACTGCGCCACCCCGATGATCGCCGCGCATATTGCCAATGGCATGTACGGAATGATTCTGGTCGAGCCTGCAGGCGGGCTCTCCAAAGTCAGCCGCGAATATTACGTCATGCAAGGTGAGATCTATACCTCCAAGCCCTACGGCAGCTCGGGGCATCAGGATCTGTCCTATGCGCACCTGATGGCCGAGACGCCGGATTACTTTGTTTTCAATGGCGCCGTGGGCGCTCTGACCCACAAGTACCCTCTGACCGGGAAGGTCGGGGAGCGCATACGTATCTTCTTTGGCAATGCCGGTCCCAACAAACCGTCATCCCTCCATGCGGTAGGCCTGATCTTTGACAAGGTCTACGTTGATGGCAGTCTCGAGAGTCCACCGCTCAGGGGCGTGCAAACGGTGTTGATCCCTCCAGGCGGAGCCGCGATGGTCGAGTTTACGCCCAGGGTTCCCGGCAAATACATGCTGGTCGATCATGCCATCGTCCGGGTCGAGCGTGGCCTCAGGGCGGCCATCAACATCAGCGGCCCAAAGCAGCCGGAGCTTTTTGCGCCCTGGACAAAATGACACGGAGGATAACAGCGGCGCAGGTTCACGACGCCGCTGTGATCCTGCCTGATCGCGGCATATGGGCCCGGGCCGCAGCCCTTGATCCTGCGCCTGTCCATCACCCGACAGGGGACATTTGCCGTGCCCTCAGGAGTGAGGCTTCCCCCGCAAGCTATCCGGTTACGCCGATCCGGCGAGGCATGCAGAAGCGCAAGTCGCATCCGTCCAGGATGAGGATGTTGTGTCCCATTCAGTCATGCGAGATCCTCTGGCACGATTGATCGCGGTCATGACAGGGTAGAGGATGCCAAAGCCCTTTAGGGCCAGAGCAATGGGGTGTCATGATGGAAAAGCTGATTTCCGAGCTGAAGTCCGTACTCTCTGACGGCGCTGTTCTTGAGGGTGACGATGCCGCACAGAAGGCGCAGGGATGGACCCCGATGGGCGTACCCCGTGCCGTATTGCGTCCTGGCTCCACGGAAGAGGTATCGCAGGCCCTGCGCCTGTGTCACCAGGCCAAGGTGGCGGTTGTCCCCTGGGGTGGGAAAACAGGACTGGTTGAAGGCACATTCGCGGACAAGGCCATTGCCCTTTCCCTTGAGCGTATGAACCGGGTCATTGAGGTCGACAGGATGGGTGCGACCGCTACCGTAGAGGCTGGCTGTCCGCTGCAGGCTCTGTGCGAACGGGTCGAGGAGGAAGGGCTGTTCTTCCCACTGGATCTTGGAGCACGCGGCTCGGCCACCATCGGTGGCAATATCTCGACCAATGCTGGCGGGAACCGGGTGCTCCGCTTCGGGATGATGCGCGATATGGTGCTCGGCCTTGAAGTCGTGCTGGCAGATGGCACGATAGTCACTTCGCTCAACCACCTCATCAAGAATAACACTGGCTACGATTTGAAGCAGCTCTTCATCGGATCGGAGGGGACACTGGGCGTTGTCACCCGCGCTGTTCTGCGCCTTCGTCCGCTTCCCTCCAGCCAGAATGTCGCAATGGTCGCCGTATCCGACTTTCCCGCCCTGCCAAAACTGCTGCGCCGAGTGGAAAAGGAGCTGGCAGGAACGTTGTCGGCATTTGAAGTGATGTGGGAGGATTTCTACAACCTCGTCACAACTCCTCCGGCGCAGGGCCGCGCGCCAGTACAAAAGGGGTATCCTTACTATGTACTGATCGAATCACTGGGAGGCGAAGCCGGCACAGACGGCAAACGCTTCCGTCAGATCCTCGAAGCTGCGCTCGAGGATGGTGACATCATTGATGCGGCCATAGCCAAGTCCCAGGATGAGTGTAAGAAAATCTGGGCTCTGCGTGATGATGTGGCCCAGGTCATGCAGTTGGCACCGATATTCACCTTTGATGTCAGCCTGCCCATTCGTCATATGGAAGATTATGTTGCCGGTGTGCGCGCGGCACTGCGCTCCCAATGGCCCAATGCCCGCACGCTGGTTTTCGGGCATATGGGCGATGGCAATCTGCATGTGATCGTCAGCGTCGGGGAACACGACGCACAGACGCGTCATAGGGTGGAACTGACGGTCTACGAGCCACTTGCAGCCTGCGGAGGATCGATCTCGGCCGAACATGGCATAGGGCTGCAGAAGCGTGACTATCTTTCTTTGTCGCGCTCAAGCGCAGAACTTGCACTCATGTCCAGAATGAAGCGGATGCTGGATCCGGATAACATCCTTAATCCAGGGAAGATAATCCCGCTTTGAACGTGCCGGAAATGATGTCAGGGTCGTGAAATCCGGTATTCCCGTCAGCCGCCATCGCGGCTCTCTTCTCAGCAGCCATGAACCCGGGCTGATAAAGGCCTGGGCACCCTATAGTGAGGATCCATGCACGATCGCTTTGGTTGCCCCTGCTGCAGCACGCTCTTTGGTGATGCCTATCGCGATCAGCGTCAGCGCGAAATTCAGCCGCTGGCATTGACGCTTCTCCTGCGCCGGTTCGGCGACAGAAGTACAGCGGTTGGTGCAGCGCTTTTGGCTGCGAGCGGACTTCCTCAGGCTCCACCAGGCCAGGGAAGCTCCAAGGTTACAAGAATGGATCAGGCCCCAGCCGGAACGCGGGTCTTCGTGGGCGGAACGGTACTGCCTGTCGATGCGGCCTTTTCTGAGGCCGAGGCCCTTGCGATCAGGGGTGGGAAGGTGCTTGCGGTCGGCACACGCCATGAGGTGTTGCGCGAAGCGGGGGAGGACGCGGAGATCGTCGATGTTGGCGGCCGGATAATCCTGCCGGGCTTTGTCGAACCGCACATGCATCTCATGCCGGTGGCGATGGCAAGCCGCTGGGAAAATGTTGGCGTACTCAATTGTCCGGACATTGCCGCCGCGCTGGAGCGCCTGCAACACCAGGCCCGCAATACGCCAGCAGGGCAATGGGTTCTTGGCGGCCAGATCGATCCCTCTCTGCAGCAGGGAGCAGAGGATCTTTCAGCGCAGCTGCTGGATCAGGTATCGCAGAACCATCCCGTCCTGGTGCTAAACGCCTCGCTGCACTTTGGCTACTGCAATAGTCGCGCCCTGCAATTGGCCGGTGTCGATCGAACCACGCCGGATCCGGCAGGTGCCGCCTTCGTGCGCGATGCCAACGGCATGCCTAACGGTGTGCTGAAGGGGGGGGCCGCGCTGATGCGGGTGTTCATGGCGGCGCGGGCGATGGCGGGCGTTGATCCGGTTGAAGCTGGCCTTGGGGTTTGTCGCAAGGCCAACGCTGTTGGCATCACCACCTTCTGTGATCAGGCCACGGGTGCCTTTGGTGGCCCCTCAGATATCTCCACCTATCAGGCGATGGCCGCAAGCGGTCGTATGACGGCACGCCTGCGCTACTCCGTGCTTGATGCTTTGGGGCGGGAATGGGAGCGGATGGGACTTGGTTTTGGCCAGGGTAACGCATTCGTGCGGGCCACTGGTTGGAAAATTGTCGCCGATGGCTCGAACCAGGGTCGAACCGGCTGCCAGCGCGAGCCCTATCTGAACACCGATGACACCGGCTTCGCCTATGTCGATCCGGAGGATCTCAAGGACAAGGTTGAACTGCGTTTGCGTCAGGGCTGGCAGGTGGTTGTTCATGGCAATGGCGACAGGACAATTGACGAGATTCTCGATGCCTATGAGCAGGCGAGGGGACGTGGCGTGTCACTGGCGCGCAGGCCGCGCATCGAGCACTGCTCGATCCTGCATGATGAACAGATCGCGCGTATCAGGGAGCTGGGGGTGTCACCAAGCTTTCTGATCGGACATGTCTATTATTGGGGCCAGGCTTTCCGCGATAACATATTTGGAGCCTCCAAGGCAGCTCTCCTGGATCGCGCCGCCAGCTGCGAGCGCGAGGGCATCATCTGGACGCTGCATTCGGATGACCCGGTCACCGAGATGGATCCCTTGCGCTGCATCCACAATGCCGTGACCCGCCAGATGTGGCGTGATCCCGATCATGCCCTGGCACCGGAAGAATGTGTCCCCGTTGAAGCTGCAATCCGTGCGATGACGCGCGATGCTGCATGGCAATGCCATTCCGAGCATGAAGTGGGCAGCCTGGAACCAGGCAAGTTTGCCGACCTGGTGGTGTTGTCCGACGATCCCCGGAAAGTCGATCCCCTCGCCATCAAGGACATCAGGGTAGAGGAAACCTGGATGAACGGCCATAAGGTCTGGCAGCGGGCACCTTGAGACAGAGGCTGGACTGCCTGGCTCCATGCCTGCCAACCAGATTTTGCCGTTCTGAGCTTCGGTCTCGCCCATTGCGCTGCGCTGTCGGGTGGATGGGCCTGTCTGCCTCGCCCGCCCGCTAGTGTATACGCAGGGCATGCCCCGTAACCTGGTTACTCTTGATGCGCGCTCCGTTACAGGCAACCAGGTGCCCATTGACATAGGTATGGCGGATACCGAGTGGCGGTAGTTCTTCATCAATCCGCGTCTTCAGAGCGGCAAGATCGATGATATTGAGATCGGCAAAATGACCCTCCTTAATCAGCCCGCGATCTTGCAACTTGAAGCGGGCAGCACTCTTTCCGGTCATTTTGGCAATTGTCTGCTCGACCGGCTGGCCCATCTGGGCGCCGAGTTCGATGAAGCGCGGCAAGGCGCCATAGATGCCGCCATTTTGTTTGCCGTGACGATGGACCCAGGCATCGGACATGAACAGGGACATCTCATTGCCCATGAGAGCGCGGATGATGTCATCGTTCTGATAGGCACCCATGAGAACCGTCGCCTTGAAATCGCTTTTCTCGCAGATGTCGAGATAGGCCTTGAGGGGAGAAACTCCGCGGTTGCGGGCGACTTCCGCCACGGAGCGGCCGATGACCTCCTTCTGGCTCTCACCGCCATACGCGATTTTGATATCCGAAAAGCCGAAGCCAAGCAGGTGCGTGGTGGCATAGACCATGGCGGCCAGCCGCAGGCGCGTTAACGGACGGTGTCTCGCCTCCCGCGTCATGGCCTGGTACCAGTCCGGCAGCACCACTGTGATGATGGAGACACCATAATCGAGCGGATACATGTCAAAGGCGACGTCAAACCCGTCTGCCTTCAGCTTTTCCAGAACCGCGACAGCTTTCTTTTCTACTGTCCAGGTTTTGCGGCCGGCAAAGATGAGATGACTATGCTGGAAGCGGACCCCCGTCTCACGCACCAGCCGGTCAAGCTCGTCCAGCGCCAGCAGCAGATGGCTGCGGGTCAGGCTGGAATAGGACATGGAGATATTCGATTCGGCGCGGGGATGAACTGTCAGAATGCGGTTGTATCGGGCACAGAGCCGCGCCACATCCGTGAGTTCGTCGAACGGGGCATAGAGGCCAGGTTCGTACATCAGTCCAAGTGAGATTCCACCAGCGCCGTCTATGAGCGCCTGCTCAAGATCCTCGAGCATGGCAGCCCTGCGGTCGTCGGAGAGAGGCGTGTTCTTGTCGCCATTGACGCCTATGCGGGCCGTACCATGGCCGGCCAGACAGGCAATGTTCGCGGGACAGTGGGCGTCAACGGCGTCGAACCAGGGCGCAAAGCGGCTGAAGCGGCTTGAGGCCGCATCGCGTTCGAACAGACTGCCGATCTCATGCTGAAAGGGCGAATTCTCCCGAAAACCAACGACCGAATAGCCACAATTTCCGGCAATGAACGTGGTCACGCCCTGGAGCAGAAAAGGATCGAAATAGCACGATTGCTCCTCAGACAGGGCAAACCAGTCATTGTGGGAATGACAGTCGATGAACCCGGGAGTGACGGTAAGACCGCTGCAGTCAATGATTTCCGCATCGCTTGGCGGAACAAGCGTTCCGGCCACCTGCGCGATGCGCTCGCCCGATACCAGGATGTCGCCAGAGAAGGGCGGTGCGCCGCTACCGTCAATGATGGAACAGTTTCTGAAGCAAAGGCTCATAGTAGTGCCCAGGCGCGGATGACACGAAGTCAGTGTGCCCAAGTCCCCTCTTGAAGCCAATACCTCCTCAAAGAAGAGAGTGCGTGGCAGGTGCAACCGTGGTAACACGCGTTACCACCTTGCCGCTTTCGGCTCAGCTGTTCGCCCTGCCGGCGTTGACAAAATGGCCGCAGCCATTTTGCCGTAAGGCCCTGTCAGCTCGTGCGGTGGCGGAACAGCCAGCTCGCTCCGCTCAGCGTCAGGACAGCGATGACGGCCATTGGCCACAGCTGGGCCAGCACCACCTTGGCGGGAAGATCTTCAAGGAAGAGGCCGCGGACGACGACAAGAAAGTAGCGCATCGGATTGGCCAGGGTGATGGTCTGGATAAAATGCGGCATGTTGGCAATCGGCGTCGCAAAGCCCGACAGAATGACGGCGGGAACAACGAACAGAAACGCACCCAGCATAGCCTGCTGCTGGGTTCGGGCCAGCGAGGAGACCATAAGCCCGATCCCGATGACGGCCAGGATATAGAGCAGAAGCCCGGCATAGAGCAGGCCAACACTGCCACGCAGCGGCACATGAAACCACAGGACCGCTGCCAGGATGATGAACGTGCCCTCGCTGACGCCGATGGCGAGGGCGGGTAGCGACTTGCCGATCAGGATTTCAAGCGGGGAGAAGGGGGTGACGAGGAGCTGCTCGAAGGTTCCTACCTCCCGTTCCCGGGCGATCGTGAGGGCCGTGACGACAATCGTCACCACCATGGAGAGGAGGGCGACGATGCCCGGAATGATGAACCAGCGACTCTGCAGATTGGGATTGAACCAGTAACGCGTAACCAGCCGGGCCGGCGGCAGGGGCTGATGGGTCTGGAGGCTCCAGCTCTGGTCAAAATTTTCCACGATCTGGTTGACGTAGCCCAGGATGATCAGCGCCGTGTTCGACTCACGGCCGTCCACGATCGCCTGGATCGTCGCCGGACGACCGGTCAGAAGATCGCGGGTGAATGTTGGCCCGATATGAATGACAAGACTTACCGCTCTGGAGTCAATCTTCTGCGCAATCTGTCGCTGCGCATCGAGATGGTAAACAACATGGAAGGCAGGAGAGCCCGCAAATCGTGCCACCAGCTTTGATGCAGCCACACCACGATCCTCGTTATAGATCGCAGTTGCCACATGGCTGACGTCAAAGGTGGCTGCGTAGCCAAATACCATCAGCTGGATAAGTGGAGGGACGATAATGACGGCGCGGCTGCGCTTGTCATTCCAGATGGCGAAGAATTCCTTGATGATGAGAGCCCAGATGCGCCGCCACATGATCTGCTCCTACTCCAGCGCCTTGCGGGTACGCATGCGGGTGACACCAAGAAAGACGAGAGCCATGATGGCAAGAGCGATGCTGTTGGAAAACAGGACCTGCCAGAGGGTGCCGGCAAGGAACAGGCTCTGGAGCGCCGCGACGAAATATCTGGCAGGGATGACGTGGGTCAGGAACTGTACGGCAGCAGGCATGCTTGCGATATCGAATATGAATCCGGACAGAATGAAGGCCGGCAGAAAGGCGATGATGATCGCCACCTGCCCGGCCACGAACTGGCTGCGGGCAAGCGTTGAAATCAGCAGCCCCATGCCGAGCGCGGCCAGCATGAAGAGGGACGATATGGTGATGAGGGCGAGGACTGAGCCACGAAAGGGGACACCAAAGACCCATACCGCCATGCCCGTCGATATGGCCATGCCTCCCATGCCGAGGACAAAATAGGGAATGAGCTTTCCGAGGAGGATTTCGTCAATCCGTACCGGCGTGACGAGGAGGGCTTCCATGGTTCCACGCTCCCATTCGCGCGCAACCACGAGGGCGGTCAGAAGCGTGCCGATGAGGGTCATGATGATGGCGATCAGTCCCGGGATGAGGAAATTGCGGCTGCGTATATCCGGGTTGAACCACATGCGCTGGTCGACACTCACCGGGGCGCTGATGCTATGGCCGTGATCAAGACCATAGTGAATGAGCCAGGTCTGCCACGCTCCTTGAACGTACCCTGAAATGATACGGGCGGTGTTGGCGTCCGTGCCATTGATGATCGCCTGGATCGGGGCGCCGGACGCAGAATAGAGCTTGCGCGCAAAGTCGCTGCGCAGAACGATGATCCCGTTGATACGCCCGGACAGCATGGCCGCAACAGCCAGGCGGCGATCCGACAGGCGATCGATCTGAAAATATTCCGAATGCGACAGTGCGGCCGCAAAATCCGAGGTCTTGGGGGAGGGAGATTCAACCACCAGGCCGAGGGGAACGTGTTTGGCGTCCAGGGAGACGCCGTAGCCGAAGAGCAGAAGGAGAATGATTGGCAGCACGAAGGCGATCGCGATGCTGCTTGGATCGCGGATAATCTGGAGGGCCTCCTTATAGACGAGCCCAAAGAGACGCAGTCCGGCAGAGCCGGATCCCTGCTCTGGCACAACGGCGAAAGAGGGATCACCTGGTCTCATGATCCTTTTCCCTGTCATAGTTCTGGATCAGTTCAATGAAGGCGTCCTCGAGTGTGGGGTTGGGCTGTTTCTCGTGGCGATGCGCATTCTTGAGTTGATCGGGGGTTCCCAGGGCAATGAGTTTGCCCTGATAAATGATGCCGAGACGATCGCAATATTCCGCTTCCTCGAGGAAGTGGGTGGTAACGAGCACCGTTACACCGTCTGCGGCCATGGCGTTGATGCGTGTCCAGAATTCGCGCCGCACCAGCGGATCGACGCCTGAGGTGGGTTCATCAAGAAACAGAACCCCGGGCTCGTGCATGATGGCGCAGGCAAGAGCAAGACGCTGCTTGTAACCCAAAGGCAGCTGGGCGCTGATAACCCCGGCAAGATTACCCAGGCCGAACTCTTCAATCGCTTCGGCAATCTTGCGGTTGCGCGCAAGGCCACCAAGGCCATAGGCACTGGCAAAGAAGGTCAGGTTTTCGGTTACGCTCATATCAGCATAGAGCGAGAACTTCTGTGCCATATAGCCGATGTGGGCGCGGGCGGCTGCGGCCGCCTTGCGCAGATCGATGCCAAGGACCAGCGCCTTGCCGTCACTGGGCGGCAGAAGACCGCAGAGCATCTTGAACGTGGTCGACTTTCCCGCGCCATTTGGTCCCAGAAGCCCAAAGATCTCACCGCGCGCGACGCTAAAGCCGATGTCATCGACGGCCCGGAACAACCCGAAGCGGCGTACGAGATGCTCAACCTCTATCACCGACCCGCTGCCGGCGTTGGTAGCGATGCCGTGGTGGTGCAACGCGCTGGGGCCGTCATCTGCTAGAAGCGAGTTTTGGGAGGCAGGCGCAGAGGGCGCCTTCAGGAGGGCTATGAAGGCATCCTCAAAGCGGGGCGCTGTCGGGTGCAAGTCATCTTCCCCAAGGCCCAGTTCCTGGGCCAGCTCCTGCTTTTGCGCCACATCGGGCTCGTGGCTGAGCAGAAGATGTACCCCGCTCCCCTTGATGAGGGCATCCATGACATAGGGATGCTGCCGCAGTCGTGGAATGATCGTACGCTTGTCCATGCCGTTGAGGGAAAAAGTGTAGGTACGTCCGGTAAGTCCCGCGCTCATGGGGCCGGGAGGTCCGGCATGCAGGAGACGTCCCTCGCTCATGAGCAGAACGTCGTGGCAGCGCTCGGCTTCGTCGAGATAGGCAGTACTCCACAGCACGCTGACACCATCCTCGACAAGCGTTTCGACAATCGACCACAGTTCGCGCCGTGATACCGGATCGACGCCCACGCTTGGTTCATCAAGAACGAGCAGACGCGGTGGGTGAACGAGGGCACAGGCAAGACCCAGCTTCTGCTTCATCCCTCCGGACAGCTGTCCGGCCAGGCGGTCGCGGAAAGGACCGAGGCCTGTAAAAGCCATCAGTTGCTTGAAGCGGTCCTCGCGTGCAGCACCCTTAAGGGCACGCAGTCGCGCATAGAGGGTAAAATTCTCAAAGACGCTGAGATCTTCATAAAGACCAAAGCGCTGCGGCATGTAACCAATGGCTGCCTGGATTTTCTGGGCATCGCGGGCCGCATCGAGCCCCAGAACCTCAATGGTACCGCTGTTGGGCGCCAGGAGACCCGCGATAAGCCGGATTAGTGTCGTCTTTCCGGCTCCGTCCGGGCCGACCAGACCCGTGATCCGTCCGGTTGCGATCTGGGCCGTGATGCCATCGATCGCTGTGACGCGGCGTTGGTTGCTCCGGAACTGCTTGGTGACGCCCGCAAGCCTGACGACCGGGGTACTCAAGGTAAGCTTCCTTCCGATGGTGGCGCAGCCAGGGCTGGGCCCGCCTGATCCGCGCGTCGTTCCCCGATAGCCCATCGGCCCAGGACAAGGCACAAACGGCCAGCCCCTCTTTGACGGTGATCCTTGCCCGTCCACCCTCTCCCTCTCGGCTGGTTCCTGCGCATGGGTGGGGTATGGCCTCGCTGCTTGCCCGACTTCTGCGTCGCGCGCAGGATGGGTAGAAAGCATGCACACCAAAAGGACCGCGTCCGCCATGATTGAAGTCAAACCAGTTGGCCGCGGCGCCGCGTTCGAATTTGACGTGGTGGTGCGCGAGCCGGGGAGCCTCTGCCGCTACCGCGTCACGCTCGAGCCTGACCTCTGGGAGCGGCTCGTGGGGGGACGTGTTGCTCCTGAGCGCGTGCTTCAGTCGGCTTTCGCCTTCCTCCTTGATCGGGAGCCCAAGGAAGCAATCCTGAAGCGTTTTGACCTCGCTGTGATCAGCCGGTATTTCCCGGAATTCGAGAGCGAACTGCCACGCTATCTCGCCGCGCCCTGAGTTCTCATCCGCTGCGGTCATCGTCAGGACTGAAGGTCCGCATGCCGGAGGCCTGACGCGAACGTCAGGACTGAAAACTCAAGGTTTGGCGTAGTCCGCCCGCAGGCGAATCTTGTCAATCTTACCCGTGGGGGCCAGTGGCATGGCTTCGATCTGGACGACCTCGTCCGGAATCCACCAGTCGGCAACCTTGCCCCTTAGTGCACCCAGCAGCGACGCCGCATCGAGCCTGTGGTTTTTCTGTGGCTCGACCACAAGGAGCGGCCGCTCGCCCCACTTCAGATCCGCCTTGCCGATCACCGCTACCAGACCGACCCCTGGCAAGCCTCCGATCACGGCTTCGATTTCTGCCGGATTGATCCATTCACCACCGGATTTGATGAGATCTTTTGAGCGTCCGCAGATGCTGAGATTGCCGGCTTCGTCAATGCTGGCAAGATCGCCGGTGTCGAAGTACCCCTCCGCGTCAAGAACATCGACCTCGGATCTGAAATAGCGATCAACCACGCTCGCGCCTTTGACCTTGAGATGTCCCATGACGTTGCGCTGCTGCGGCAGGGTCGTGCCGCTGGCATCGGTGAGCTTGAGGTCGAGGCCGAGCGGGGGACGTCCCGAGGCAATCGCCGGCCCATTGGCCCGTGCCGGCGAAATTGTGCCCAGGGGGGAAAGCTCGGTCATTCCCCAGCTCGTCTGTACCTGCGCCTTGAGGCGATCCTGCATACGCTGAAGGACCACCTCCGGGCACGAGGAGCCGCCAATCAGGACCCGCTCGAGCGTGGGGACGTCGCCGCCCTCGCTGTCGAGATAGTCAAGCACACCCTGCCAGACGGTGTGGACGCCGGCCGCAATAGTGACGCCTTCCTCGCGGATAAGTTTGGTCAGATGGGCTCCGTCGAGCGCGCGCCCTGGCAGCACAAGTTTGGCGCCGACTGCCGGCGCTGCGAATGGAAATGCCCAGGCGTTGGCATGAAACATGGGTACGGCGAGCAGGATGCTGTCGGCGCTGGTAAGTGCGACCGCATCGGCCTGCAATGAACGCAGCGTGTGCAGATAATTCGAGCGATGGGTGTAGAGCACGCCCTTGGGTTTTCCGGTCGTACCGGAGGTGTAGCAGAGCCCGGCGGGCGTATTCTCATCGAACCCGCCCCAGGTGCCCGCTCTGCCATGGTCGTGAAGAAGGGCTTCGTAATTCCAGTAGCGCCGTTTGGGATCTTGGACTGTGTCCAGGGAAGCCGGTGTGTCGAGTACAATCACATGTTCGACCGCTGGGCAGTAAGGCGCCATTTGTGCCCATAGCGGCATGAGATCTGCGGCAACGGCGATCGCCCGATCCTCGGCCTCGCAAAGCATTGCCGTCAGATGGGCGGGTGTCAGCCTGGGATTAAGCGTGTGGCAGACCAGACCCATGCCCATGGTTCCGAAGTACATCTCCAGATGATGCTGCGTGTTCCAGGCGAGCGTTCCCACCCGATCTCCCGCGCTGAGGCCAATCGTGGTCAACGCGCCTGAGAGAAGATTACTGCGTCGCCGCAGCTCTGCGTAACTGATACGACCGACGCTGGCGGTGACGACCTGCTGCGAACTACACCACTTGGCGGCGTGATCAAGAAGCTTGTCAACGGTGAGGGAATAAAACTGCATGTTCCTGCTTAAGGTTGGGGAGAAAGGAGCAAGCGGCCGCTGACCTGGTTGGTCAACGGCCGTACTGGCATCTTGCTCAGAACAGCTTCGTCAGGCGAATGCCAAACTGACGCGGCGGTCCGGCGTAAAGTCCACCCGAATTGTTGGAGGCGACGTACATATCGTTGGTGATGTTGTCGCCATAGAGCGTGACGAACCAGCTTCCAGTCTGAAATTGGAGCTGGGCACCAAGCAGATTGCGTGCTCCCAGCCGGTCGCCGACCGCCGGATTGTCGAAGATCGAGGCCCATTGCTGTGCGACATGGGCGAAGTTGAGGCGCGGCGTCAGAGTATTCCCGTTTCCGAGTTTGAACTCGTACTGGACCCCGAAATTGTAGGTCACACTCGGTGCATAGGTAATCGGGTGCCCCTTGAGATTGACACAGTAAGGATCGGTGCCACCGGTGCGGGGATTGCAGGTACCTGTGGCCAGCATGTTATAGCGCGGGTCCACCGCCCAGAAGCTTGCGAGCGCGCTTTTGAGCAGGCCAAGGCTCGCTGTGAAGGACAGCCTGCCAAACGAGGCCTGTGTCTCGCCTTCCAGGCCGTACATTGTGGTGGTGGTGGGCAGATTGATTTCGTAGGTCTGGATCGGGACTCTGGGATCGGACAGCGTA
Organism: Pseudomonadota bacterium; assembly: GCA_021851325.1. Lineage (GTDB taxonomy): Bacteria > Pseudomonadota > Alphaproteobacteria > Micropepsales > Micropepsaceae > Rhizomicrobium. The sequence goes on along the minus strand of JAJZDZ010000028.1, from coordinate 19,718 downwards.
ACCTGGAAGTGATTGTAATTGGTGTAGAAGGTGTCGAGTTCAGTGCGCAGATGTCCCTGGAACCAGGAGGCACTCTTCCAACCCATCTCGTAATCGGTATCGGTCACCTTGCCGAAGGGAGCTGGACCGCCGGTTGCGGAGGTGAAGGTGTTGAGGCCGCCACCGGTGTAGCCGGTCGCGACAAAGGCATAAAGGAAGTTGTCCTTGTTGACGGTCCAGTCGAGAGCCGTCTTGTAGGTTATGTAGGATGACTGCTGGGTCTGATTGTCGAGATAGGGCTTGGGTGACAGGGTCGTCACCCCGAAGCCATTGCCGTAACTCCACAGGTCGACATTGTTGTGTGAACGGGTCTGGGTCCAGCGGCCACCCAGGGAGGCAGAGAAGCCATCGCCCAGCTTGACGTCGACCTGACCGAATCCGGCGATGTCGAGGTTGGTCGTTTTGCCCTGGATGGTCCAGGATGTGTATTGATAGAGGTTGCCAAGATTGGGGGTTGGTCCACCGGGAAAGCGTGGTCCAACCGCAATCCAGAACTGATAGGGCGGACGCCAGGTGTAATCGTTTTCCTGGGCATAAAGTCCGCCGACCCAGGTCACTTTCTGGTGGCTTGGTGAAATCAGGTCGAGTTCTTCGGAATAGAGCGTTTCATCGACTGAATCGTAGAACGTCCAGTTGCTCGTGCTCCCGAAATAGGGGTAGTCGCCGGGATTGCCATAATCGGTGCCGTCGAGATCGGACCTCCACATCGTGTTGCCGACATTGTAATCGGAGATGGATTCCAGCTTTGTGCCGTCGGCGAAGGTGTAAGCGGCGTTGAGGATTGTCCGCTGCTCGCGGTCGAGGCGCTGCTGCGGTGCATTTGCCGTCACGTGGAAGAGATTACTGTCATGGTAGGGGTTAGGGTAGCCATAGGGTGCTACCGGTGCGCCAACGGGCAGGAGTTGCGAATAGGGGACCGCAGGGGCGGCTCCGAAATCCTGATAAAGAGCGTCGTATTTGAGGTTTATGGTGAGAGACCTTAAGGGACGCCAAAGGATAGTGACACGGCCGGCCCCTTCCTTGAGATTGCCAGGATTATAGCCGGGCTTGCAGTTGGCATACTGGTAATGCGGGCAGTTGTCTGCCGGCGAGCGATCGATAATGGTGTAGAAGCTGTTGCGGCGTTCGCCAAACCCGGCAAGCCGGATGGCAAGATTGTCGGTGATGGGGATGTCGACGGCGCCCTGAACCTGGACGTCATCGTAATTGCCATACTGAAACTGTCCGTATCCGTGATAGCCACCGCCCAGGGTCGGATTGTTCGTGGTTACGAACACCGCACCGCCGGTTGCATTTTGTCCAACGAAGGTTCCCTGTGGTCCTCGGTAAACCTGGACACTTTTGATGTCATAGAAGGGCTCTGCTGTCATGTAGCCCGGGAAGGTTGCCGCGCCGTCGCGATAGGTAACAACGCCGACTGGCGTCTGTGTATTGTGTTCACCTTTGCCGATGCCGCGGATATCGAAATCGATTCCCTGTCCGAGATCGTTTACGGTCACGTTGGGTGCAATGAACTGCAGGGAATTGACGTTGATCACGTCCCGATCCTGCAGCTGCTGGCTGTTGAGCACCGTTGCGGTAACGGGGGTGGTCATCAGGTTTTCGGTGCGCCGCTCTGCCGTGATCACCACTTCTTCAATGGGGCTTTTAGTGTACGACGCTGCCTGGTGATTGCCATTTGTAGCCGCCGACTGTGCGAAAGCCGCACCACTGCCGATCAGTGCCAAAACCGATACAGATAGACCCAGCCCGAATTTCATTGGTTCCTCCCCCATACGCCCGCAGGCGTTCACGCGTGTTCTTGGGCACGCGACCGGCGAACGCTGTCAGATGTTGATCCGCCTGTCAATATTCGTTCACATGTGTATGAAGATTATGGGGCGGCCGGTTCCTGGGCGCCGGATTGGGGCTCACGCGGGCGAAGACCTGACGCGTTGATGCCTTGTCCGCTTGGTCTTTCCGAAGTGGAACTGCAGGTGACCCGCACGAAGTGAAACAGATGCCGGATGACCGATCATGGCGGAGACAGAAAGGTGGACTGGCGCAGGACGGATGATGGAGCCTCATCTGTCTCTCATCGCGGTTCTATTGCTGTAGACCTGAATGGGGCACCACATCGACATTTGTTGCAGCGCACTTTTCCCACCTTGTCTTAATGGCGCTGATAATTGAGGCGGCAGCGCAGGAAGCGCTCTGTCATGTACGATGGAGGGGGTGGCGACGGGGTCTGAACCTTCGAGGGGCCATAAGGCGGCCTGCCCTGTGTCGGCCGTGGCCGTGGCGTTGCCGCAGCCCTGCGTTTTCAAGGTCACGTCCAGAATGCGTGATGCGCGGGCCAGGACGACTGGCCTCCAAGGCATAGCCAAGCGATACCAAAAGTTGCTGGAGGGACATGGCGGGAAGCGCATATGCATCGAGGATAAAAAAAGGCTCCCGCTGGTTGGCGGGAGCCTGTCTTGTCGGCGCGTCACCATGGATGACGGCCTTAAGTCGTACTTTTGAAATCTCGTATGAAGAACTACTTCTTCTTCATCGCGCCTTTCTTGGCCATCGGCTTCATCGCCTTCTTGGGTGCCATCTTCTTGCCGTGCCACGCCATTTTTGTGGCCTTATGCTGCATGGTCTTAGTCGCAGCCGGCTTTGCAGCCGTCTTGGCCATAGCCGGCGCCGCAACTAAGCCAATCGCACCAACCATGACGAGAGCAGCGGCGGTGGACTTGAAAGCCTTCAACATGGAGATCCTCTAGAAATGATTCCAATTACGTCCAGCGAATGCAGGACGAAAGGAACTCAAGCAAAAAATCGCGGCTTCAATATGGCAAGGCAGGACGTGACCAACTTTAGGAGGAGCCACCGGTTCTGTTGCGGCGCAGCGCCGTTAAGGCTTCCACTTGCGGTCAGATGGTTGGCTGGCACCATAGGCTAGCGCTGCTTGTTAGGAAAAAGCTTATCCTAAATGTGGAGCGCTTCGCGGTGACCGATATCTTTGGTGGCGTTGGACGACATCGGAGCTTTTGGGACGCAGAACTTCGCATGCTTTCTCATAAAACTTGGAGTGGTCATGCTGCCAAAGCATCTTTGAATGTAGCGAGACGTGCGCGTCAAATCAGCTGCACAGTGACTTGGGTAAGCCGTGCCAAAGGTTGGGTTGTGTACCAAGGCATGAGGCGTGCATCCGTCGAGAATAAAAAAAGGCTCCCGCTGGTTGGCGGGAGCCTGTCTTGTCGGCGCGTCACCATGGATGACGGCCTTAAGTCGTACTTTTGAAATCTCGTATGAAGAATTACTTCTTCTTCATCGCGCCTTTCTTGGCCATCGGCTTCATCGCCTTCTTGGGTGCCATCTTCTTGCCGTGCCACGCCTTTTTGGTGGCCTTATGCTGCATGGTCTTAGTCGCAGCCGGCTTTGCAGCCGTCTTGGCCATAGCCGGAGCCGCAACTAAGCCAACCGCACCAACCATAACGAGAGCGGCGGCGGTGGACTTGAAAGCCTTCAACATGGAGATCCCCTACAAATGGTTCCGATTACGTCCAGCTAATGCAGGACGGCGGGATTCCAATCAGCCAATCGAGGCTGCAATGTGGCAGAGCAGGCAGGGGGCAACATTAAATGGATTCAATGATTGCATTGCAGCATAAGGCTGCGACGCCATTCCTCTGTCGCCCGGACGGGCTAGCAATGCCGGCTGCGTCAGTCTGATACGACAAAAGCTTATGAAAATTCTGGAGCTTGGCAAGCTGTCCGGTTCGGTCCGTGACGTGAGGGGAAACAGGAAGTTTCTGCTTGCCGGAGGTCGCGCCGTACTCACCTGGTGTACAAAACTTGAATAAGTGATGTTGCCAATATGAAAATCTTATAATGAGCGCCAGCTGTACTGGTTCCCCCGAGCGACGCTCCTCTTGCAGTTGAGAGGATACCCGCAAAACGCGTTGATACGGCGCGTGCGCTATCCGCGGCACCAGAAGGCCGCAACAGCATGCTGGCAGGCCGTGACCGTGGCCGGCGTACCGGTATCGCCCTGAACAGAGTGCCAGGTCCAAATTTTTATCGCTTGAGAAGCCAGTCGCGCAGACGTCCAATAGCGGTTTCGGTTTCGGCTTCAGAGACCGCAAAGCTGATGCGGATGAAACGGTGACCGTCGACGGGGTCAAAATCTACGCCCGGAGCCAGAGCAATCCCGGTTTCTTCAAGTACCTTTTTGCAGAACGAGAAACTGTCCGCCGTCAAATGACTGATATCGGCATAAATGTAGAATGCACCATCTGGTGGAGCGATAGAAGAAATCCCCATTTCTGGTAACGCATCGATCAGGCGCTGGCGGTTGCGGCGATAGACCTCAACGTGACCCTCAAGGACATCACGGTCATCAAATGCGGCCAGTGCGGCATGCTGGCTTAAGGAAGGCGCTGTCAGGAACAGATTGCCAAGCAGGGTGCGCGCTCTGGTCATGTGCTCTGCCGGGGTGACCAGCCAGCCCAGACGCCAGCCTGCCATGCTGAAATACTTGGAAAAGCTGTTGATGAGAAATGCACCCGGCTCGAATTCCAGCAGCGAGTGGGTTGGCGGGCCATAGCTGAGGCCATGATAGATTTCATCGGAGATAATCGCGATGTTGCGATCCCGGCATACCCCGGCGATCGCGGCCAGGCCTCGCTCATCGATGATCGTCCCAGTAGGATTGGCAGGGCTCGCGACGATGATCCCATCAGGAGCAGGGTCTATGGCTGCTATGAGATCTGCAGTCAGCTGATAGCGGGTGGATGGACCACAGGCGATCTCGACGGGCACGAAATCGAGTGCTCTCAGCGTGTTACGGTAGGCGACGTAGCCCGGGCGCGCCAGGGCAACACGCGCACCGCGACAAAAACGGGTCAGTAATGCGAGCACCAGGGCCGGCGATGCGCCACAGGTGAGGGCAAAGCGGTTAGCGTCGAGAACAAGCCCGTAGCGTTCCTGGTAATAGCGGGCAAGGCGCTGACGCAGAGCTGGACTTTCCCAATACCCCATCGGATCCTTGTCGAGGACGCGGTGGGCGCTGGCAATGGAAGACGGCGGTGCGCCGGTCGAAGGCTGGCCAAATTCCATGTGGATGATGGAACGTCCTTCCGCCTGCAAGGCATAGGCCCGGGCACTGATGGCAATGGCGCGAAAGGGCTGAACGTCCGTCTGCATGTCTGTCACGCTGGCTTGAACCCGAACAGGGTGGCTATTGAGTCTAGGACGCTTACATATCGGATCTGCTCACAGGCTGCCATGTCCTGGGATTGACGGGGCGTCAGCCGAGCCCGCGCAAATTATCAGACCGGCAGGGAACACTGAAGGTTGCAGACGCCGGAATGGGCCTGAGAGGACTTGGCGCTCGCGTTAATCGGGCATGGTCTGTGGGTTTCCGGCGCTCCTGCGCCCGCCCTGCAGCCACTGAGCCAATCGCGGCGTTGTTGCGCGGCTCGCGATCGCTTCGTAGCGCGAAACATCCCCGGCGGTGAGGTGCTGACGCCAGCGACCACTTAAGCCTTGGTTGATGAAGCGCTCGGCTCCCCGATCGAAGCTCGTTTCAAGAGCCGGATTGAGCCTGTTGCCATCCCGTCTCATGGTTTCGAATCGGGCAGCATCCACCAGGTGCGGCATGACGTCCTGTGGCGGTGCGATCTCAAGAAAGCTGGCTATGCGCCACATCTCCTCCTCAAGATTTTCCTTCAGGTCATTATAGTGGACAAGCAGGAGATTGGGCCGTGTGCGCTCGCGCCAATAGGTAGCCTCAAAACCAAAGTAATCGAGATTTCCAGTCATGGCACCAGCACTTCGCTCTTGCTGTGCCACTTCGAGTTCGTCAAACCACTGGAGGAGAAACTCCCGAGGATCCTCAGGGGGTGGCGGGGGAGGGCCGCTGGGGACTTCCTTACGTTCCTTCGCCAAGGCGAGCGCACGAGATGCAATTCGTGTCCTCATGGCGGGAGTGAAGCCCTGCTGATGGTTCATCCACGACAGACGCGCGTCGCGTCCATCACGGGCTACATGAATATACTTGACGCTGTCCCAAAGTGGCAGGGCATCAAATGGCAGATGAGACTTGACATAGCGACGGTGGGTCTGCGCTCGCAGCCTTTCCAGGTCGTCATCAAGAGCTTCAAAAAACGTACAGTCGAGCCAGGGAGAAATCGTGCCCACCGGTCTGACGTCGGGCGTCAGAAACACCAGGAGATCGATAATGCGTTGCATCCAGGTCGTACCGGACTTGGGAAAGGTCGCAATCACGATATCGTCAGCCCGGGGCTCAAAACGGGCCCAGCGCTGGCTGTCCAATACCGGCGTACGCACCTCCTGCAGTGGCGGGCGTAACAGAGCAACCATCTCACTCCTCCTTTCACAGCCATAGCTTTAGCGCTGCGACATATGAGACGGAATGGTAGCCTCATTTTTCCAACTAAGCATAGACATCTTTGCTGACCAGACTTCCTGCTCTTGATGGGCTCAGGCACGCTACCTCAATTAAACGTCACCAACGTCGAAGCGCGGGCGTGGATACTCTGTTCTGGCTTCGGGCTGAGAGATCAGGCTGGCTTACCCCTCATGTGCAATATGAGCCAACTGTGGGAAGCTTGGTACAGTCTGTGATGGTTTGAGTTAAGCCTGATTTGGCCGCCGGCCGCGTGACCCGCCAAGGGGGCGAGCAAAGCGCGCCCACATCCAATAGCTCGTCGAAAGCAGTGAACGATGATTTGGGCCACTAGCAGCGCTGACATTACCCGGAGTGGTCCTTGGAGCGCCTATGTAAGGTGATGAAGTACTGTTTGGCTGGCAAGTGGCCCATGCTCAAGATAGTGCCCGCGTCTGGCTTTGTCGGCGCTGAACCCCAAACACACCTCCCTGTTGTACCCTGCGACAGCGGAACACGTTAGGATAGAGGGGCGGATTTCATTCCTCGCTCAGGAAAAGTGCGAAATCTCTGGTGAAGAGCATTCGTATGTGCCAACAGTAGAGCGCAGGAGTAAAGCTGTTCCGGGAGCTTCCGGAACGTGGAGAAACCGGTTTATGCAGGCCGATAAAGCAAGTCGAGGTAGCGCCGTGAGTGACGCCGATCGTCCCTACCACTTGCTGGTCAAACCGGCTGGTGCGGCGTGTAACCTCGGCTGCCAGTACTGCTTCTTTCTTTCCAAGGAAAAGCTTTATCCCGAGCGCGAAAGTCCTCTGATGGACGAGGAAATGCTGGAGAGGTATGTCCGGCAGCTGATCAGTTCGGCGGCCGGCCCCCAGGTAGAAATCGCCTGGCAGGGCGGAGAGCCGACATTACGCGGGCTTGACTTTTTCAAGCGCTCCGTTGCTCTTGCCGAACACTATCGTAAGCCAGATCAGCACATTCTGCATACCCTGCAGACCAACGGGACGCTGATTGACGACGAATGGGCGAGCTTCCTCAAGAAGAATAATTATCTCGTCGGCCTCAGTATTGATGGACCGCGCGCGATGCATGACGCCTATCGGGTCGATAAGCAGGGGAGAGGCAGCTTCGACAGTGTCATACGTGCTTGGCAATGCCTCCGTCGGCATGATGTCGACGTCAATGTAATGTGCACCGTTCATGCCGCGAACGCGGATTATCCCCTCGAGGTCTATAGGTTCTTTCGTGATGAACTGGGTGCCCAGTTCATACAGTTCATTCCCATCGTGGAACGCGCGACTGCCGAAACGATCGCTGTTGCTAATCAGGGCTGGGGCGGACGTACCGGAGCTGACCGTCCTCTTTATCGGCAGGAAGGCGAATTGGTGACCGAGCGCTCGGTCAAGTCAGGTCAGTTTGGTCTCTTTCTGACCAGTATCTTTGATGAGTGGATCACGCGTGACGTTGGTACGATCTTTGTTAACACCTTTGATGTTGCACTCGGCAGCTGGGTGGGACAGCACAACTCCTGCATTGTGTCTCCGACCTGCGGTGGTTCATTGGCCATGGAGCACGGGGGTGATGTCTATAGCTGCGACCATTTCGTTGAACCTGACTACTATCTTGGCAATATTCGGGACACCCCGTTAGGCTCGCTGGCGCGTTCGGACAAGCAGAGAAAGTTCGGAGCGGCCAAGTATGAAACCCTGCCGAAGTACTGCAGGGAGTGTCCAGTTCTCTTCGCCTGCTATGGCGAATGTCCGCGTAACCGCTTTATCCGTACACCCGATGGTGAAGAAGGTCTGAACTACCTGTGCGCAGGTTACAGGGAATTTTTCCTGCACATCGCCAGACCCATGCAAAGAATGGCTGAACTGCTCAATCAAGGCCGCTTCGCCGACGAAATTATGCAGGAACTCTGATCTTGGAGCCTGACGAGGGAAATCGGAGGCACCCGCTTGCGCTCCAGCCTTGATACCAAGGGCTCCCCATGACCAGGGCTTCGTACCGCACCCTCATCCGGTTGGGGAAACTTCGCAGCGGTTCTGCGCGCAGGTGCGGCGGGGGCCAGCGGTACCAGCTCAGCCATAGCTGACGCGGCTCGTGTGGCTTGGAGGGAAGCGGGCAGCCTAGCCCCAAGTTGTGCATCGGCCGGGATATGGACGGCTATTTCCTGCCGTTGACGAAGCGCATCCTGATCGCCAAGGCTGATGCGGGATATCCGGTTCTGTGCATTACGAACAGCATGGGGCGGATCAAAACGGGAGAATAGGTCTTTATGGCACAGTATAAAAGCATTCATCTTGTCGATCCGGCGCTTTTGCCGTTACTCGAAGCGCTCCCGAAATTCGAGCTTTCATCTGAGTCGCTGGCTGCCGTGCGTGCCGCTCCGATGGTGATTCCGGATAATGGCGTTGGCATGGGCAAGGTCGATATTTCGGGTCAACTGATTGCGGGCCCTGAGGGCGCACCGGATGTGCCCGTCAGGATATATCGCCCACTGCATTCAGCTGGCCCGACCGGATGTATCCTTCATGTACACGGCGGCGGCTATGTCCTTGGTTCCGCTGAGACGCTCGAACCTGTGCATCGGGCGCTGGCTGCAGATCTCAATTGCTGCATCGTGTCGGTCAATTATCGCCTGGCGCCTGAAACGCCGTTTCCAGGCCCGGTTGAAGACTGCTACGCCGCCTTGCGCTGGGTATTCGAGCGTGCAGATCAGCTGGGTGTCGATTGCACGAGAATAGGTGTCATGGGAGAAAGCGCCGGTGGGGGCCTTGCTGCGGCACTGGCTCTTCTGGCTCGTGATAGAGCGAAGTACTCTCTTGCCTTCCAGCATCTTATCTATCCGATGCTGGATGATCGGACCTGTGTAAGAGAGGACGCACACCCCTATACAGGGGAGTTTCTCTGGACCGCTGATAAAAACCTGTTTGGCTGGACCTCGCTGTTAGGTGTGGCGCCAGGTTCGGATGGTGTGTCTCCATACGCGGCACCCGCACGGGCACCCGACTTGAGCGGACTGCCCCGAACATTCATCAGTGTCGGTACGCTCGATCTGTTTCTTGAGGAGGATATCGAATATGCAAGGCGTCTGATGCGGGACGGGGTTCCTGTCGAGCTGCACGTATATCCAGGCGCGTTTCATGCCTTCGACAGAGCTCCAGATGCTCCGGTTGCGGTAGCGGCAAGGGCACATAGCCGAAATGCGCTACGCCGCATGTTGGACCAAGCCCCTGTGACCTCGGGGAAATAGCACGGGCTTTCGCTTCACTCAGGCTTGCGACACAGGTTTTCAGGGTCGCTTGTGAAGACAATAGCCGTCTTGTGGCATGAACTGGGGCCTGGACCCGCCCGGCAGAGGCCTCTCTCCCGCAGCAACAGAGTTACGGCGAAGTTCCATCTGGCCCGTCTTGCTGTCGGACAGCGCCTCTAGCTCCAAGCGGAGTGGCCAAGAGAAACATGCTGGCATATGGTCACGTGTGCGGTAGAGAAAAACCGTTGAGGCGCAGGGAGGGGTGAGATGAGATGGGTGGGCTCGAAAGCTACCAGGACTGTGCTCGCGCTGGGATTTACTGGCCTAACCGCTACAGCAACCATGGCAGCCAAGACACTGCCGAGCAAAGGGCCGATCATCCATATCTCGGATGTATCGCGCTTTTATAAGGTGTATGACGCCGCACACGGGCATCCGACCGCAGAACAGTTGCAGCGCGAATATCTCGATCCGGGATCTGCTGGACTTCATCATCTGGCCAGGATTCGTCGCGTCACCGGCAAAAACATCGCAGAGGAGATCGCAGTCCATCCGCGGTTGTACGTTCAAGCACGGCGCTGTATGGCGATTCTGCCCAGGGTTCGCCGTAAGGTGGCAAGGGCGTTGCGCCGATTGGGGCGTCTTTATCCCCGAGCCATATTCCCGCCGGTTACCATCGCGATCAGCCATGGCAAGCCTGTTGGTGTTGCTGATTCCACCGGCGTCATGATTGGTCTGGAAGGACTTTGCTCCATCAGCTATCTCAACCCAGACATCTACTGGCGTTTTGTTCACACGATTGCCCATGAATATATTCACGTTCAGCAGGCGGTTCAGTCACCCGAACTTTATAACAATCCAAGGCCCACGGTGCTCGATGCCTCACTGATTGAAGGATCTGCAGAGTTCATGGCGACCGTGATTACACACGAAGCGAACTTTCATTCGGCGTATGCTCCGGAGGACCGGGAACTTGATAAAGCGGTGGAAAAAAGATTCGCTGCAGACGAGAACAAGACCGATCTGTCGCACTGGATCGACAATGGAACGCTTACCAAACCCGGCAACCTCGGTTACTGGGTTGGCTATCGCATCGTCAAATCCTTCTATGAGCACGCGGCCAACAAACGCGAAGCCGTGCGTGACATTCTGCAGATGAAGCACCCCAAGGCCTTTCTTGCCCGAAGCGGCTGGTATCCGGGTATTCGTCTGCACAAGGTCTCATTTCCGAGGTAAAGGTCACAGCAATCGCAGCCTTGCGGCTTATCATCAGCATTGATCCATGAAAGACGGCAATGCTGTGGATGGCAGGAGACCTTTGGTGGGCTGCCCCTGTCTCGCACGCCTGCACTGTTCTGCCCGTCTGTTCAGCGTATGTCAGCGTCCATCTCGCGGAAAGAAATCGGCCTTCCGTCCTGAGGCGATGCCGCATCCGGTAGCAATTATTGCTGGTTTGGCGGAGAGTGCCATTACCGTAAAGGTCGGCAGGAAGTGCTGTCTGGCTATAGCCGTCCAAGGTGCCGGCCCAACTGCATGGGCGCCTCGCACAGACGATTACGTAAAAACCCCTATGACAAACTGGCCTCTGGTCAGAAGATCAGCCATTTCAAGCAACTAGGAAATCGGGCTTTCGCAGGACCGATAACTCATGTTTCTGCTCTATGTCGCATGTTTAATCGGCCCCAAAGAATCCCTCGCTAGTTTTAGCCGTACGGACCAAGGACGGCAGAGCTCGCTGCCCAAATGCGGCGAGGCGCTAAGGAGACTTCTATATGTGGACAACGATGAAATCGGCATTCGGTGGCCCCACGCGATATCAGGCAGCAGAGCCACGGCTGGCTCCGGAACTGGCGCAGCTATCGGTTGCACTGACCAACAACGCGGTTATGGGTGTTGATCGCAACTTTACCATTGTTTACGCCAATGAGGCGGCCAGAGCGCTGCTCCGGCGACACCTGGACAGCTTTCGGCAGATGGCGCCGACGGTTGATCCGGACCGGCTGGTGGGCCAGTCGATTGATCTCCTCCACAGTAATCCGGCGGCCCAGCGCCAGCTTTTGATGGAACCTGGGCGCCTGCCCAATCGGTCCGAAACCAAGGTTGGCGCTGCCCGCTTCGAGGTTGCGGTCGATGCCGTTCGTGACAGCTCTGGGCGGCCAGTCGGGTATGTCTTCCAGTGGACTGACAAGACCCAGCTGCATGCAGCAGAGGGACTAGTTTCTGCGATCAACCGCTCCCAGGCGACAATCGAATTTACGCTTGAGGGGCGGGTCATCGACGCCAACAAGAATTTCCTTGATGCGCTTGGTTATACCATTGAAGAGATCCGGGGACAGCACCACAGCCTGTTTGTTGATCCAGCCTACCGGGATACACCTGAGTACAGGGCCTTCTGGGACAAATTACGGCGCGGCGAATTCGACGCTGCAAAGTACAAGCGTATCGCCAAGGGGGGCCGCGAGGTCTGGATCCAGGCAAGTTACAATCCCGTCCTCGATACGGATGGAAAGCCCTACAAGGTCGTCAAGTTCGCGACCGATATTACTGCCACCGAAAAGGAAGCCAATGAGCTGAAGGCCAAGCTGGCCGCCGTGTCCCGCTCCCAGGCGACCATTGAATTTGATCTAGAGGGCCGCATTCTCACCGCCAACGAGAATTTTCTTGCGGCTTTGGGCTATTCGCTCAGTGAAATTGTTGGCAAGCATCACTCCATGTTTGCCGAGCCGGAATATGCCCGCAGTCCCGAGTACCGTCAGTTCTGGGAAAGGCTTAACCGCGGTGAATTTGTCGCTGACAAATTCAAGCGAATTGGGCGCGGAGGAAAAATTGTCTGGATCCAGGCAAGCTACAATCCCCTGCTTGACCTGAACGGAAAGCCCTTCAAGGTGATGAAGTTTGCTACCGATGTCACCGACGTCGAAAACGAGCGCATCGCCAATGAAAAGGCCAGGGAGCAGCGCACAGCCCGCATGGACGAACTGATCACCAATTTCGATGCCAGCGTCAGCCAGGTGGTTACCACGGTTTCGGCACAGGCCTCGCAGCTCAAAGACTCGGCGCAGTCGCTGAGCGGAACAGCGGCACAGGCCACCACCCAGGCCACCACCGTCGCGACCGCCGCCGAGCAGAGCTCAGCCAACGTTCAGACGGTTGCAGCTGCTGCAGAGGAGCTGACGGCATCGATTTCCGAGATCAGCCGGCAGGTCGGCCATTCGAGCCAGATTTCCTCCAATGCGGTGTCGCTCGCGGGGCGTGCCAATGATATGGTGCAGGGCCTCGTCGCTGCCTCCCAGAAGATCGGAGAGATTGTCTCGCTGATCAATGACATTGCCGATCAGACCAACTTGTTGGCGCTCAATGCCACCATCGAGGCCGCACGTGCAGGCGAGGCCGGAAAGGGCTTTGCGGTGGTCGCAGCAGAGGTCAAAAATCTGGCCACACAGACCTCGAAGGCGACGGAAGACATCAGTGCGCAGATCGTCTCGGTACAGGGGGCGACCGGTAATGCGGTGGATGCCATCGGGTCAATTTCCAAGACAATCGCCGAAATCAATGAAATTGCCACCGCAATTGCTGCGGCCGTCGAAGAGCAGAGTGCGGCGACGCAGGAAATTGCCCGCAATGTCGAGCAGGCGGCACGTGGGACGCAGGAAGTCACCTCAAGCATTGGCGGTGTCACGGATGCCGCCAATACGACAGGGGCGGCCAGCCAGCAGGTATTGGGTGCAGCCCAGCACCTGAGCGAGCAGTCCCATGATCTGCAGAAGCTGGTTGGCACCTTCCTGGCCAACATCAAGGCCGCCTGAACCCCAGGGGGCGGATCTGCAACCCTTGCACGCACTCTCCTCCAGCGTGCGAGACGCAATCCGCCCCCATTTGGATCAGCCAGAAGCAGGGGCATGCCATGCAAACGGCAACCAGTCTCAAGGTGCGCGCATCTTCGCCCACCGATTCCCTCTCGCTCGTCACCTTCTCGGTTACGGATCAGACCTTTGGTATTCCCGTAACCGAGGTTCAGGACGTTCTCATCCTCGAGGCTATCGCCAACGTGCCGTTGGGGCCCAAGGATGTGCGCGGGCTGATCAACCTGCGCGGACGTATCGTGACAGTCATTGACGTACGTGCCCGTCTCGGCCTGCCGCCACGAACTGCGGCAGGCGGTCGGGCGATGGGGGTCACGGTTGAAAGCGAGGGGGAGTTCTACACTCTTCTAGTCGATGCTGTTGGTGATGTCGTGCAGCACGACAGCGCCCGACGTGAAGCCAATCCGGCTACCCTCGATCCCCTGTGGCGGGACATCGCCGATGGCATCTTTACCACCAACGATACCTTGCTGGTCGTGCTCAATGTGGCACGGCTCCTGGCCATCCGCACGCGCTGAAGGAGCGGATTATGGACGACCTAATCGGCGAATTTCTTACTGAGACCAATGAAAGCCTGGCACAGCTCGATACCGAACTCGTCAGGCTTGAGCAGGAGCCAAACAATCACGAGGTCCTCAGCAGCATCTTCCGGCTGATGCATACCATCAAGGGTACCTGCGGATTTCTGGGGCTGCCGCGGCTTGAGGCCGTTGCCCATGCGGGCGAGAACATACTTGGCAAGTTTCGCGATGGTGAACTGGCAGTTACCGCAGATGCGGTAACGCTGATCCTGCGCTGCATCGATGCGATCCGCGACCTGCTGGGAGCCCTCGAGGCGACTGGTCATGAGCCGGACGGAGATGACAGCAGTCTGATCGCGGCCCTCAACCAGATGGCAAACGGAGAGGCTGCCCAGGCCCAGCCGAGTCCGTCGACGGAAGTCCCGAACGTGGCTGAGACCGGCCCGGTCTTCGCTGATGATGGCTTTCCGGTGGCCGCCGAGCTCCTGGCCGAAGTTGAAGCAGCTCTCGCTCAAGGTGAAGCCAAACCGGTCGTAGCCCCGCCGCCGCCACCTGCCCCTTCCGTGCCAAACCCTGCGCCACAACCGCGTAGCAGCACGGAAGAAAGCCGTGACCCCGCGTCAGCCGCGGCAACCATCCGCGTACAAGTTGGTGTTATTGAAAATCTCATGACGCTGATCAGTGAACTGGTACTCACGCGCAATCAGCTGATGCAGACCCAGCGGGTACAGGGCACCAGCGAATTCAAGGTACCCCTGCAGCGGCTAAGCCACATCACCTCCGATCTGCAGGAGGGTGTCACCAAGATGCGCATGCAGCCCATCGGCAACGCCTGGAACAAGCTGCCACGCATCGTGCGAGATCTTTCGGTCGACAGCGGCAAGAAGATCGAGCTGGTGACCAAGGGTGCCGATACCGAGCTGGACCGGCAGGTGCTCGAAATGATCAAGGATCCGCTCACACATATGGTGCGCAACGCGGCGGATCATGGCATCGAAATGCCGGCCCAGCGCCGCCAGAGCGGCAAAAATGAGAGCGGTACCATTACGCTCGAAGCCTATCATGAGGGCGGGCATATCGTCATCCGCATTTCCGATGACGGCAAGGGGCTCGATCTGCCACGCATTCGCGAGAAAATTCTGGCCAAGGGGCTTGCGAGCGAGAGCGAGCTCGCGGCAATGAGTGAGCAGCAGGTGCTGCACTTTATCTTCCGCCCAGGCTTTTCTACCGCTGAGCAGGTTACTGCAGTCTCCGGCCGCGGGGTTGGAATGGATGTGGTCCGGACCAATATCGAACGCATTGGCGGTACGATTGAACTCAGTTCCGTGACTGGTCTCGGGACGACGTTTCTGATCAAGATCCCGCTCACCCTTGCCATCGTTTCGGCCTTGATTGTGGAGGTGTGCGGTGAACGCTTTGCGCTCCCCCAGATTCACGTCATGGAACTTGTCCGCGCTGGTGGCCGCTCCAGCAGTCGCATAGAAAAGGTCAAGGAAGCAGCCGTACTTCGTCTGCGTGACTCGTTGCTGCCGCTGGTGTCGCTTCGTGACCTGCTCCAACTGGAAAAGGTATCTGCCAACGCCGACCAGTTTGTTGTCGTCACCCAGGTTGGTGCGCAGAGCTTCGGGCTGATCGTCGATCGCGTTTATGATGCCGAGGAAATCGTCGTCAAGCCTGTGGCACCGATCCTCAGGGGTACGTCCTATTACGCTGGAAATACGATTCTCGGAGACGGCAGTGTCATCATGATCCTGGATGCAAACGGGATTGCGTCGACCATCAGCTGTGGCGACCTTAATGACCAGCGCGATACGTCCAACGCGGTCAAGGATCGTGCCGATACCAAGGCTGCATTCCTGCTGTTCTCGGCGAAGAAGCGAGAGAGAAAGGCTGTCCCGCTCGAGCTCGTGGCACGGATCGAGGAGATTGAGGTGCCAAGCATTGAGGATATTGGCGGCCGGCGTGTGGTCCAGTATCGCGACAGGCTCATGCCGCTCGTTCCCTTCAGTAACGATTACAGCTGGCCTGAACGGGGCAGACTGCCGGTCATTGTTTTCAGCGACGGCGCCCGTTCGATGGGTCTGGTTGTCGAACACATCATCGACGTTGTTGACGACCGCATGTCGGTGGAGCTCAAGGCAGGGCTGAATGGACTAATCGGCAGTGCCATCATTGCGGGGACCGCTGTTGATATCATTGATGTCGGCTACTTCCTCCGTCAGGCCTACGACGACTGGTTCTCGGGTGGCAAGGCCGCCGAACAGTCTACGGTTGAGCGTCAGGCGTTGCTGGTGGATGACAGCGCCTTTTTCCGCAATCTTGTGGCGCCTCTGCTGCGCGCAGCCCAGCTGCGAGTGACGATGGCGGCCGATGGCGCTGAAGCCCTGCGTCTCCTGGAGGCTGGGGAACACTTCGACCTGATCGTCAGCGACATTGAAATGCCACAGGTTGACGGCCTGGCCCTCGCCTCCGAAGTCAAGCGTGATCCACGCTTTCAGGATACGCCCATGATAGCGCTGTCCAGTCATGTGAGCGAAGCCGACAAGGCAGCCGGACGGGCCGCCGGGTTCCTGCACTACATCAGCAAGGCGGACCAGGCCAATCTTGCCGCCAATCTCAATGTGGCCGTGGGAGAGTCCATTCATCAGCTCGACAACAGCCGGAGAGCGCTATGAACAAGCATTGCCTCATTGTTGATGATTCGGCGACCGTGCGTCATGTCCTGAGGTTTTCGCTGAACAAGCTTGGCTGGAGCTGCAGCGAGGCTCCGACCGGAGTACAGGCGCTCGAAGAAATTGCGGCGCATGCGCCGAGCCTCGTGCTCTTGGACTGGAACATGCCGGTGATGGACGGCCTGACCTGTCTCAAGGCTATTCGGGCAAAGGCGCCTCTGCCGCGCCCGATTGTCATTCTTTGTACATCCGAGAGCAGCATAGAGAAGATACGTGAGGCGCTTGAGGCAGGCGCAGACGAATACATCATGAAACCGATTGATATCGATATTCTGACCGGCAAGCTGGCGCAGCTTGGGCTGGTGGAAACGGGGCGTGCCGCATGAGTAACGCTTTGACTGCGCCAGCCATCGAACCCATCCGCGTTATGGTCGTCGATGATTCCGCGGTCATTCGGGGCTTCATTGTGCGCACACTCGAGGCGGAACCAGAAATCGAGGTGGTGGCAAGTTGCGCCAATGGGGCGATTGCTCTCCAGCAACTGGCCAAAGCGGCGCCGGACGTCGTCATTCTGGACATCGAGATGCCAGTCATGGATGGGCTTACGGCATTGCCCAAACTTCTGGCTGCCGATCCGGGCCTAAAGGTGGTGATGGCCTCGACGCTGACGCAGCGAAATGCCGAGGTCAGCCTGAAGGCTCTGACCCTTGGGGCTTCCGATTATCTGCCGAAGCCCTCGGCAGCCTCGCCGGCAAATGCGCGCGATTTTCATCATCAGTTGCAGGAGAAGATCCGCGTGCTGGGATGGTTGCGGCGCAAGCAGAAGCCGCTGGTCAAGGCTCCAGTTGCAGCGCCGCAGCCAAGACCCTCGCTGCGCAAGCAGCAGGCCCACCTTTCGCCCAAGCTTCTCGTTATTGGTTCCTCCACCGGAGGGCCGCAGGCGCTTACCGAGGTCCTACGGGCGCTCCCTCCCTCATTCTCGGCGCCGATTTTGATCGCCCAGCACATGCCCCCGACCTTTACCACTGTTCTGGCCCAGCATCTTAGCCGGGCAATCGGCCGTTCCTGCAGTGAAGCCAAGGCTGATGAGCCGGTCACTGACAATATTGTGCGGGTAGCCCCTGGGGGCTGCCATATGGAACTGGCGCTTGGCGAACGTGGGCTGAAACTCCGGCTCAGCGATGCCCCGCCGGAAAATTTCTGTCGGCCCTCGGTAAACCCTCTTTTTCGTACGGCAGCCAAGCTTGTAGGCGCAGGTACGGTCGCGGTGATGCTCACGGGCATGGGTGCTGATGGCCTGGAGGGCGCGCGTGATGTGGCTGCAGCGGGCGGAGCGCTGATCGCGCAGGACGAGGCGACCAGCGTTGTTTGGGGTATGCCCGGCGCGGTGGCTGCGGCCGGGCTGTGCAACGACATCTTGCCCCTCAAGTCCATCGCACCCCATCTGGTACAACTGTTCGGGTCCACGCCATGACCAGCGCTGATTTCGAATATATGGCAACGCTCCTGCGCAACCGCGCAGGGATCGTGCTCAGCGTGGACAAGACCTATCTGCTTGAAACGCGCCTGATGTCGGTGGCGCGAAAGCATGGTCTTGCAGCCCCCGAGCAGATCCCTGCAGCCTTACGCAACGGCTGTGCCAAGCTGGAGGCCGACGTCATCGAGGCCATGACGACAAACGAAACCTTATTCTTTCGGGACCGCCATCCCTTCGACACGTTACAGAACGATATTTTGCCCGAACTCATCGACCTTCGTGGCCAGAGCAAATGCCTGCGTATCTGGAGCGCAGCCTGCTCGACAGGCCAGGAGCCCTATTCCATTGCAATGCTGATCCGAGACCACTTTCCCTTGCTGGCGGGTTGGCAAGTGGAAATCATGGCGACGGACATCTCCCCGTCCGTGCTCGCGCGGGCCAGGGAGGGACGCTATACGAATTTCGAAGTCCAACGCGGTCTTCCGGTACAGCTTCTGGTGCGTCACTTCGAACAGACTGCAGAGATGTGGCGGGTCCGTCCGGAATTGCGCCGCATGGTAACCTTCCGTGAGTTCAATCTTCTCGACGATCCGGCAGCGCTTGGAACGTTCGACATTATCTTCTGCCGGAACGTATTGCTGTACTTCGACGTAGAGACCAAACGCGCAATTCTCGAGCGAATGTCGCAGCGCCTCCGTGCCGGAGGAGCCCTGCTGCTGGGCACCTCCGAGACCGTCTATGGCATCAGCGATGCCTGGGTAACAGATCAGCAGCTTCGTGGTGTCTATCGCAGTAACGGCCGGCCGCGCCTCGGCCCTATCGAGCGGCTTCTGAAGCCAGGCGCTTCGGAAACACCTCTACAAAGGAGAGCAACATGACCGCCCTCAAGGATCTTCGGGTTCACATAGTCGACGATTACACGACCATGTTGCGGATTTTACGAAATCTTTTACGTCAGCTCGATATCATGGATGTAGAGGAATCGACGAACGGGGGTGACGCCTTTACAAAAATGCTGCGCAATCCACCCGGCCTGATCATCTCCGATTGGAACATGGAGCCCATGACCGGTCTCGAGTTGCTCAAGAAGGTGCGAGCGGACCCCACGCTGAAGAAGATTCCTTTCATCATGGTGACCGCCGAGAGTAAGACCGAAAACGTGATCGCGGCAAAGCAGGCGGGCGTCTCCAATTACATTGTCAAGCCATTCAATGCAGAAACCCTGCAGGCGAAGATAGCAAGCGTAATGGGAGCGCGAGCGGCATGAGTACAACGGCATTGCGACCGGCACTGCATCTGCATGATGCACAGGTCTATCTTGATCGGGTCATCCAGCACCTGAAAAAGCTGAAGGGGGAGGGCAGGGGCGACCTGCTTGCGGTGCTGGAATATCTTTCAGTCTTTGTTTCCACGGCGCGGGACGAGATTTCCGGACTGGAACCTGACGGGCGCGGCAGTTTTGCCAGCAGTACTGACGAGCTTGGCGAGATTCTGGATGAAACCAGACGGGC
>JAJZDZ010000027.1 GCA_021851325.1 Pseudomonadota bacterium | reverse complement strand
TATCCGCACGTGGAAGGCGGCCGCAATCCCCTGAAACGCTTCGGGGAAACGCTGCAGGACTGCCCGGCGGAATGGATCGATGGCTTCTATTGTAACAATTTCGTTGATCTGATGGGGCACGGCCTTGCCGCCGATCTGCGCCGGCCCAAGCGGCAGAGCAAAGGCTGACGCCACGGCCGCTTGAAAGGGGCAGCGCAGCAGCCCACAATGCGCCCTGCGCTATTTCTGGAACAGGCGGAGGAACGCTCATGGCATCGGGAATCAAGGATAAGGTCGCCATCATCGGCATGGGGTGTTCGAAATTCGGCGAGCGCTGGGATGTCGGCGCGGAAGAGCTGATGGTCGAAGCCTATCTGGAAGCCATGCAGGACGCCGGCGTGGAGACCAGCCAGATCCAGGCTGCGTGGTTCTCCACCGCCATGGACGAAGTCAATGTGGGCAAAGGTGGCACACCGCTTTCGGTGGCGCTGCGCCTGCCCAACATTCCGGTAACCCATGTCGAGAATTTCTGCGCCAGCGGATCGGAAGCCTTCCGCGGTGCGGTCTACGCGGTGGCCGCCGGCGCCTGTGACATCGCCCTGGCACTGGGTGTCGAAAAGCTTAAGGACACCGGCTATGGCGGCCTGCCGCAGCGCGAGCAGGGAACCCTCAATCCGCTGTGGAGCGCCAATGGGTCGGCACCAGGCAATTTTGCCCAGCTGGCTTCTGCCTATCGCGCCAAGCACGGCGTCTCCAAGGATGAGCTGAAGCGCGCCATCGCCCATGTCTCGGTCAAAAGCCATGACAACGGCACGAGGAATCCCAAGGCCCATCTGCGCAAGGCGATCAGCGAAGAGATGTGCCTCAATGCGCCCATGATTGCCGAACCGCTTGGGCTGTTCGACTGCTGCGGTGTCTCCGATGGTGCCGCCTGCGCCATCGTCACCACTCCGGAAATTGCCCGCGCACTCGGCAAGAAGAACCTGATCACCGTCAAGGCGCTGCAACTGGCACTTTCCAATGGTCTTGAGAGCCAGCACAATTCCTGGGATGGCAGCTATTTCCATACCGCACGTATTGCCGCCAAGCGCGCCTATGATGAAGCCGGCATCAAGAACCCACGCGAAGAAGTCTCAATGATGGAAGTGCATGACTGCTTCTCCATCACTGAACTTGTGACCATGGAAGACCTCTTCATCTCCCGGGAAGGTCAGGCCTGGAAGGACGTGATGGACGGCTTCTATGACGCGGACGGGTCGGTGCCGTGCCAGATCGATGGCGGGCTCAAATGCTTTGGCCATCCCATCGGCGCCTCCGGTCTGCGCATGCTCTACGAAATGTACCTGCAGCTGCAGGGCCGTGCCGCCGAACGCCAGCTCAAGGATCCCAAGATCGGGCTTACCCATAATCTTGGCGGCGCACCGATGATGAATGTCTGTTCGGTAGCGATCATCGGCGCCCTTGGCGCCTGATGCGGGGAGGTGCGGCCGGCCCCGGCCGCACCCACCATTCCTAGCGCCAGGTCGGCTCGGTACGCTCCAGGCGTGGCGCCATCTTGCGCGCCGGCGGCGGACGGCGCTCCGGCCTGGCAGACCCCGCACCAGCGAGGCTGCCGATGGCGCTGAAGACGGTGACCAGAATCCACACCGCCAGCATGCCCACCGCGACGGTGCCGGCCGACCATTCGAGCATCATGAGGTCAAAGTCGACATAGGTGAGACTGCCGACGCCGATCACGGCGATGAGATCGAGCGCAAGGACACAGAAGGCGAGGATCGCGGCGGTGGAGAGGGCGCTGCGGTCGGCGGTGGTCAGGGACGAGGACGAGAACATCGCAAAACAGGGGGCTTTCCGGTTTCAAGGAGCTAACCGACGGACAGGCCGTGTGGTTCCCGGAGGGCACAGGCCCGGCGCGTCGGGGCCGACAATCTATCCACGCTGCCACAGCAATGCCACAGCAAGGCGGGGGGTTGCGCAAATGTAAGCTTGCCACAATCCGTTCCGCCGCTGGCGGGCGCTGCATTTCTGTCTAATAGATTACAACGCTGCGAATACTTTCGCCCCGATGCATCAGCTCGAAGCCCGCATTGATATCCTCAAGCGGCATCGTATGGGTGATCAGCGGATCAATGGCGATCCTGCCGTTCATGTACCAGTCGACAATGCGCGGCACATCGCTGCGTCCGCGCGCGCCGCCAAAGGCTGACCCTTTCCATACCCGGCCGGTCACCAGCTGGAACGGCCGCGTTGAAATTTCCTGACCAGCACCGGCCACACCGATGATGATGCTCTGGCCCCAGCCACGGTGACAGCATTCGAGCGCCTGGCGCATGGTTGTCACGTTGCCGATGCATTCGAAGGAATAGTCAGCCCCGCCATCGGTCAGTTCGATCAGGTGGGCGACGAGATCCCCCTTGATCGTTTTGGGATTGACAAAATGCGTCATCCCGAAGCGGCGCGCGATGGCAACGCGGCCGGGATTGAGGTCGACGCCGATGATCTTGTCGGCGCCGACCATGCGGGCGCCCTGAATCACATTGAGCCCGATTCCACCCAGCCCGAACACCACGACATTGGCGCCGGCTTCGACCTTGGCCGTAAAGAGCACCGCTCCGATGCCGGTGGTGACGCCGCAGCCGATGTAGCAGACCTTGTCGAAGGGGGCATCGCTGCGGATCTTCGCCAGCGCGATTTCCGGCATCACCGTGAAGTTCGAGAACGTAGAGCAGCCCATATAGTGCAGGATGGGCTTGCCCTTGAAGGAAAAGCGCGAGGTGCCATCGGGCATCAGGCCCTTGCCCTGGGTGGCACGTATGGCCGTGCACAGATTGGTCTTGTGGCTGGTGCAGCTTTTGCACTGACGACATTCCGGCGTGTAGAGCGGGATGACATGATCACCGGGCTTCACGCTGGTGACGCCTGCGCCCACCTCCCGCACGATACCTGCCCCCTCATGCCCCAGGATGGCCGGAAAGGCGCCCTCGGGATCGGCGCCACTGCGGGTGAACTCATCGGTGTGGCAGATGCCGGTCGCCATGATTTCCACCAGCACCTCGCCCGCCTTGGGTCCCTCAAGATCAACCATCTCGAGCTCAAGCGGCTTGCCGGCCTCAAAGGCAACTGCGGCGCGGGTTTTCATGGGGTGTCTCCTTCAGTGGACGCCCGTTCACCTAGCAAGCCAGGCCATATAAAGGCAATCAAAGCGTCATGATTGCCTGCGCCGCTGGCGTGGAAACAGCGACACCGCCACCTTGGGCCAGTGCCGCGATGTCTTTTGCCGTCCTCTCACGTCTGTCACTTCAGGGTTGCGCCGTCCTGGGCTCGGCATAGCCCGGCTGGTCGATGGCGATCTTGTCGCGCGCCGTGGCTTCGAGATGGGCCACAAGACGGGGATCATCGAGGGCGATGCGTCCGTCGCGGATCATGCCGCACAGCAGCCGGTTGAGTTCGGCCGCCGTGCCGTCGCCAAGGGTCAGCGCGCGCAGCCTGGCTGCCTCGCGCGCAAAGGCTGCTGGCCCTTCCGTCAGTTCGCGGGCAACGATGCCCAGCGCATTGGCCGCGACGCGGGCATGAAACTTCGTGTGCCCCTTGAGCTCGGGCAGGGCGCGCTCTTCGAGGAAATTGCGTACCGCCTCTACCAGTTCCACAATCGAAGGCTGGTCCATCATGATCAGAGCTCTCCGTTGAGGATCATGCGTACGAGATCCCATTGGGTTTCAGAGGCCCGCCGGCCGATCGTCGCCCGCTCGACCGAGCCATCGCTGCGGAAGCCCTGGTACATCGTCATGCACATGACGCCCCATTTGAGCGAACCATAGACGATCCAGGGTTTGACGTCCTCGATGGTGAAGGCGCGTCCGCCATGGTCGGCATAGGCTCGCAGCAGCTCGGAAAGTTCGCCAAAGCCGCCAACCGGCCGGGCGGTGACGCCAAAGCGCCAGGAGCGGGTGCAGATCCAGCCGAGGTCTTCCAGCGGATCGCCCAGATGGGTGAGCTCCCAGTCCAGGACGGCCTCAAGCCCTTCGGGCGAAATCAGCAGATTGCCATGGCGGAAATCGCCATGGACGAGGGTGATCTGCGCCGGAGGTTTCAGCCGGGGTTCGAGCCAGCGAAACGCCATCTCGAAGACGGGATCAGGATGATCATAGCTGTCATAGATGGCGCGATAGCGCGCCAGCTGGGTCGGGCCATCCACGGTCGTCAGCACTGCGGACAAGGACTGCGTCCTGACCTTGTGAATGCGCGCGAGCTCCTGGCCACAAGCTGCGGCGAGACGCGGACGGATGCTGGCGAATTCGGCCTCGCGCAGAATCTTGCGGGCAATGGTCTCACCCTCAAGACGGTCCATCACATAACCCTGACCGGCACCATCCTCCCCCTTGAGCACATAACGCACACGCGGCACCTTGGCGCCGGCCTCTCGTACCGTCTCAATCACGACGGCCTCGGTCGCAAGCGGTACTGCGGTCGGCGAGGAA
This sequence comes from Pseudomonadota bacterium, assembly GCA_021851325.1. Classification (GTDB taxonomy): domain Bacteria; phylum Pseudomonadota; class Alphaproteobacteria; order Micropepsales; family Micropepsaceae; genus Rhizomicrobium. The sequence goes on along the minus strand of JAJZDZ010000027.1, from coordinate 30,970 downwards.
TGCCCGCCGGGTGCGCGGCGCAGGATCAGACGCTCGGCCGTGCCGGCGACCTCGGCATCAATCGCCCAGGTCTCCTGGCTGGCGCCGCCCGACAGGCGCACCGCATCCGTGATCTGGCCAAAATCCGGCCAGGCCCGGGCCAGCGCCTTGCTGAGAGAGGGGATGAAGTCAGCTGTCATGACGCCAACAAATCACGAACCGCGCCCGGCTTCTATCCTGTCGTAAGGTAACGGGCAGCTTCGTCACGCCCAAAAAGATAGAGCAAGACCCTGAGGGCGGCACCCCGCGGGGATTTCAGCTGCGGATCCCGGGAATAGATCAGCCGCGCATCATCATGGGCCGCAGCCAGGAGTTCGCCATGCGCGGCAAGGTCGGCAAGCCGGAAGTCGGCAAGCCCGCTCTGGCGCACGCCAAGAAGTTCGCCGGCACCACGCAGACGCAGATCCTCTTCGGCAATGACAAAGCCATCATCGCTCTGGCGCAGCACCTTGAGGCGCTGCCGGGCAATCTCACCCAAAGGCTGGTGATAGACGAGCAGACAGGTTGATTTGCCACTGCCGCGACCGACGCGGCCGCGCAGCTGGTGCAGCTGGGCAAGACCGAAGCGTTCCGCGTGCTCGACGACCATGATGGTAGCCTGCGGGACATCGACGCCGACCTCGATCACAGTGGTCGCCACGACGAGCTTGAGGTCCCCTGCCTTGAAGGCGGCCATGGTGGCATCGCGTTCAGCCGGTTTCATGCGGCCATGAACAAGGCCTACCAGGGCGGCGCCAAGCGCCTCCTTGAGCATGGCATAGCGCGCTTCCGCGGCAGCAAGGTCGATCTTCTCCGATTCCTCGATCAGCGGACATACCCAGTAGGCGCGCGCTCCGCTGGCGATGGCGCGCTGCAGGTGACTGACCACCTCGTTTAGGCGCTCGGCACTCAGCACGCGTGTGTCGACTGGCTTGCGTCCCGGTGGCCGGCCCAAAAGCCGCGTCACATCCATGTCGCCATAAGCCGTCAGGGCCAGGGTGCGGGGAATGGGCGTTGCCGTCATCACCAGCACATCGACCGGGGCATGGCCCTTGCCCTGCAGCTGCATGCGCTGGTGCACACCGAAGCGATGCTGCTCGTCGATGACGGCAAGGCCGAGATCATGAAACGCGACATCTTCACTGAAGAGGGCATGGGTTCCGACCACAATGTCGATGGCGTTGCTCTTGAGTTCGGTGAGCAGCGTGCTGCGTGCCGCACCGCGCTCCCGGCCGGTGAGCAGGGCCAGGCGTATTCCGGCCGCCTCCGCCATGCCCGCGAGCGCCGCCATATGCTGGCGGGCGAGCAGCTCGGTGGGCGCCATGAAGGCGCCCTGCATGCCGGCCTCGACCGCGCTCAGCAGTGCCAGCATCGCAATCACCGTTTTGCCCGCGCCGACATCGCCCTGCAGAAGCCGCAGCATGCGCAGCGGCGAGGCCATGTCGGCATCGATCTCGGCGATGGCGGCAAGCTGCGCCGGCGTCAGTGAAAACGGCAGGGCGGCAAGGGCCTTGCGGCGCAGGACGCCGGTTCCGACCACCTGCCGTCCCTTGCGGCCGCGCAGGCGTTCACGCACCATGATGAGCGCCAGCTGATTGGCGAGGAGCTCGTCATAGGCCAGGCGGGCATGGGCTGGCGTCAGCGGCGACAGATCCGCTTCGCCCTGCGGCGCATGGAGCGTGGCGAGCGCCTGGTTGAAGCTGCGCCAGCCGCGCGCCCGCAGAAAGACCGGATCAAGCCATTCGGGGAGTTCGGGCACACGCTCAAGCGCCCCACGTACCGTGCGTCCCATCACCTTCTGGGACAGGCCTTCAGTCAGCCGGTAGACGGGTTCGATCGCAGGCATGCTCGCGGCTTCATCCACGCCCAGCACATAGTCAGGATGAACCATCTGCACGCGACCGCTGAAGTGCTCGACGCGTCCGGAAATCACGCGGGTCTCGCCAAGCGGCAATTGCCGCTCGATGTAGTCTTTGTGCGGATGGAAAAAGACCAGATCGATGACGCCGCTGTCATCACCACAGCGCACCCGCCAGGGCTGTCTGCGCTCGCGACCTGGCACATGAGCGAGCACTTTGACCGTGAGCGTGGCGATGCGTCCTGGCTCTGCCGCTGCGATGCGCGGCCGATAACTGCGATCGATGACACCCGCTGGCAGCGCAAAGATGAGGTCGACAAGACGGGTGCCGGCTGCCTTGGCGATCAGCCGTTCGAGTCTGGGGCCGACGCCCGCAAGGCTGCGGGTTTCGGCAAAGAGTGGAAACAGAATCGCAGGACGCATGGCGCGGAAGAATATAGGAGCAGGACCAAGATCGACAATTACACCAAAAGAGCGATGGCCGGCAGCGAACGGTTTGGCAAAAGCGCATACATCACGGTGGCAAGGCGCGTATCTTTGCGCGCCACTGTCGCAGAACGGTGCAGGCCGCGGCTGGCTTTAGGGCAGCTTGCGCGCACGCGGTTCTGGTGCGTCACAGCTCTGACGCTGCTGGCGCGGCAACGCGCACACCCGTGTGTGCCCCGCCTCTTTACCGCGGACATGAGGATCGCGGCCTGGCTTTCAGACGGGCCCGCTGGGCGAGGTGGTACCGCCCGGGCCGGCGGCGGCGCAGGCCCGGGCATCCCCGGGGGCAGGGCCTGCCCCGGAGGACCAAAACCCTGCGCCAAAGCGCTACTGGAATGTCCAGCGCCAAATGGCTATATCGCAGCCATGACTGCCCCTGACCTCGACGATGCGCCTGAAAACGCCCGCCGCAAGCGGCTTTATTTTCGTAGCCTGCGCCGCGGCTTCAAGGAGGTCGACCTCGTCTTTGGCACCTTCGCCCGTGACCGGTTGGCCGGGCTGACCACGACCGAACTCGATGCCTATGAGGCCCTCCTCGAAGCCCCTGACCAGGATGTCTGGCTCTGGCTGCAGGGCAAGAGCGAGGCGCCGCTGTCCTACCACACCTCCGTATTCGAAGAGCTGAAGGCTTTGTGCCGGAGGCAGAGCCCCGACTGGATCCGCTAAGCTTGGAACGCATCTCCTATATTGCGCGCGCAGAAGGCCGTTTTGTCGTCTCCGGCGCCCCCGAGGGCTTTGATGCCTATCTGGCTGCCGAGGCGGCCATGCGCGCTGGCACCACCGTGCTTCTGGTGCTGGCCGATGGCTCCCGCGCCGATGCGGCGCTGCGGACGATGGCCTTCTTCGCGCCGGACGTGCCGCTGTTTCATTTTCCCGCCTGGGACTGCCTGCCCTATGACCGTGTCTCGCCCAAGCCGGACATCGAGGCGACCCGTCTTGCCACCCTCTCGCGGCTGGCGCGACGGGATGAAAAATCAGGGCCCGGAGTGGTGGTAACCACCATCAATGCGCTGACCCAGCGGGTGCCGCCGCGTGCCACCATTGCCGAGGCGAGCTTCTACGCCCATGTGGGCAACACCATCGCCCACGAGGATCTGACCGGCTTTCTGGTCCGCAATGGCTATGTGCGCAGCAGTACCGTGCGCGAGCCCGGCGACTTTGCGCTGCGCGGCGGCATTGTCGATCTCTGGCCGCCCGGGGCGGAGCTGCCATTGCGCCTCGACTTTTTCGGCTCCACGCTCGATGCCATCCGTCGCTTTGATCCTGACACCCAGCTCTCCAAGGACCAGGTCACCCAGATCGAACTTCTGCCGGCGACCGAGGTGGCACTTGATCCGGCCTCGATCAGCCGCTTTCGCACCGGCTATGTTGCAGCCTTTGGTCCGGCTGGTGATGATCCGCTTTATGGAGCGGTGTCGGCCGGGCGCAAGCACCAGGGCATGGAGCACTGGCTCTCCCTGTTTCATGAGCATCTCGACAGCCTCTTCGACTACATTCCCCGCAGTCTGGTGTTTCTCGCCCACCAGACCGAAGAGGCCCGCAAGGCCCGCGCCGAGCTGATCCAGGATTACTACGAAACCCGCAAGAGCATGCAGAATGCGCGAGCCGAAGGGGCGGCGCCTTACCGGCCCTTGCCGACTGCGGCGCTCTATCTTGGCGATGATGAGTGGACGGCGGCGCTCGCCCGTCATCGGGTGCGTGAGCTCTCCCCCTTTACCGCTCCGGAATCGAAGACCAGCGTCGATGCCGGCGCCCGTCGCGGCCGCGACTTTGCGCCCGAGCGCGCCGCTGGCAACGTCAATGTGTTCGAGGCCGCGGCTGCGCATCTGAAATCACTGCAGCAGGCAGGAAAGCGCGTCCTTGTGGCCGGCTTCAGTGAAGGTTCTGCCGATCGGCTGGGCGGCGTCCTCTCTGATCATGGCCTTTCGCCCATTCGCCCCATCAAGGATTGGCCCGATGCGGGCAAGCTCCACAAGGCGGCGGTTGGCATTGCCGTCCTGCCGCTCGAGCATGGCTTTGAGGCCAACGATTTTGTTTTTCTCGCCGAGCAGGACATTCTCGGTGACCGCATGGTGCGCCCGCGGGCCCGACGCGCCCAGAATTTCCTGCAGGAAGCCTCGAGCCTTGCCCCCGGAGATCTCGTCACCCACATCGAGCATGGCATCGGTCGCTATCTCGGCCTGAAAACCATCGATGCGCTGGGCGCCCCTCATGACTGTCTCGAACTGCAATATGATGGCGGCAAACTGTTTCTGCCGGTCGAGAATATCGAGCTTCTGACCCGCTACGGTGCCGATGAGGGAACAACTGCCCTCGACCGCCTCGGCGGCGCGGGCTGGCAGAACCGCAAGGCCCGAATGAAGGCGCGGGTGCGCGAAATGGCCGCCGAGCTCATCCGTATCGCGGCGGCGCGCGAGCTCAAGCACCTTGATGCCATCGAGCCGCCCGACGGGATCTACGCCGAATTCATCGCCCGCTTTCCTTATTCGGAGACCGAAGATCAGGAAAAGGCCATCGCCGACGTGATCGAGGATTTGGGCAAGGGCCGGCCCATGGATCGGCTGGTGTGCGGCGATGTCGGCTTTGGCAAGACCGAGGTGGCGCTGCGCGCGGCTTTCGTCGCGGCAATGAGTGGGCTTCAGGTTGCGGTGGTGGTGCCGACCACGCTTCTGGCCCGCCAGCACTACCGGAACTTTGCCGAACGCTTTTCCGGGTTTCCGCTCAAGGTGCGCCAGCTCTCACGCTTCGTTGAGGCCAAGGACGCACGCGAGACCAAGGCGGGGCTCGCCGATGGCAGTGTCGATATCGTGGTCGGAACCCATGCTCTGCTCGCCAAGTCGATCGAATTCCGCCGCCTTGGCCTCGTCATTGTCGATGAGGAACAGCATTTCGGTGTCGGCCACAAGGAACGGCTGAAAGCCCTCAAGGCGGATGTGCACATGCTGACGCTCACCGCAACCCCGATCCCCCGCACGCTGCAGCTGGCGCTGTCCGGCGTGCGCGATCTTTCGCTCATCACCACGCCGCCAGTCGATCGGCTGGCCGTGCGCACCTTTGTGACACCTTTTGATCCCCTGGTGATCCGCGAGGCCCTGCTGCGTGAGCATTATCGCGGCGGCCAGAGCTTCTATGTCGCACCGCGTATTTCTGATCTGCGCGAGGCCGAGGACTTCCTCCGCGACACCGTGCCTGAAGTGCGCGCCGCAGTTGCACATGGTCAGATGTCGCCTACCGCTCTCGAAGAGGTGATGACCGCTTTCTATGACCGCAAGGTGGACGTCCTTGTCTCCACCAACATTGTCGAAAGCGGTCTTGATATTCCGACTGCCAATACGCTGATTGTCCATCGCGCTGACATGTTCGGTCTGGCCCAGCTCTACCAGCTGCGCGGGCGCATCGGCCGCGCCAAGCAGCGTGCCTATGCCTATCTCACCACGCCGGCCGACCAGAAGCTGACCGAAGCGGCCGAGCGGCGGCTGCAGGTGCTGCAGTCTCTCGATCAGCTGGGAGCCGGGTTCTCGGTCGCCAGCCATGACCTCGATATCCGCGGCGCCGGCAATCTCCTCGGGGAAGAGCAGTCAGGGCATGTGCGCGAGGTCGGTATCGAGCTCTACCAGGAAATGCTCGAAGAGGCGGTTGCCAACCTGAAGACGGGGGAGGAAACAGGCGAGGTCGGCGAGCAATGGTCACCCCAGATCAATATTGGCGCCGCCGTGCTCATTCCCGAAGACTATGTTACGGACCTCAACCTGCGCATGGCGCTCTACCGCCGTCTCGCCGAGATCGAAGATCGCGCCGGGATGGAGAGCTTTGCCGCCGAACTCATCGACCGCTTCGGTCCCTTGCCGGACGAAGTCAAATCCCTGCTCGAGATTGTCGCGCTCAAGCATCAGTGCCGTGCGGCGATGGTGGAAAAGATCGAGGCAGGTCCCAAAGGCGCCACGCTTGCGTTCAGGGGGGGCATGTTCCCCAATCCGCTCGCACTCGTGAAACTGATTTCAGAGAATGCCGGCACCATGAAGGTGCGCCCGGACCAGAAGGTTGTGATCACGCGCAGCTGGGATACGCCGGACGCGCGCCTCAAGGGCGTGCAAAGCCTGGTGGGCCATCTGGCCCGCCTGGCCCAACAGGCGGCCTGAGATCCCAAAGGCGCGGCCGCCTTCTCGACAGCATGCAGGGATCAGGTAAGCTCGTTTGGGAGCGATGGTCCGGTTCAGGTCCGGGCGGTTGCACAACGCGGTGCGTGAAACCTCCTGGCACGGCAGGCTGACCCATGACGGCTGACACCGAGCGCGCCCGCGCTGACCCCAGGTTTGACTGGCAGCGTCCCTCTCTAGTTCTCGGACTTATCGCCCTTGCGCTTCATCTTTTTGCCAATGGCAATTACGGCTTCTTCCGCGACGAGCTTTATTTCATCGTCTGCGGCCGGCATCCGGCTCTCGGCTATGTCGATCAGCCGCCGCTTGTTCCGCTGCTGGCCGCAGCATCCTACTGGCTGAGCGGCGGCAACCTTGTGCTCTTCCGCCTGCTGCCGGCTGTGGTCATGGCGGCGACGGTGGCGCTGACGGCGGAATTCACCCGGACACTTGGTGGTGGACGCTATGCCCAATGGCTGGCAGGGCTCAGTCTTCTTCTTGCGCCCTATTTCCTGCTTCTTGGGGTCCTCTTCACCACTGACCTGTTTCAGGCGCTAAGCTGGCTCGGCATCGTCTGGATGCTGGTGCGCCTGGAACAGACCGATGACCGGCGCTGGTGGATCATCATCGGTCTGACAACCGGCTTTGCACTGCAAGCCAAATACGCCATCACCTTCTTTGTCGTGGCGCTGATCATCGGCTTGCTCACCACCCGCGAGCGCCGCCACTTCTTGCGTCCCTGGGTTTATGTCGCCGCTCTGATTGCCAGCCTCATCCTGTTGCCCAACGTGTTGTGGCAGCAGGCCCATCACTGGCCGTTTCTCCAGCTCGGGGAGGCCGGCGTAAATGGCAAGAACAAGGTGCTGTCGCCACTTGCCTTTCTCAGGCAGCAGATCCTTCTTGTCGGCCCCCTTGGCATGATCGTTGTGCTGTGTGGCCTTTGGGCCGGTGCAGTCAGGCCTTCTTTCGCCGCGGCACGTGCCGTTGTCATCGCCTGGGTGCTGCTGTTTGCCACCTTCGATGGCCTCAACGGCAAAGCCTATTATCTCATGCCGATCTATCCTGCGTTGCTCGCGCTCGGCGCTCCGCGCATTGAGACACTTCTCCGCGGCGTGCGTGTGCGGGCGCTGTTCCTTGGTGCGGTCGTCCTTGCTGGCAGCGTGACCTTGCCTCTGACGCTGCCTATCCTGCCGGTCGGGCTTCTTGTCCGCTACATCCGCGCGCTGGGAGTGATGCCGTCTTCAGGCGAGCGCCTGAAGGTCGGTGCGCTGCCGCAATATTACGCCGACATGTTTGGCTGGCGGCAGATGGCGGCCAAAGTGGCGAAGGTCTACTGGGCTTTGCCACCCAAAGAGCGGGCGCACGCTGTCTTCTTCGGAAATAATTATGGCGAGGCGGCCGCGATCGATGTCTTCGGTCGCCCCCTTGGCCTGCCGCCGGCGATCAGTGGACACAACAATTACTATCTCTGGGGCCCCCGCGGACACACGGGCAGGGTGATCATCATCATCGGTGGCAGCACGAAGCACTACGCGAAGCTGTTTCATTCCTACCAGGTCGCCGGCTTTATCACCTCACGCTATGCCATGCCCTATGAAACCGATCGCCCCATTTATGTGCTGCGCGGGATGAAGGTCTCGCTCGAGCACTATTGGCCCAAGGTCAAGCATTACGAGTAATGAGCCCGCTTCTTATGAGGGCGGTGCTTGACGCTCCACGGCAATCGCGGTTTGACAGGACTTTGGACACATGGCCAATAGAAAACCCCGGCGCGAGGATTGTCGCGCCGGGGTCTTTGCCAGGACTCGGCCCGGAACGGGCTGACCAAAATGGTCTCAGACAAAGGCCATGATGGTTTCGCTGCCCACTGCGATGCGTTCGCCGAGCATTGGGCACTCCGGGATCATGCGCTCCATCCAGTAGCGCGCTGATACCAGCTTGGCCTTGTAGAAGTCTGCATTGCCTTCGCCTTTGGCAAGCTTGGTCTGCGCGACCTTGGCCATGCGTGCCCACATCCAGCCCACGCAGACGATACCCATCAGACGCAGATAGTCGACGGCACCGGCACCGGCGTCATTGGGGTTCTGCATGGCATGAGTGGCGAGCCACATCGTCGCCTGCTGCAGGCTGGAAAGCCCGCGCTCGAGCGGGCCCACAAACGGCGCCATCGCTGCATCGGCCTTGGTCTCCGCGATGAAGCCGCTGATTTCCTGCAGCAGCGCCATGGGGGCTGCACCGCCCTTGCGCGCCAGTTTGCGTCCGACCAGATCCATGGCCTGCACGCCGTTGGCGCCTTCATAGGTCTGGTTGATGCGTCCGTCGCGCACGAACTGTTCCATGCCATTGTCACGGATGTAGCCATGGCCACCCCAGACCTGCATGGACATATTTGCCACTTCATAGCCCATGTCGGTGAAGAAGGCCTTGATCACCGGTGTCATCAGGTCGGTCAGCAGTTCGGCCTTTGCCTTGTCGGGGTGATTTGAGCTGGCCACGGTCATGTGCATCGTTGTCCACATGGCCAGGGCCCGTGCACCTTCAATGAAGCTGCGGCCATGCAGGAGCATGCGCTTGACGTCGGGATGAACGATTTCGAGGTCGGCTGGCTTGTCCGGATCTGCAGGGCCGGTGAGGGCGCGGCCAACGCGACGTTCATGGGCGTAGGCATAGGCATTCTGATAGGCCACCTCGGCGATGGAAATGCCCTGGATGCCGACGCCCAGACGGGCCGCGTTCATCATCCCGAACATGCCCGCCATGCCCGCCGAGGCGCTGCGCTTTTCGCCCGGCTTGGGTGGCGTCGGCTTGGGCCCGAGGCGATAGGCAACCGCGTCGTCGAAATTGAGCACGCAGGTAGCCTGGGCCTTGATCCCCATCTTCTTTTCGATGCCGCCGGTATTGACGGCGTTGCGCGCCCCCATTTTGCCGTCTTCGCTGACGAGGAACTTGGGGACCATGAAAAAATTCACCGTCGAGAGGTCATCATGGATGTGACCGTTCTCGTCGGGAATCTTCGCGATCACCATGTGGACGATATTGTCGGTGAGATCGTGATCGCCGCCGGAGATGAAGATCTTGGTCCCGCTCATGCGGTAGGTGCCGTCGGGCTGCTCAACCGCACGGGTCTTCATCAGGCGCAGATCGGTGCCGCAATGCGGCTCGGTCAGGCACATGGTGCCGCACCATTCACCCGAAATCATCTTGGGCAGGACCGAGGTCTTCATCCAGTCGGCGCCGGTTGCGTAAAGCGCCATTGCCGCCGCCGAGGTCAGGCCCGGATACATGGCAAAGGATTGGTTGGCGCTTTGCGCCATCTCCGCCACCATCATCGAGATCAGCATGGGCATGCCCGCTCCGCCCGCACTCTGGGGTCCGGCAAGCGATCCCCATCCGGCTTCGCAATAGGCCTTGTAGGCCTCCTTGAAGCCCTTGGGTGTGCGCACCACGCCGTTTTCAAAATGCGCGCCTTCCTCGTCGCCGGACTGGTTGATCGGGTGCAGCACCTCCTCGCAGAATTTGGCGGCATTGGTGAGGATGTCATCGATCAGATCAGCGGAGAGCTCGCCGTAATAGGGCAGGTCCCGGTGCTTCTCGACCTCGAGCAATTCGTGCAGCACGAAGCGGAAATCATCGATCGGGGCGCGGTAGATGGGCATGATGGGTCCTTTTTTCTGACGCTGGCGTCACGAACGCAGATTTAGGCTGAACAGGGTCCAAAAGCAAAGATGGCTTGGTGCGAAAGCCAGCTCAGGGGCCATGGCGGGACAGCATGTCTGCAAGCGTGAGCGCGATGGTCTGGCGGGCACCGTCGCGCTCGACGCTCAGGTCTTCCGCCGTTCCTGGAGGCGCATCGCGGAACATCTTGCGCAGATCGTAGAGACGGATGGCGGTGGCAGGCTTGCCATTGACGGCAACGATGACGTCACCCTTTTGAATACCGGCCTGCTGGGCCGGACCGCCGCCGGTGACATCGGCGACGACAAAGCCGTTCGAGGCCTCGTTGATCCACATGCCCGATTCGTCGAACGTATCGAGATCCGAAACCTTGGTGGTGACCGGCTTCAGGTACATGCGGGCATGGGCGTAATCGAGGGTTACGATGAAGCGCTTGAGAATGCCCGCCCCGATATTGCCTGCGACCGTGGGATCGGCCATGGCCCCGGACTTGTCGGTGGAAAGGGTCACGATCGGGTGGGCAATCGTGATGCTGCCAATCTGCAGGGGGGCTCCTCTCATGACAAAGCCGAAGGTTGGTCCGCCAATGCCCCAGCCGGTGGCGGTTTCGACCCCGCTCTGGGCTTTGGCCCGCAGCGCATATTTGGCAACGAACGGTGTGTCGAGGTCGAGGCTGCCACGATTGCCGGTATCGACGGTGAAGTTGCCGCTGATGCCGTCATAGCGCGCATCGACTTCGATGGTGTTGCCGTTAAAGCGGATGGGGATGGGCGTGCCGGCATCTGCCGGGTTGAAGGCTGAAGGCCGGATCAGCTCCAGCAGATGCCGGCCATAATCGATGCGGGTGACAAAGCGGCGGAAGGTCTCAAAGCCGATCATGCCGGTTTCCTCGACCCCCTCGACATCGCTCATGGCATTGAGCGGCAGGACGATGAAGGGCTGCGATTTGATCGTCGCCGCACCGATGCGCACGCTGTCGACCTTGGTCAGACTGGCTTGCATGTGTCCCTTGCCGGCACCATTGGCCTGCATGGCGCCGCTGACCGTGAGGCCCAACTCTTTGGCGACTGGCGGGGTGACGAGATTGACCCCTCCGGTATCAAAAATGAACATGAACGGGCCTTTGCCGTTCACTCTGACTGCGGCGTAGATATGGTTGTTGATGAGGCGGAAGGGGATCGTGGTACGGCTGGCGCCGCCGGCAATGCTGAAATCGTCGACCTTTTCGCGCGGGGGCGCAAAACGCCTGTCCGGCTGGGACGGCAGAAACTCGGCCTTGATCAGGGTTTCGTGCTGATCATATTTGGCATCGCCATTGCTGATCCGCACCTTTCCCGGCATGCGGGCACCATCGATGGTCTCATAGTCCGAATAGCTCGTGGTCGTAGGGCGTCCGTCCCGCAACTCGATGATGCGGGTCAGCAGATGGCTTTTGGCATCAAACCAGGCGGTAAAGCTGGCCCCGCCCTTGGGCGTAATTTTCAGCACATCGTAAAGCTTGGCGTCCTGACTCCGCTCCCCCTGATCCTCGATGCTGGCGCCGCCAAAATCCGGCTGCCACCACCGATTGGCCGCGCGATAGGCCTGGTTGACAGCAAGCGCCTTCTGCTCGCCGCCGTCCTGCAGCGTCACCGTGCCCGACAGGTCCTGGGCCCAGGCATGGTGCCCGTCATAACCGTCGGCCCCCTTGGCCGGACCAAGCGCGTAGTGCTCGACAAAGGCGCCGGTTTTGAGGTCATCGATCTCCTCTGTCTTGCCCGTCAGGCCTTCGCCAGAATAGGCATATTGGGTCTTGAGCGCCGCATGGTCCCAGGCGGCGCCGCCCATGGCCTGCTGATTGGCCGCGAGGATTGCTGCCGGCGTGGCCGCCTGCGCGGCGAGGGGCAGGGCGGTGGCGGCGGCAATGAGGATGAGCAGGGGACGGGAACAGGACATGCGGTCTCTCCGGAGGTTGATCAGGATATGGGGAACCACGTGCTAGTGGGTCAATATGCACGTTTGTCATAAGTTGATCGCCGCAATCCTCATGGCTCTGGCGCCGGCCTGTGCGCGGGCGCTGCCCCAGCGCATCGTCTCAACCAATTTGTGTACGGACGAATATCTCTTCCGTCTGGTGCCGGCGACGCGGATTGCCGCGCTGAGCGAACTTGCCGGCGCACTGCATCCGGAGGTCTCCAATATCGCCCACCGGGTCGGTTCCATCCCCCGTATCAGGCCCAGCGCCGAAGAGGTGTTGAACCTCAGGCCCGATCTCGTCCTCCTCTATCAGGGGGTCAATCCACGCCTGGCGGCGCAGCTGAAAGCTGCAGGTGTTCGGGTATTTGTGGTGCCCTGGGCGCATAACCTCGCCGAGGTTCGCAAGGTGACGCGTCTGCTCGGGCGCGTCCTCGGGGTGCCGGCGCGGGCCAGGGCGCTGCTTGCGGCGATGGCCCACAACCTGGCTGCGGCCAAGGCGCTGGCGCCCAGGCCTCCGGTTTCCGCGCTGATTTACGAACCCAACGCCTATGCTCCCTCTGGCGCCATCGTCGGCGCCCTCATGCAGGTGGCCGGACTTGCCAATGCCGCCCCGGGGCTGGCGCATTCCCGACAGGGAACGATCCCGCTCGAGGTGGTGATGGCCGCGCGGCCGTCTGTGCTCATCCTCAATCAGGCGGGCGCGGGTACGCCGTCCCTTGCCGACGCGGCTCTTGAGGATCCGGCCCTGGCGGCGCTCAAGGGGCATACCCGCATTGTGCGCGTCAATCTGCGCGGCCTGCTGTGTGCGGGGCCCTGGCTTGGCCGGACTGCGCTGCGCCTGGCGCGGCTTGCCCACGCCACCCACCCCCGCTAAGGACCGGCGATGGCTTACGCCCTCAAATCCGTCGTGCGTCCGGCATCCTGGCGCGGCAGGCCCGTCACCATGGCCCTGGCCGTTCTGGCGCTCGCTGCGGCCGGGGTTTCGTTTCTGCTCGGCCCTTCACATCTGTCGGCTGTGGCGCTCCTGCTCGGCCTGTTCCACAGCCATGGCTTTGCTGCGGTGATCGCCCGCGACATCCGCCTGCCGCGGGCGCTTCTGGCTCTTTTCGTGGGGGCAGCGTTAGGGGCCAGTGGCGCTGCCCTGCAGGGCCTGTTCCGCAATCCGCTGGCCGAGCCGGGGGTCACAGGGGTGACTGCCTGCGCCGGACTGGGCGCGGTGGTTGCGCTCTATTTTGGCTGGACCGGAACCAGCCTGATGTTTCTTCCGGGTTTTGCCATCGGTGGCGCGCTTGTCGCCGCGGCCATCCTCTACGGGCTGTCACGCAGCGGCGCGGGCACCATGGCGCTGGTGCTGGCCGGCGTTGCCGTTGCCAGTCTTGCAACAGCCCTGACGGCCCTCGCCCTTTCGATGGCGCCCAATCCCTATGCCATGAGCGAAATGGTGATGTGGATGCTGGGTTCGCTCAATGATCGGACGCCTGCGGATCTCTATTTTGCCGCACCTCTGGTGGCACTCGGCATTGCGCTTCTGCTGAGCGCCGGGCGCGGACTTGATGCGCTGACCCTCGGGGAGGACGCCGCGCATAGTCTTGGCATTGATGTCCATGGCATGCGCCGCCGTATCATTCTGGGTGTCGCCCTGGCCACCGGTGCTGCGACCGCGGCTGCCGGGGCAGTGAGTTTTGTCGGTCTGGTCGTGCCCCATCTGCTGCGTCCGCTCTATGGCCACGAGCCGTCGCGGCTGATCGTGCCCTCGGCTCTGGGAGGGGCTGCACTCGTGGCTGCGGCCGATGTGGCGGTGCGCCTGATCGCGCCGGACGGACAATTGCTGCTTGGTGTACTGACCGCGATGATCGGCGCCCCATTTTTCATCTGGCTGATCTTCCAGCTGCGCGGGGCGCCATGAGCCCGGCGCTGGAATTTGGCGATGTTCACCTCAGCTATGGCTCCCGCCAGGTCCTGAATGGCGTCAGCTGCAGCTTTGCCCCGGGAGAAGTAACCGGGCTCATCGGTCCCAATGGCGCCGGCAAAACCACGCTGCTGCGCCTCGCACTGGGCCTTCTGACTCCAACTGCCGGCGCGTGCACGCTTCTGGGGCGCGCGCTGCGCCAATGGGAGGTCCGGGACCGGGCCCGTGCTCTGGCCTATCTGCCCCAAAGCAATGAGGCCCACTGGCCGATGCTGGCCCGACGCGTCGTGGCCCTCGGGCGGCTGCCGCATGAGGCCTCGCTCGAGCGCCTGGGCGGGGCGGATGAAGAGGCCATCAGCCGCGCCCTAAGGCGCTGTGACGCCAGTGATCTTGCCGAACGGCGCATGGACGGGATTTCAGCCGGTGAACGGGCCCGCGTTCTGCTGGCCCGGGCCCTTGCCACGGAGGCGCCGGTGCTTCTGGCCGACGAACCTGCGGCGCACCTGGATCCTGGACACCAGCTGCAGCTCATGCGGCTCCTGCGCGAAGAGGCCGGGCGCGGTACCGCGGTCTGTGTGACGCTGCATGATCTGGCGCTGGCGGTGCGTTTTTGCGACCGTCTTCTGGTGATGAAGGCGGGCAGGATCGTGGCAGCCGGTGCGCCGGCCAGCGCGCTCAGCGATAAAGTGCTCGCCGAGGTCTTCGGGGTGGGAGCTTTGCGCCTGCACGATCAGGGTGGGCGCGAGCTTCTGCTGGTGCGGGCACTGGAGGAGGGCTAAGGCGGTGGGCAAGCACAGACAGGCTGGCGGCGGGGACGAGGATCCAGAGCAGGACAAGCATTATCAGCGCAGCCTTTATGAGCTGCAGGTCGAACTGGTCAAATTGCAGCGACAGCTGATTGGCGATGGTGCCCGGGTCCTGGTCATTCTGGAAGGGCGCGATACCGCGGGCAAGGATGGCACCATCAAGCGGCTGACCGAACATATGAGCCCGCGAGAAACCCGTGTCCATGCGCCGGGCAAGCCCTCCAATACCGAAGAGACACAGTGGTACTTTCAGCGTTTTGTTCCCTTTCTTCCGGCGGCGGCGGAGTTCGTGGTCTTCAATCGCTCCTGGTACAACCGTGCCGGTGTTGAACGGGTAATGGGCTTCGCAAGCAAGGAACAGGTCGAAACCTTTCTGCACATGGTGGTGCCGTTCGAGGCGATGCTGGTGCGCGACGGGCTGCACGTGCGCAAATATTATCTCGATATTTCACGCTCCGAACAAAAACGCCGTCTCGCGCAGCGACGTGAGGATCCGCTGAAGCAGTGGAAGATCTCGCCGATCGATGAGGCGGCGCAAAAGCACTGGAAGGATTACAGCAAGGCCCGCGATGTGATGCTGGGCCGGACCTCGCATCCGGGAGCGCCGTGGCATGTGGTGCGTGCTGACAGCAAGAAGACCGCCCGTCTCGAACTCATCCGCCACCTGCTGCACAGTTTTACCTATCGGGGCAAAAGCAAATCCCTTGCCACACCCGATGAGGAGGTGGTGTTCGCCTTCAGCGAGGAAACCAAAGCTCTTGTCGCAAGGTAAATGCAAGGCGCGAAAGGCTTGCCGCCTTTCGCCTGCGCACCCGCAATATATCCGTATACGGATGAATTGGCGGGACGCCTGAAGCCCCATGCTGCCCCCTCAAAGGGCGCGCAGGCAGGAGCTGGCAGGGGCGCCGTCCGGGGGGCGCGACCAAGGGGCGGGCGGGGCTAAATCGTCGCATGCGGGGCCGGCCGCGGCCTCATCCCGTTAGGGCAGGATGTCGGCTTGTGGCAGGATACAGGGCTACGGCTGGGACAGACCCCTGGAGGGGGTGGAGAGGGATTGGGGATATTCCGTTTTCGGCGCACCCAATGTTGCTACGCACATATTGCGCGAACGGCGCAGCTGATTAATATGATTCGCTAGTAGGTGGTCGCTTTATACCTCTTGATGCGGGCATGACGTATCCGCATCAGCAAGGGTGAACGGCCCGGTATGGAGTCGCGTTCAGCATATGAGCATCACCATCGCCTCAGGGCGCGTCGATGCTACGCCGTCGCAAGTCACGGCGCCCACCGACATCAATGATCCCGCATATTTCCACAAGGTCGTCGATTGCCAGTGGGCATGTCCGGCGCACACCCCGGTACCCGAATATATTCGGCTGATTGCCGAGGGGCGCTACGGGGATGCCTACATGATCAACTGGCGCTCGAATGTCTTTCCAGGAGTGCTGGGGCGCACCTGTGACCGGCCATGCGAGCCGGCCTGTCGTCGCGGGCGGGTTGAAGCCGAGCCAGTGGCGATCTGTCGCCTGAAGCGGGTGGCGGCAGACAACAAGGGCGACATCGTGGGCAGGATGCCGGGGCCGGCGGCAAAAAAGAACGGCAAGCGTATCGCCCTCGTCGGGGCCGGTCCGGCGTCGCTGACCGTGGCGCGTGACCTTCTGCCCCTTGGCTACACCTGCGTCATCTATGATGCGGATCCCCGGGCCGGCGGGATGATGCGTACCCAGATTCCGAAATTTCGCCTGCCCGAAAGCGTGCTCGATGAGGAATGCAACTACATCCTCGCGCTCGAGCCGCAGACGCGGTTTGGCGAACGTGTGGAGAGCCTTAAGGCTTTGCTGGCTGAAGGCTATGATGCGGTCTTTGTCGGCTCGGGCGCGCCGCGCGGTCGCGATCTTGCTGTCCCTGGACGCAACGAAGGCGCGGCCAACATCCATATCGGCATTGACTGGCTGTCCTCGGTTTCTTTCGGTCATATCGACCGCATCGGCAAACGGGTGATCGTGCTTGGAGGTGGTAACACCGCCATGGATTGCTGCCGCACCGCCCGCCGGCTGGGCGGTGAAGATGTCCAGGTGGTGGTGCGCTCGGGCTTCGAGGAGATGAAGGCCAGTCCATGGGAAAAAGATGATGCCATGGGCGAGGGCATTCCGATTCACAATTACATGGTGCCCAAGGCCTTTACCCATGAAGCCGGCCGGCTCACCGGGGTCGTGTTCGAAAAGGTAAAGGCCGAATACGACGCCAGGGGCCGACGCGCACTGGTTCCAAGCGGCGAGCCCGATGTGCACATGCCCTGTGATGATGTGCTGGTTGCGGTTGGCCAGGAAAATGCCTTTCCCTGGATTGAGCGCGATATCGGTCTTGAGTTCGACGACCGCTGGGACATGCCGGTCGTCGATGAGCTGACCATGCAGTCGACCCATCCCAAGGTGTTTTTTGGCGGTGATGCGGCGTTCGGGCCCAAGAACATCATCTGGGCCGTGGCCCATGGTCATGCCGCCGCCGTGTCGATCCACATGGCCTGTGAGGGTCGTGACCTCAAGGCCGAGCGTCCGCCCTCGCATGTGACGCTGACCAGCCAGAAGATGGGCATTCACGAATGGTCCTACGACAATGACGTGTCGCTCGACCTGCGCTTCAAGGTGCCGCACGCGCCTCATGAGCTCACACTCAACAATGTGCACATCGAGGTCGAACTCGGATTTTCCCGGGAGCTTGGTTACAAGGAAGCGTTGCGCTGCCTGAATTGCGATGTCGAAACGGTATTTGAACGAGGCCTTTGCATCGAGTGTGGTGCCTGCGTCGACATCTGCCCCATGGACTGCATCACCTTCACGCCCAATGCGGCCGAACCCGACCTGCGCCAGATGCTGACGGCGCCGGCGCTGAACCTGACGCAGGATCTTTATGTCTCCGACGCGCTCAAGACCAGACGGGTGATGGTCAAGGACGAGGACGTCTGTCTGCACTGCGGGCTGTGCGCCGAGCGTTGTCCGACGGGCGCCTGGGACATGAAGAAGTTCTACCTCGAAACGGCGCAGGCGAGTGCCTGCTCATGCTGAGGGTTACGCCTTTAAGGGTGCAGGGGGCCATGACAGAACGATTTTTCCTGAAGGTTGCGGCGCGGGGCGTGCGCACGTCCGGCGCTACCCCGCGGGACATGCAGCAATGACACCACTGGCCTCGGTCAACGACTTCGTCGTCAAATTTGCCAACGTCAATGGCTCCGGTTCGGCAAGTGCCAACGAGCTTTTTGCCCGCTGCATTCTGCGCATGGGCGTACCGGTGGCATCGCGCAACATATTCCCTTCGAACATCCAGGGTCTGCCGACCTGGTACGAGGTGCGGGTGTCGGGTGAGGGCTGGCTGGGCCGACGCGGCGGCGTTGATCTGATGGTCGCCCTCAATCCGCAGACCTGGGATCGTGACGTCGCAGAACTCGAGCCTGGCGGTTATCTGCTCTACGATTCCACCAAGCCGATGCCCCCGTCCAAGTTCCGTGACGACATCGTGGTTCTTGGGGTGCCATTCACAGCCCTCTCCAACTCTCTCGAAGGCACCATTCCGCGCGAACGACAGCTGCTCAAGAACGTGATCTATCTGGGCGCCCTCTCGGCGCTGCTCGGTTTTGAGCCGGATGTGGTCGAGAGCCTGATCGGCAAGCAGTTCAAGGGCAAGGACAAGCTCATCGCCCTCAACATGAAGGCCATCGCGCTCGGCCATGACTATGCGGCGAAGCATCTTGCTGGAGCCTGCGCTCTGAAAGTCGTGCGCAGCGACAAGGTTGGTGACCGTATTTTCATTGGCGGCAATGATGCGGCCGCTCTTGGTGCGGTCTATGGCGGTGCAACGGTCTGTGCCTGGTATCCGATCACGCCGTCGACCTCACTTGCCGAGGCGTTTATGCGCCACTGCAAGTCGCTGCGCGTCGACAAGGAGAGCGGCGAGAACAAGTTTGCCATCATCCAGGCCGAGGACGAGATCGCGGCTATCGGTACCGTCATCGGGGCGGGCTGGAATGGAGCGCGCAGCTTTACTGCAACCTCAGGGCCCGGAATTTCGCTGATGCAGGAATTCTTCGGCCTTGCCTATTTCGCCGAAATTCCCGCCGTGGTGTTTGATATCCAGCGCGGCGGTCCCTCGACTGGCATGCCCACCCGTACCCAGCAGTCCGACATCATGCTGGCCGCCTATGCCAGCCATGGCGATACCAAGCACGTGCTGCTGTTTCCCGAAGATCCGCGCGAGAGCTTTGAGTTGGCCGCGGTCGCCTTCGATCTGGCCGAACGGCTGCAGACGCCCGTGTTCGTGATGATGGACCTGGATATCGGCATGAACGACTGGCTGTGCCAGCCGCTCGCATGGGATGATTCACGCCAGTATGACCGCGGCAAGATCATGACAGCGGACGAGCTGGAAGCCGGTCGCGATTTCGGGCGTTATCTCGATGTCGATGGCGACGGCATTCCCTACCGGACCCTGCCCGGGGTCCATCCCACGCGTGGGGCCTATTTTACCCGCGGGACCTCGCGTGACCGCTACGCCCGCTATAGCGAAGAAGGTGCGGTCTACGTCGACAACATGCAGCGCCTGCTGCGCAAGTTCGGTACGGCAGCAACGCTGGTGCCAGCGCCTGTGCGCCGCAATGCAGCCGAGACCGCACGCTTCGGTGCCATCTACTATGGCTCGACCTCGCCTGCCATGGACGAGGCACTCGCCAGGCTAAAGGAGCAGGGCCTGCACCTGGATACGCTGCGGGTCAGGGCCTTTCCCTTCAGTGACGCGGTGAGTGATTTCATTCATGCGCATGAGCAGGTCTTCGTCATCGAGCAGAACCGCGATGCCCAGCTCCTGAAGATGATCGTCAACGAATGCGCCATCGATCCGGCACGGCTGATCGCGCTGCTGCACTATGACGGTACCCCGATTACCGCGCGCTTCATCGCCAATGCGGTCGCCGAACGCATGACCCTGCTCGGACGGAAGGAAGCTGCGGAATGAGCGCTGCGTCAGGGCCCGTGATGGCTGCCGGCCACTCCGTGCTGGCCGGGAACCGGCAGCAAGGACAGCAAACGGCTTCCACCTACCAGAACATCCATGGAATGGACGGGCATCATAAAGGACTGCGCCCATGACCTATATCGCCAAGCCAAAGCTGCATCACAAGGATATCCCCACCAACGCCCTTGGCTTTACCCATCGCGATTACGAAGGGCGGATTTCCACGCTCTGCGCGGGCTGCGGTCATGATTCGATTTCTGCTGCACTCATCCAGGCCTGTTTCGAACTCTCGATCGAGCCACACCGCGTGGCCAAGCTCTCCGGCATCGGCTGTTCATCAAAGACCCCGGACTATTTTCTGGGACAGAGTCATGGCTTCAATTCGGTGCATGGGCGCATGCCCAGCGTGCTCACTGGCGCCAATCTTGCGAACCGCGATCTCATTTATCTCGGTGTGTCCGGTGACGGTGATTCCGCCTCCATCGGTATTGGTCAATTCGCCCACGCCATGCGTCGCGGCGTCAACATGGTCTATATCTGCGAAAACAATGGCGTCTACGGACTGACCAAGGGACAGTTCTCAGCCACGGCCGACAAAGGTTCCAAAAGCAAGACGGCAGTCAATCACGATGCGCCCATCGATCTGGTCTCGATGGCGCTGGTTCTTGGCGCAAGCTTTGTCGCCCGCTCGTTTTCCGGTGACAAGAAGCAGTTGGTACCGCTCTTGAAGGCTGCCCTCTCTCATCGGGGTGTGGCGGTGCTTGATGTCATTTCGCCCTGCGTGCAATTCAACAACAATCCGCAATCAACGAAGTCCTATGACTTCGTGCGTGCGCATAACGAGGCGGTCAACCGCATCGACGTGATCGAGGCCAAGGCGGAAATCACGGTCGATTACGCTCCGGGCGAGGTCGTGACCGTGCGCCAACATGATGGCTCGCTGCTCAAGCTGTCCAAGCTCCAGGCCGATTACGACCCGCGTGATCGCGGCAAGGCGATGGCCTATCTGCAGGAGCATCATGCGCGCGGGGAAGTAGTGACTGGACTGCTTTACCTCGATCCCGAGGCCGAAGATCTTCACGCCGCGCTCGGAACCACGAAACGGCCGCTCAATACCCTGGGAGTGCGTGAACTCTGTCCCGGCTCCAAGATGCTTGCCGCCATCAACGACAGTTACCGCTGAGCCTTGGTTCGCCTGGTTGCACCAGCAGAACGCGAGTGTGGAGGGTGAGGGGCCGGCTTGGTGCCGGCCCAACCCCAGTCAGCTCTTGCTTCAGCGCCGCGACGCACCCGGGCGACCATGGCTGGTGGTATTGGCCGCCGGCTTTGATGAGGTGGAGGGGGAATTCTGCGTCGCTCCACCACTGGCTGTCGCGCTGCCGCTGGCGCTGGATGACAGCGTGCCGCTGCCTTGTGCCAGCTGAGTCGCGGCGGTCTGGAGCGTCGTGGCGCCGCTCTGTCCGGCGGTCAGCGTGCCCTGGGCCTCGGGCGCGGTCGCGGCCGTGCTGGCGCCGGCGTTGATGCCATCCTGAACGGCCCCGGTGGCTGTGCTGAGCGAACCGGCTGCCGCCGCACTGCTGTTCGCAGCCGTGTTGAGCCCGTCCATGGCGCTCGTTTCGCCTGCACTGATCGCGGCATTGGCGGTGTTCTGCCCGGCTGCGGCGAGGTTCCCGGCGGTCTGTGCTGCCGTGCCAAGATCCGGTGTCGCAAGACCAGCATTGGCGCTGGCGCCGAGGCCGGCGCTGGCGGCAGGGTTAGCCATGGGGGTGCTCATCCCGCCTGTGGCAGACAGTCCCCCTGCGGCCCCCATCGAGGGACCCATGCTGGCGCCGAGAGTGGCCGACATGTTGCCACCCATCATCCCGCCGCCCGCCATTCCGCCGATCATCCCACCGCCAAGCAGTCCGCCTGCCAGCGCGGGCCCACCCGCGGTCATGGCGCCGCACAAAAAAGCCATCCCTAAAAGTTTCACGGTCCTGATGCGCTGCATAGTGATCCTCCCTGATGCTCGGTGCGCGATGTTCCCGCGCTATGAACCCAACGATGGAGGGGCGCTGTTGCTGCATGAAGGCGTGTGACAAAAGATGGACGCGCGTCAGGCTGTGGGCTGTTCCGGTACCTCGCGGACCCGAACCGTGCCGGTGCGCTCGATCTTGTTCCAGCCCACGACCACCCCACGCACGGCGCTCCACAAGGATCGTACCACCACGTAGTACATGATCTGGCGGTAACCGAAGCGCTGCAGCATGAGCCACCACAAAAGACTCCACTGCTCCCGCTTTTCGAGGAGGAAGCCGACGACCGCAGAGGTCAGATCGACGACAACGAAGACGGCATAATAGATCAGGGTCAGCTTGAGACTGGTGTCGTTGTACTCGCTGCCATGCTGGACGTAGGCAAGATACTGCCAGGCAAGCTGCCAGACGAGCAGCAGGTCAGCCAGTGGCGCCAGGGCAGTGAGGACGATCTGGAACATCCAGACTGACGGCAGCGCGACCATGCCCAGGGCGCCATAGCGCCGGTTGAAGGTCATGTCGCGGTGCTTCCACAGGCATTGCAGCGTGCCGAAGGCCCAACGGAAGCGCTGCTTGGCAAGGCCGCGCACCGTAGTCGGGGCCTCGGTCCAGGCAATCGCCGAAGAGTCGAATTTGATCTGCCAGCCGGCGCGCTGTACCGCAATCGTCAGATCCTGATCTTCGGCGAGCGTATCCATGCGGAAGCCGCCAAGTTCGGTCAGTACCGATTTGCGCCAGGCGCCGACGGCGCCCGGTACCACGGTCAATGTCCCCAGAGCCGCCAGTGCCCGCCGCTCCAGGTTCTGCGACACCACATATTCCAGCGCCTGCCAGCGCGTGATCATGTTGATACGGTTGCCGACCTTGGCGTTGCCGGCGACAGCGCCAATGTGCGCGTCGCTGAACCAGCGCACGAGACGGGCGATGGTGTCCCGGGCGAACTCGGTATCGGCATCCAGAGCTACGATGATCTCGCCTTTGGCCATGGCCAGACCGGTATTGAGTGCGCGGGCCTTGCCGCCGTTCTGGACCCGCACCAGGCTGAGGCGGGGGTCCTGGCCAAAGGCTTCCTGCAATACTCCGCTGGTGTTGTCCTTGGAGCCATCATCGATGATGATCAGCTCCAGCCGACGATAGGTCTGATTGAGGATGCCGCGCACTGTGCGCTGAATGACACTTTCCTCGTTATAGGCCGGAATGATGACCGACACGGCAAACGGTTCTTCTGCAGGCGGGGCATCGAACTCGGCCTTGGTCCGGTTGCGACGCCACAGCGCCAGGCCAACCAGCATCACCATGCGGCCGATGCCAAGGAAGATGGCCGCCAGAAAACACCAGTAAAGCGCATGACCGATGGTGCTCATGGTCAGGAACACCACGCGGTCCGTCAGCAGCTGCACCGTCATTGGCAGGGGCGGCATTGCCTCTTTGGGTGTCAACCCGGCCAGATCGGAGACGCGCACGAAATGGTAGCCCTGAGCCCGCAGGCGGTCGATGATCACTGGCAGGGCTGCTACGGTTTCGGCGCGGTTGCCGCCACCATCGTGCAGAAGGATGATGTTGGTGGGGTAGCGGTTGTGGCGGTTCGACTGGTGGACCTGCTGCATCACCCGCGAGATGATGTTCTGCGTTCCAGGCCGCGCCCAGTCACGCGGATCGACGTGTTCGCCGACCGTGATGTAACCCAGATCCTGGGCCACCTCGACCGGGATAAGTTCGTCGACGTCGGATGGTTCGGCATCGCCCAGATAGGGCGGACGGAAGAGGCGCAGGGAGCGGCCAGTCAACGCCTCGAACAGACGCTGCGTCGTGTTCAGTTCCAGCCGCGTGCCCTCATTGGCAGTGTCAGCGAGGTTGGGATGGGTGTAGGTGTGGTCGCCCACCTCTTCGCCGTGATCGACCAGATCCTGGACCAGGCCGGGATTGGCTTCGGCATTAGCGCCGATGATGAAGAATGTGGCTGGAACGTGCTTTTCCTTCAGGATGTGGAGAATTTTGGGCGTCCACTCCGGATCCGGACCATCATCGAAGGTGAGGGCGACTTCCTTGCCGTAATGGGCGCCAAACTGGCGCACCACATAGGTGGAGGGAAGACGGGTGTAGTGCTCGTCATCGATGTCGCCGGTCTGGCTGTCGATTTCGAGGGTACGGCTACCGGTCTGGGGCTCTGCCTCGACGCGCAGGATTTCACCCGCACCCTCCGTATCAATGTCGTTTTCGAACGGGATGCGATAGAGCGTGTTGGGCACGCGCGCTCCGTAGGGGCGACCCATCACGCTCCATACTGCGGGATCTTCCGAGCCCAGACGCCACACCGCATAGCCTGCCGGCTGATAGATGTCGGCGGCGTGAATGTCGTCAAAGGCGGTAGCTGCGTCGAGGAACCAGACGTCGTGGCGCTCGCCGTTCTGCTCGTATGAAAAATGCGGGTTGTTGGTGGCCCCATCGAAGCGCACATCTGCGCCCGCATCATGGGCATCGATCATCGCCTGCTGGAAGCTGAGTTCGTAGGTGCCGTCCTTGTTCCAGTCATAGCCATAGGCACCGATGGCGATGATGGTGTGGCTCGGTGCCAGCACCTTCATGCGCTTGTCGAGCTCTGATTCAAACCAGTCCTGTCCGGCAACCGCGCCTGGATTGTCTGTCTCGGTATGCTCGTCATAGGCCATGAGCACGGTGTAGTCGATGACCCGCGCATAGGCCGCGAACGGCCAGGTATCGCTGTCAAACGGTGCCGCCTGGGCAATCGTCCAGCCATGGGGACGGAACTGCTTGTGCAGCTCAGCCAGGAACAGCCACAGATCATGATAGGAGCGGTGCGGCACGTTCTCGAAGTCGACACAGACACCCTGCAGGTGGTGGACCGCGATGAACTGGGTCACACTTTCGACCAGGGCCTTGCGCCGGCTCGGACTGGCAAGAAGACTGGCCAGTTCCTTGCCATGAAAGGTGCCGCCTGACGCATTCTGCAGGACCGGCACGATCGCAGTGTTGGGCTTGTTGCGCAGCACATACTTATAAAGGCGATCGCTGTAACTTGTACTCAGCGTGGCATCGGGTCCCGAGAGATCAAGCCAGGTGGGCATGATGGCATCAAGCCTCGGCAAGGCATGCTTGAGCGCGGGATAGACGTTATCGGCTGAGGCCCAGCTGGGGAAAAACGCAATCGAGAGCGGCCGACCCTTGTGCGGCAGCATGGCGCGCGAAAGCGGCAGGGCATGCATGCGCCGCTCATTGCGCAGCCGGCGCAGTGCGGCGAGGCGGGCCCGCCGGGCCCGCAGTCTCTGCGCCATCGATTCTGCCAGATCAACAAGGCCAGGCGCTTCAGCCTTGCGCTCGAGCGCTGCGGTTTTGATCGCGACCAGCTGGCCTGGCATCTTGAGGCCTGACAGCGGTGACGTCACAAATAGACTGGCAAGAAAGTACATCCCCACCAGCGTGGAGACGATGGCTACGGTCCAGCCAATCGCAGAAATTCGCACCGCGCGCTTGCCGCTCGCGTCGAAAAAAACCGGCTTTTCTGTCATACGTGTTTTGCCCCGAAGGCCAAGTTCTAGACCAGAGCGACTGACTGATCGTGCCGGAGGATCTCAGTAGATCCGTGCCGATCGGCCCTGCCGCGCCGCTCTGTGCGACGGCGATGGGCGCCCTTATGCGCGGGGCTTTTGTCAAATCTGCGGCAGCAAGTTGGCCGGGCATCGCCCCCAAATGCGCTGTGCCAGCCTGCTCCAGGGCGGCGGGTATATAATGGAAACGCTGCGGTTCTACCATCTCCCGGTGGGTATTCTTCGTGACCTGGTTGGCTGGTCTTCGCGCGCAGCTCCCGCCGCTGGCGTCGGTAGCCATGTCGGGACCGCTGTAGGGTCCTGCTGCACCTGCTGGGAAAAACCTGGTGGGATGCGCCCCCTTCACCGCCTGTGCACCACGCTATGGGGCAGGGGCATCTGTTTGGAAACACAGGTCCTTTTGGACCGTAGCGGATGCAGGATCTGGCGTCCGCATGCGATCGCGACGCTACCGGCTGTGGGCGCTTCTTTCGATTGGTCGGCAGACGCGGCACCTGCGCGCGGCGGCGCGTGGCTCCTCAATCTCCTCCCGGCGGGTTGTGTGCGTAAGGACTGCGCTGCCGAGGTCCGGGCAATGGCGATGCCCATTTCGTAACGGCAAGCGGAACGGTGCAGTATCGAATGTCACTCCCTGCGAGAGGGAGGAAGGCATGTGACAATTCTAGGACATCACCTGCTTTCGCTCATTTGAGATAGCCTGAGGCCGCATTTGCGACCGGCAGATCCTGATTTGGCGGACGCAGAGAATCAGTGCCGGCTGCGCGCGCTTTCAGCGGAAACGTCCCCAAGGGTTGACGGGTGATGTACCTGTGCGGTCTGCACCAGAGGAGGCGACCGTACCTGTTTCCCTTTATCGCTGATCGAAAGAGCATCCCTGCCAGACGGTCCAATTCGCCGACCAGGCTGCCCAAGATAAGAGAGCCGCGGCGCTCAGGAATTTAATCAGGACCTCACGCGTGAGGCGGCGGTCTGTCGCGGGACGCCTCCTGCCTCACCTGCACAGCAAGAGGGACTTTACTGCTCCCAACCTGCTGCAGCCATTGGTCCACAGCTACGGTAATCGCTGGAGGCAAAGTCTTCGCCCGCAATGGCCCGGCAATGCCTTCGTGATTGGCTGGGCACCACAGCTGGTGTATCAGGACTCCCGGCGTCGCCGTAGCTCAGTAGGATAGAGCACGAGATTCCTAATCTCGGGGCCACAGGTTCGAATCCTGTCGGCGACACCAGATATATCAATAGGATATGACCATGTTGGCTGCGGCTCTGCGGGAATAGAACTATTCAGGGTAACCATTTGGGGTAACAAATGGACGCTAATTGTCCGGGGCACGTGGGCACCAGGGCGGCCGCGGGCAGGCTCCAGGCCTATGTTGCGCCTCTGGCAATCGGTGAGAGCAACTTGTGAGCATCATAAAATCGCGAAAGCGCGTGATCTGCCCCCTTCTGGGTGGTCCATCGACTATCGTAGTTGGGACCACGAAGGAGGACTGGAATGGCTCGGAAGCACAAGCCCGAGGAGATCATCGGCAAGCTGCGTGAGGCGGAGATCGTGCTGGCGTAGGGCGGGACGGTTTGCGATGCCTGCCGTCGGATCGGCGTCACGGAGCAGAGCTATTACCGGTGGCGCAAGGAGTATGGCGGGCTGAAGAGGAACCAGGCGCGTCGGATGAAGGATCTGGAGCGGGAGAATGCCTGGTTGCGGCAGGCCGTATCAGACCTGACTGTGGACAAGCTGATCCTGGCGGGTGAGGCCGTATAGCAATCGATCCTGTGGATCGATTGTAGGCCGAACGCCAAGGAAAACTTCTATTGGTGGAGCGCGATTTTTTAGCGAAAGCCTCCAGTCGATGAGCGTGGCACGGAGGCGATCGATGATCGAGCCCGCTCATGACCGACTGTCGATAGCGGCGCAGTGCCGGCTGCTGTCGGTCAGCCGGTCGAGCTATCATTACGCGCCTGTGCCTGAGAGGGACGAGACGCTGGCCCTGATGCGGGTGATCGACGCGGTGTTCTTGGACTGCCCGCGGTACGGCAGCCGACAGATGGCGCGCTATCTGCGCCGCGCCGGTCACGATATTAGACGGGGGCCGGCACGGCGGCTGATGGCGAAGATGGGCCTGGCGCCGATCTACCAGCGGCCCCGGACCAGCGATCCTCATCCCGCGCACCGGGTCTATCCGTGCCTGCGGCGCCAACTGGCAATCAAGCGGCCCAACCATGTCTGGTGCGCGGATATCACCTATATCCCGATGCGGCGCGGCTTCCTCTATCTGGTGGCGATCATGGACTGGGCGACCCGAAAGGTGCTGGCCTGGCGGCTGTCGAACACGATGGGTGCCGACTTCTGCGTGGCGTGTGGACCGGCCTCGAAAAGGTACCCTGTCGCTGGTAGGCGCAAGGCATTGAAACGGCAAATAAAATCCTTGACCGCCGCGGGCCCTACCGGCGCCGATCGGGACCCCACCTCAAGGGCAAATTCTTTTGCCAATTCAATCTTTTATCGCATCTCGGCGATGGGGTCCCTATTCGGTTCTGATTTAGAGACATCAGGTCGCTCCGCCCGGCCAAGCGCTCACTCTCAACCACCCGGCATTGAATTGTGCGCTTCTCCTGCCCGCAGACGAGAAACGATATCAAACGCATTGCTTTCGAACGAGAGACCGAGCTTTGGCGAGTCGCATTTAGCCGTTGCGCTACCGTCGCTACGAAGCCAGATCCGCCAGGTCTGCTGCGACGAGGGGCTCAGCTGCGCGAACGCGACGGGCGAAAACACTGCGAAGTTGAGGCGTCGCAGTGAGTCCCGGACACTCGTATACGCGATCACCTCGATGCCGGCGGCGCGCGCTTCGTCAGCAAGGATCTGGCACGCGGAATAGTCCTCAGGGTCTGTCCAGGACTTTGCATCTTCAGAGAGAGGCGGCCGCGTCAGGTCGATGGCTTTGTCTGTCTGCAGTTGGACGGCGAAGGCGGTATACTCCGCGGGGTTGAGCGGGATCGGCGTAGTAGGGGATTCTGCAAAGAACAATCGACGATAGAAGACGATCTCCGCAATCGCCGCTTCAGGGGATGCTGCGGCGTAAAAGACACCTGTTTCGGAGTAGGAACGCCTGAACCGAGACGGAAATGCATTCCTCCTGCTATATCGGAACGGAGCGGACAGGAGATAATGGATCCCCTCAGGCATGGGCGGCATCGGAGGCTTTGTCTCCTCCAGCACATCCTCAAGCAGCTCTTGCTCCTCAAGGGTGTCAACCAGTTTCATAGTGGAGACGACGTGTTGCGCCTCTACGACCCGCCAAGCCGTGGTATCGAGCGATACGAAGTTAGATGATAGCGCGTCGCGTGTCCAAATATTGGAGGACATGTGTGATCCCTACGACCTTTTGGATCAGGTCGATCGGCTTTTTCTGAAGGGCAAGGTTGTCGCGGCGGATCCACGTCGCAGCGACCAGATCGTCACCTCCGACGACGGCATCAAGCGACCGATACAGGCGAACAAACAGCGCCGCGAGCTCGAAGGCCTTCCCGTCTGCGTCCAGAACGAACTGGCCGTTGCGCATGCGCGAAACGGTGGCAGGAGACAGCCCAAGAATCTTTCCCAGCTCGACGTTCGCCAGATTCAAATGGTCGGCGGCACGCACGGCCGCTTTGGTGACAACCGCGCCCCTGGCTTTGGGCGTAGGGGTGGGTTTGGCCTTCTGAAGCTCCATAGAGGCTCTCCCCGGTTGTTCTGAGGAAATATTTTACGATTTTTATTCTGAGGAAACAATAGAGCTGCAAGAGATCGGTTCGCAGGCCATTTCCTGAAGAACCATCCTCTGCGCAATTTTATTGCGCAATACACTCTCGGGCGTCCGGCCGAGTAAACGCATAGCCTGAACGCACAGTGTGCTGCTCCGGGTGGGGCGCTTCTGGCACAACGCTCTCATCGAACACAGCAGGCTCCGCCTCGATGCCAAGTGCCGCCAGCTCCTCAAAGACCCGGACGTAGCGGTTGTTCTGCGGTGTCACATTGCGCCGCGCCGTCGCGTCGCCGCGCCAGACCACAGCAATCTTCGAGCCTTTCTGTTCACTCATCGGAGGTTCTTCGTCCTGCCGGGGGGATCGCCGTCATGACCTGTCATCGGCGAGGGTGGCGCAAACGCCATGATCCTGAGCACGGGATGCCCATCGACATCGCGGATCGGGACATAGAGAAGGCCGGTACGCGGATCGACCGCCACCGAATGCGCATCGTCGCCGACATAGCCTTGCCACAGTTTACGAACATCGCGGCCCGACACGCTGAAGACGGAGATGACGCCGCTCTCGCTGGCGACATAAAGAAGCTTCCGGGTCGGATCGAAGGCGAGGACGTCCGGGTCCTTGCCGAGAGTGTGGATGCCGGTGACACGCCAGTCCAGCAGGTCGAGGACAACCAGCCGGGCATTGCCGTCGCAGGCGATGAATGCCAGCCGCGCGGCATCGTCGAGCAGAAGTCCGTGATTGTGGACGCACGCCGCCGGCAGGGCCACGCGTCTGACAATCGCATCGGTCGTCGGCTGAATGACCGCCAGGACTCGCCGGCTTTGCACATTCACCATGACCTTTCCGGAGGTCGGGTCGAAGACCGTCATCCCAGCCGACCCGCCCAGCGGAATCCTGCCTGCAGGCTGGTCGGCCACCGTGTCGATGACAAGATCCTGCCCGCCAAACTCGTCGGAGACGAACAGCCTGTGCAATTGCGGGACGTAGGCTGAGCCATCCGGGAAACGACCGCCGGGAATGCGCGCGATGACCCGGAGCGTGGCGGCATCGAGAACCGCAACCTTGCCAGAGCCGAACGCACGGTTCAGCAGCGATCCGGTGACGCTAACATATACCCGATTGATCGATGGGACGACCGTAATGCCGGTGTCGCCCTCGAATCCCGGCAGATCGGCGAGTACGCGGTTGTGGACGGTGTCAAAGACCACCACCCGGCCGTCTCCCATATGGGAGATGAACAGCCTGTGCAGAGCACCGTCCAGGCTCAGATAGTCAAACCGGGACGGACTGCCAGGAAGCCGGATCGTAGCGCGTGTCGCCAGAGATGGCGCTGATGCAGCTACGGCGACGACGGTCGACAGGAGAGCAAGTAGTGTCACCGCGGCGGCACGGATCATGCAGCATCGGAACCGCACCGCGGAAGCCACGAGCGCGGCGAGCGTCCGAAGGTGTCTCGGCAAGACGACGGGTTCCCCTCGATGCGTCGTGAGTCGACCGGTCATAAGCGGTGCTCCAGAGTCCAACCGACATTCACTATATGACTCTGACTTTGCGCGGCAAATAGCACTTTCCTGCCGCTGCCGGTAGAGCTTTGGCGCCATCGACAGCCCGGGACTGCGCTGACCGCGGGAAAATGCAACCACTTCGCAACTTCGTTCTGACTTTCTTGGCATTCGGACACACTCCTGCCGTCGTGATGACGCCTTGCACAGGCCCCGCTCTTATGACGGTGCCGCTCGTGGCCGCAGCCCATCGATCAGGCTCAGAATCTCGGCGAACAGCGCGCGAGGCACC